>NZ_JAYGHN010000017.1:58995-125322 GCF_034931845.1 Calothrix sp. UHCC 0171
CAAATTAATAATAACTGATTAACTGGACTTGATATCAGACTCTATCAATTGCCATTAGTTTAATGATTTTTACAAGAGATACAGTGAATAAAAGTTTTACGAATCCCACTGTTGTGACTACAGGGAACTTCACCACCTTCACAAGATTCTCAACTTCTTGTTATATAAATTTAGTATTAGAACACTGCTATTAATCAAGATATTCATGCTCCAGATATTTATCTTTTGGAGGCGCAATTCATGAAGTGGAATTTACTAAAACCAAAGCGAATTTTTTGGATGAGTTTATTTTTCTCTGTTATATTTCTTTCCCCCCTATCTAGCCTCGCTGTGACTGTCCAAGAAGTCCCTAATCCCCGACAGGTAAATGGTGCTTGGGTGACTGATATGGCTGATATTCTCACGGATGAGACAGAAATTCAACTCAATCGGATGATTTCGCGTTTGGAAGCAAAAAATGGCGCGGAAATAGCAGTGGTAACTGTTCCAGAAACAGCACCGGCAGCTTCACCGAAAGAATTTAAGACAAAACTTTTTAATTACTGGGGTATTGGTAAGAAAGGTAAAGATAACGGTGTACTATTTTTAGTATCAGTAAAAGACCGTCGGGTAGAAATTGAGACTGGTTACGGAGTGGAAGGAATTTTACCGGATGCTCAAGTAGGTAATATTATTAACACCGAAATTACCCCACGCTTTAAACAGAAAGACTTTGATGGTGGCATTCTTGCTGGAACAAAAGCCTTAATTATCGTCTTAGAACCATCCCTAAAAGCAGAAATAAATCAAAATACACAGATTCCTATCATAAAACCAATTTCTGCTACTGATTCCATTCAACCGACTCAAGATCACAATATTTTCTGGGGATTATTACTGGGAACTGGTGTATTTGTGTTTACTCTAGGAGGGATTACAGTCTACTTTAATAGTCAAGTTTTTCTCCCGCCAGAAGGGCGATCGCGACTGACTGATCGAAAATATTATCGCGTCTATTGTTCTACATGTAAACAGCAAATGCAAAAAGTAGATGATTCCCTAGTGGAATCAAATTTGAGTGAAGTGGAAAAAGTCGCTCAACGTATCGGTAGCATCAAATTTGAAGGCTGGAAATGTCCAAAATGCAGCCAGGAAAAGATAGATGAAGGATTTCACCTGATTGGTTGGGTATCCAAATCAGATGAATTTCAGGAATGTCCTCACTGCAAAGAGTGGACAGTGAAGCGCAGCCAAAAGACACTACTCCCACCGACAGAATACAAACATGGAACATTATTGATTACTGATATATGTGACTTTTGTTCTTATTTTCAGCAACAGGAACGGATAATTCCTCGTTTACCTCCTCCAATTATCATCAGTTCTGGGGGTAGTGGCGGTAGTGGTGGTGGTAGCAGCTTTGGCGGTGGTAATAGCGGTGGTGGTGGTGGTGGGGGTGATTGGTAATTACCTGGAAATTATGAAAATGACTAAAAATCAAAAAATCAAAAAATTAAAATCAAATTAATACTAAGTTTGTTTTCGCCATGAAAAATCAAGAAATTAGAATTCCCGAAGAAATCGCCCCAGAGGTGCTAGAGTTAGCCTCTCGCTACTATGCCAATCAAATGAGGAGCTACTCACAATCTGACTTAGTAGCCGCAGGTGAAGAAGTAGACATCCCCCCCGAAATTATTCAACAGGCAATTCGGGATATACAGAAACAACATCAGGAAAAAATACAGCGCCAACAACAAACACAAAAACAACGCCAAATTCTGCTGAAAATTACCGCAAGTATGTTTGTAGCTCTGAGTCTCTGGAGCATTTGGACTTACAATTCCCTAGCCAGTTCCAATTCCAAAGTTGAAGCAGCCTGGGCGCAAGTCGAAAATCAACTCCAGCGACGTGCAGATTTAATACCCAACCTTGTAAATGTGACACAAAATTATGCTAAACATGAGAAAGAGTTAGTATCGTTGTTGAAGCGATCGCATTCTTCTTATTTACATGCAGACACTCCAGATAAAAAAGCTGGTGCGATTGTGCAAATTAATCAAGCAATTGACAGTTTTCGTACTTATGCAGTCGCCAATCCCCTGTTGCAGTCAAACCAATTATTTATTAATCTTCAGTATGAGCTAGCTGGGACTGAAAATCGTCTATCTGTAGAGCGAAGGCGTTATAACCAAGCAGTACAAGTTTATAACCAAGAAATTCAAGTTTTTCCCAACTCGTTAGTAGCTAATACTTTTGGTTTCCAGAAAAAAGAATTCTTTCAACCTACAAATACTCGCATTCCCCAAATTCCCGGAGAATAATTCTGAATTTTCCTGTACATATTACTGTCTTCCCATCGTCGCATTGGCTTTGTTGTAGGTATTGAGGCGAATCTAAATATCTGAAAATCGACGCAGAGAAATTATCAGCCAAAATATAAATGTCTCAACTAATTTATGGGTTAAACCACAGTGACACGAACTTAAAATCTTTACCACTAAACAAACCGCGATCGCTTAATTTTAAATCAGGTATTACCAACAATGCCATAAAGGCAAGCGTCATAAATGGTGCTGACAGTGTAGTACCCAATCGTTTTGCCCAAGCATCCAAATGAGCATACTGTTTTGCAACCTCGTAGCCATCTGCTGCACTCATCAATCCTGCCACGGGTAAAGGAAGCACTTGCACAGAATTACCTTCAACGACAGCAATACCCCCTTGAACTCGAATCACCGCATTCACTGCTGCACAAATTTCTCTATCACTTGCCCCCACTGCTACAATATTGTGTGAATCGTGTGCCACACTAGATGCGATCGCACCTCGTTTGAAGCCAAAATTGTGAATTAGTGCTACGGCTGGTGGAGTATTTTGGTAACGGTTGACAACGGTAATTTTTAGCACATCATTTTCTATATCTGCGATAACCTCGCCATTTTGAATCTGGGCAGGTAAAATTTTCTCTTCTGTCATCAACTGTCCGTCAAATGCTGAAATCACTCGAACTGTTGTACCCTGTGCGGGGATGCGAAATTCTGTTGTTTGTTTTTCAGTAGCGGTAAAGTTATTTATTGGTGTGACTGGCACAGATGATATTAAGGCTTTACCTGCTTTAGCAACTAAAATTCCCTTGCAATAGGTAGATAACACCTCAAATTCTCGCAAATTGTTGACCACAATCAAATCAGCAGCATCACCAACTTGTAACAATCCCACATTCAAGTTGTAGTGCAACACCGGATTAACACAGGCGATTTGTAACACCTTCATTACATCATAACCAAGTGCGACAAGCGATCGCACCAACTCGTTAATGTGCCCCTTTACCAAATCATCAGGATGCTTGTCATCACTACCAAACATACATTGGCTGGGATGGGAATTAATCAAACTGTGCAATGCCTCAAAATTTTTTGCGGCTGAACCTTCACGAATAATAATCTTCATCCCCACAGCCAGTTTATCCAAAGCTTCCGCCAAGGTACTGCATTCATGGTCGGTAGTAATTTTAGCAGCAGCATAACTCCGTACATCCTCACCCCGGAGTCCTGGCGCGTGTCCATCAACAGGAAGCCCGAATTCTTGGGCAATACGGATTTTTGCCATCACCTCGGTTGTCCCAGCTAAAACACCAGGAACATTCATCACTTCGCTGAGGTAAGAAATCCCATCCTGCTGAAAAAGTTCCCGAATTTCTCTAGCTGTCAATTTTGCCCCTGCTGTTTCAAACTCAGTCGCAGGCACACAGGAAGGCGCACCAAAGGCTATTTTCAAGGGTGTTTGGGCAGCATTGGCAAGCATAAACCGCACACCAGCCAGTCCTAAGACATTAGCAATTTCGTGTGGGTCAGAAACTACTGCAACTGTACCATGCACCGTTGCCAGACGGGCGAATTCGGTGGGTACAAGCATGGAACTTTCGATATGAACGTGGGCATCAATGAAACCAGGAAGTAGGTACTGATGATATTGTTTACCCTCTTCTCGCACTATAGCTTGAATCTTGCCGTCTACAATGACAACTGTTCCCGGAAATATGGTTTTGTGGAGAACGTCTACAATGTTTCCAGAAACGCTAAAGTTTGCCATAACCCAACCTCCGGCATCATCAGCAGTGATGAAAAGGTTTTTACTTACCTTAAGTATAAAATAATTTACTTAAAGTCTTCTCACATATTCACTAGCCATAATTCATATAAATACAAAGAGAAAATAAGCCTAAATACTTATATATATCTACCCCATTTGTAAAGGATAGTTTATTTCTGTTGTCAAGATTACTTTTTGAGGTGGAAACTAAAGATATAAATACAGGCAATTATTCTTATGAGTACGATCTCTAGCATTGAATCTAACGTTGTATATAAACGCCCCCTTTGGCAAAATATCACAACACTGACTTTGGGTTTCTGGCTCAGTGCGAGTCTGTTTTTAGATTGGGTGATTATGCCTAGTCTCTATATATCGGGAATGATGAGCCAAGATAGTTTTGCGTCCGCAGGTTATTCGATTTTCTGGAGTTTTAACCGGATTGAGTTGTTATGCGCGGGTTTAGTATTAACTGGCGTTTTAGTTTTATCAAATAGCCGATTCAGAAATTCACCTGTGATTACTTTTCTGGCTGTTTTATTGCTTGCCATATCATTCGCCGATACATATTTCTTAACACCGCAAATGTCTGCAATTGGTGTTAATCTCAGTCTGTTTAATTCTCTATCGCCAATTCCAGTAACCATGAATGTTTTACATGGTCTTTATTGGGTTTTAGATGTTGTGAAGTTAGTTATTGGTGGTGTGATTTTAGGATGGAGTTGGCAGCAGAAGGTATAACAAATGTGGGAAAAAAGAAACAGATGAAAGGATTTTTTCAATTTTGAATCTTGATTCCGTAAATCAGTAATCTTGGAAGTCTCGTGATTAGGAGTTTAATTGGGTTTTTGAAAAACCACAAAAAGTCTGGTTGCACAAACAAACCAGGCTTTTGCTTTTGATTAAATTTTAGATACATTTCAATATTTATTTGTAACTTTAAATTACTTCTTTTTGCGAATCTAGTATCTCTTCTTCTCCATTAAAAAATAATAAACGGATCGCGAGAATTGCAAATCCCACTGCGGCAATTGTTTTTAAGATTCGTGTTGGTAGTAACTCGGAAACCATACCTCCAGCTAATGCACCCAATAAGCTGGTTAATAACAATGCCCCTGCTGTACCAAAAAAAACTGCACGAGGTGACTTTCCCTGTCCAGAAAGTGCGATCGCAGCTAGTTGACTTTTATCACCCAATTCAGATAAAAAAACTGTAATAAAGCTGAGTCCTAAAAGATGCCAGTTCATAATTTTGTGAGGATGAAAATTGGGAATTGGGTATTATAAATTACCCATTAACTATATAAATTAACCATTAATCAGCAACTATTAGCCAACAACCACATCCCAAAATAGCATTACCGAGATAAACAAAAGCATTACACCTGCTGCTTTTTCGACTGTTTTTGGAGAAAGCTTGGTTGATATCCAACTGCCTAAAAGCACACCTAATAGACTGGTTGTCACTAAAGCAGCCGCCGAACCGAAAAATACTACCCAAGGGGCGTGTGACTCTGCACTCATCAGCAGTGTTGATAGCTGGGTTTTATCACCGATTTCAGCCAAAAATATAGTTACAAATGTAGTTGCGAACGTCACCCAGATCGATTCCTTCTTCCCAAAACTGTGGGGGTGTGCAGATTGGGCGGTTTCAATTACCGACATCCTTGGTTCAGCTTCAGCCAGGGCGATTTCAGCTACTGTATTTGGTGCAGAGTCTAGTTTCACAGATAGTATTCTTTTTGAGCTAGAGGTTTTTCATATTTCTCTCATTTTCTCAATATTCTTTACAAATTGCAACCCCATTTAACAAAGCTCAATGAGGCGATCGCCATTATCCAGTAAAATTTAAATCCCTACAGCTTGATCGAACCGCAACATTTCTAAACTGCGATCGCCATATACCCCTTCGATTTGCTGACGGCAGCAGTCGATCGCAAAATCGTTGAGTTCTTCGGGTTCGATATCGTACATATCCACGAATATATCGGCTTGGACTCGGCAAAAGCGGGGACGTTTTTCATAAATACGGCATTCACGGCTTTCATGGTCAAAGTTGATACACCATCCACCTTCACCAACCATACTGAGATATTCTTCTAGTTCTTCTGGATTCAGGTATAAGTCTAAATCTGGTCGTTCTTCGGGATTGAGATTGCAGCAAGCGCCGCAGTTTTTTATACATTGCCAAGTAGCCATGATTTTTGGGGATTAGGGAGTAAAGGCAGTCGCGATGAAATTTTTTCATCGCCAAGCATGAAAGGTGGACACGGAGAGACGGAGACGCGGGGAATAACAAATGAGTAATGACTCTTTCAAATCAGAAGTAGAGGGGAGAAGAATTTGAGCTTGAAAATTAAAATGTCTTCTTGTCGTTGTATTCGTCTCTCTTCGTCATATTTCCACCAATTATGTCTTTTTTTATAGTTTTGTTAAGTAAATTAAAATCCGTTGCCTGTAGCCGGATATTATTAGATTCTAGGATTTGTAAGTGTGTTATTTAACTTTTTAAAACAAGTTCGGAGGAAATAAATGTTTGAAGCTTTAGGAAACATCAATTGGGAAGTCATTTTTCAGCTAACTTCGATCGCTCTCATCGTCTTAGCTGGTCCAATCGTGATTTTCCTGCTTGCTTTCCGCAATGGCGATTTGTAAGAGAAGAAAGTGATGAGTGCTGCGTGCTGAGTAAATACAAATATTTCATCGTGAAGTCAAAAGTAATGAGATTTTGGTAAGAACTCATTATTGCAGCTTGCGCCCTCAGTTATTAAAAGTTAAGACACAAAACTTAATTTATGTCTATAGCTTTCTACTCATCTTTCAGCATCTACAGCACTATTTAAAGCTTGGAATGCAGTTTTAATAATACTGTCGTAGGGAGGTTGAGAAATATCAACCTCTTTTGCATTTTGGCGGTTTGTCCCTAGTAATCCCACAGTCGCATTGGCGGATATTGCTAAAACTTTACCATCGGCATTTTTAATTCTCAGTTCCTGTGTGGAACCGTTGTTGTAGATACCGCAGGTGTATTGGCGATTTTGATGGGTGAAAGTGACACCTCGTTTATTGGCTGTTGATGTCAATAATAATGGTGCTGCTGGGGTTTGGCTAGGTTGTCTTGCACCAATGATTTCCAACTCGATGCTGCTTTCCCCATTAAAGGTATTTTCGCGAAGTTTGTAGGCGATATCAATGTGTGTGGGTAGGGGACAATATTCGCGCCATCGCCAGGCGATCGCTTTAATTGTATAACGGACATTATCAATGGTTTGGGCTAAAGTCATTTTAATATGACCTTTGCCAATGGTGGCTTGTTCGACGACGCGGACATTGGCAGTCCAGAATGTTGGGTCTGGGTTTTCGATGCCGCAGGGTTCTAATGTATTAAGCTGTTGGTAAAGGGTGCGATCGATTTGATTTAGGTTTGCTAAAGCATCGATTTTAATTAGGGGTTTGAGATGTTGGAGTTGCAGACATTGGTTCGCAAATTCTGATAAGCGCGTTCGCAGCAGCGACTCCCTGGAGTCTCGCACTTCTGCCAAGTTATTCGCAGGTATCGAAAAACCTCCTGCTGCTTTGTGTCCACCGTATTTACCGAGTAAATCGTGGCAATATTCTAGAGCCTCAAATACATTAAATTCGGGAATTCCCCGTGCAGAACCGCGAATATCTCCATTTTCTTCATATGTACCAATAAATACAGGCACACCGTAGCGTTCAACTAAACGCGAGGCAACAATCCCAATTACACCGTGATGCCAGTTGTTTTGAACAACTACTAATACCCTGTCATCTTTGAGGGAGGCGAGAAAATCTGCTTCGACAATTTCGATCGCTTCTTGTTCAATTTGCTGACACATCTCTTGACGCTGACGATTCACACCTTCGCATTGCATCGCGCGTTCGAGGGCAATTCCCACATCATCGGTCGTCAACAATTCTATAACAATTTGCGGGTCAGAAATTCGCCCGATCGCATTAATCCGGGGACCAAGACGAAAACCAATATCTTCAGGTTTTAATGATGCGGGATTTGGAGATTTGGTAGTAGGCAGGAGGGAGTTAACATTTTTCGTGTCCCCCTCTTTTCTTTCCTCTTTTTTTTCCTCTCCTCCTACCTTCCCCACCACACCAGACATTTGAATCAATGCCTGAATTCCAGCTAATTTTGATTTTGGCAACTGTTGTAAACCCCGCTTTACCCAACGACGGTTAACTCCCGTGAGGGGAGCTAAATCTGCGATCGTTCCTAAGGTAAATAGTTCCAGCATCGGTTTGAGGATACCAGAATTAGCTTTTCCGAGTTGCTGTGCCAGGGAAACCGCCAAAATATAGGCAACACCCACACCTGCAACACCGCGATAGGGCGAATCTTCGCGGATGAGTTTGGGGTTTAAGATGGCATTTGCTGGGGGTAATTTTTGGGGAATGTCGTGGTGGTCTGTAATAATGACATTGATACCAAGTTCACGGGCGCGAACAACAGGCTCGTATGCAGAAATCCCGTTATCTACAGTGAGAATTAGCTCAACACCTTCTTTGTGAAACTCTTCGACAATGCGTTTATTGATACCATAACCATCGTGCATGCGACTAGGAATCGCATAATCAACCTGTGCCCCCAACCACCGCAAACTACGTAATAATAAAGCGGTGCTAGTCATACCATCAGCATCATAGTCACCACAAATGGCGATTTTGGATTGAGATGCGATCGCAGTTTCTAAAAGTTCTAAGCTTGCTGTTAAGTCGGGAAAATCAACTAGTGGTGAAGGTAAATTTAAGGATTCTGGTTCTAAAAATATTTTTGCAGTTTCCGCCGACTCAATGCCACGATTGATTAATAATTGGCTAATAATCGGTGATAAATTGAAAGTTTCTGCTATTTGTTGGGCTAAAGCTGGTTTTTGCGGATATATATGCCAACGTTGCTCTGGTAAACGTCGGTTATTTATCGGTAATGGGGAGATAGATTGAGAGATAGATTTATCGAACATCAAAAATAAAATTCGGAATTAGTCGAAATTATCAGTCATAAATAAGGAGTTAGGAGTTAGAAATTGGGAATTATGAGCTATTGCCCATAACCCCTAAATATTAACAATTAACCCTTAATTATTAACTCACAACTTCAAACAATAAACCCCTAACATTGGCGATATCTTATAAAACATTAACCATGCCATCATCACGCAAATAAATCGAGCGATCGCCTGGTTGATACCAATTAGGACGCAGTTCAACCCGCAATGTCGCAAAATTCGGCTTTGAGAGATTTGCTGTTAAGGCTCGTCCTGTGTCATCCCAAAACACCAAAGACATATTTGGTTCTGTCACCTGCGTTTGCTGAAACTTCAAGGTTTGTCCCGGTTGAATTTGGATAAACCCCGAAGATTCTATTTTCTGTAATTTCAACAGTCTGGGAGTTTTATTTGTAACCTCAATACTAACTAGTTGACCAGGTACAAACTGAAGTGGGCGCTTTCCACACTTCGATGCACAGGTTTGGGCAACAACCACATTCTGATTGCTAAATGCCCCAAATATAATACTTGTGGCGATTAAAGTGGCAGATACTAACTTCAACATAAATATAGAATTAGAAAGAACAGAGTTGATCAAAAGTCTCTCAAATTTATGTGAGATTTAATACCTTAGACTAACATTCAAATTATTGATTTGGGAACCGAAAAAGCTGAAGTTCAGGACATACACACCTATCCGCATAAATACTGAAAATTAAGCAATTTATAGTAAGTTCTACAACTATCCTGTTACAGTAATTTTAATTGTGTATCGATCGCAATTGCTGGTAAGGAATTCGCTACTTGAGGAGAATTATCGCTTTCTGTAACTTCTAGCCAATTTTCTGCATCTACCGACAGTAAGTTATGTGCCGCTTCTAGCATTTTTGCAGAGATTTCTTGCAAATCTTGACGATTGTTTAAATAAGTTTTTAATGCTTCCATGGGGTCAATACTGCTACTTGCACTCAGTTCGGGGACGCGAGGACGTGCTAGCTGGCTAATTAATTCCGGATGAATAGTGTAGGTATGCGCTGTGCTTAATGCTTGGTGTAGTGTCGTACTTTCAATTAAATCTAGCTGCTCAGAACGCAACTTGTATATTAAACGAATGACAGCATCTTCAATATTATGTTTGGAAATAGCTTTGATTATCGCCGCTTGTGGGTCTTCAGCTTTGGAAACATCCAGTTCAATTGTGCGAAAAGTTCTTACTGGTAGTGGGCAAAATTCCCAATCGACATGACCCCGTTCCAACTCTACCATTACATAACCTTTATCTTCCTTTTCCTCACTAAAATCAACCCGTTCGATGCTACCAGGATAAATCACAGGTGGATTATTTTGTTTGTTGAGATTTTGATGTTTGTGGACATGCCCTAAAGCCACATAATCAAAACAATCGCGGGCAATTAAAGAAAGCGGCAGCGTAAACCCTTTGCCCACAGCTAAGTATTTTTCAGCACCAAGAGTTGCATTATCCGCCATCAGATGAGCTAATAATATAGTTGGTACATCAGGGTTAAGGCGGCGAACTTCACCTTCAATCACCACACGTAATTTCTCGGTCAACAATTGATTCACTTCTGACATGGACATCCCCTCAGTATCCTGTCGCGTCATTAGTGTTGAACGAGTTAACCAAGGCAATGTCACTATTTGCACAGAACCATTACGAGTTTGGATGAAGTGCGTAGTCAAACTATCACCAACGATAAAACCGGGCACTCCCAGAGTACGGTAAATACAGAGACTCGCCCCCCCTTGCCCTTGTGAATGTTGATCGTGGTTTCCCACTAATAAAACCGTCGGGATATCGGCATCAACCAGACGACGAAATTGCGATGCAAATGCTTCTTGAACGTATGGCGGAGGAGTGGCATCGGGAAAAGCGTCACCACCAAATATGACTAAGTCTACAGGTTCTGCGATCGCGCGATCGATACATCGCGATAGGGTGCGGACAAAATCCTCTAAACGGGTATTTAATCCTGTTTCCGGGTTGATGCGTCCATGGGTGAACCCACTGCCCATGTGGATATCGGAGAGATGGAGGATTTTAATCATAGTGTGTCGAAGTGTTGAGTAAATAGTTAAGTGGCAAACTTGTGTAAACTCTGATTTCAGTATTTAAGGTTATTCTAATTATCCTAGTCACAGTGATAAATTAAAAAATGCAGAGCGATCGCACAGTTAATGAATTTTGCTTGTTTAAGGAGATTTCCAGGAAATAATGTACCGAAAATTGTTGTAGTGCATCTATACGCTATTGATTCTAAAAGCTAAAAGCTAAAAGCCATTTTTGCTCAACCGAACCGTATTGGAAGATGGGAGAAAGAGGCTGAGTTTGTATTGATTACATCTTTTCCCTCTTTCCCCTTCCCCTTCCCCTAAGCTTGTGCTAGCATTTCCGACAATTCAACATGCATTAAGGCAATTTCTGGATCGCGTTGGATAGCGTGGAAGTAACGCTGTCCTAAGGTTGTACCTTCGTTGTCGGGTTGAAGTAAGTTTTTTGTTTGTTCTAACAGTTGATTGGGTTGTTCCATTGCTACAGGTTTTTTGGCAAACAACACTTCATCAATGCGAACAATTAGCTGTGAAATTTGATGTAGCCAGTTGAACCATTCATGTCCAATGACTAAGCTTAAAAACTCACCGTTAGATTTGATTTGTCCGTATACTTGTTCGTATACTATTTTTTCGGAGTCAAGCAACGCTTTATGGAGTCGTAGCAGTAAACGCCTTACTTCCCGCAAGCGTTGGAGTGGAGAATCTGGTGATTGATTACTTAAAGACATCGAGCCTGGATGAAGTTAAACACTTTTCTGATTGTGTCACATCCTCACTATAGTATAAATGTATCTTCAATACTGAATATTTAAAATTACTCAAACTTACTGAAACTTAAATTCCTAGCTTAGTGTGGATTTCTCCCTCTTTAAATCCAACCATTACTGCGATTCCATTTTTGACGAACAACGGACGTTTCAGCAACATTGCATCTTTCACAAATGCCTCTACCCACTGTTGATTATTCCATGCCTTTTTTTCTGCACCTAATGCTCGGTAAGATTGACCAGAGGTATTTCGCATGGGTTGGGAGCCTAATGTTGTCACCCAATTTTGAATCATTTCCAGCGATGGTGGCTTTTCTTTAGTATTGATAAATACATGTTCAATATTATTTGTTTGCAACCATTGCAAAGCTTTTTTGCAGGTTCCACAGTTGGGAATTCCGTAAACTTCGAGAGACATTTTGGGTATTGGAGTTAGAGATTGGTGACAAGTTAAAGTAAATTCAAAGTAACATAGCAGCCCGTTCAGCTAAATGCGATCGCTCACCTTTACTGAGGGTAATATGGGCAGCTAAGGATTCGTTTTTAAATTGTTCCACTACATATGTTAAGCCGTTACTGGCAGCATCAACATAAGGATTATCGATTTGATCGGGGTCGCCCGTCAATACTACCTTTGTCCCTTCTCCTGCTCTCGTCAAAATCGTTTTGACTTCATGGGGTGTTAAGTTTTGAGCTTCATCTACAATTAAAAATTGTTTGGGAATTGTACGACCGCGAATATATGTTAAAGGTTCAATTTGTAACATTCCTCGTTCGATTAATTCTTCATGTCCCCTTCGCCAATGTGCAGGTTTTCCAGATACATCTTGTGTACCAAAAATCAAGTCAAAATTATCATATAATGGCTGCATCCAAGGAGTTAGTTTTTCTTTAATATCTCCTGGTAAAAAACCAATATCTTTTCCCATGGGAATCACAGGGCGAGATATCAACAGTCGAGTATAAGTTCGTTCGTCAGCAACTTTTTGTAATCCGGCGGCGATCGCTAATAATGTTTTTCCAGTTCCAGCTTTCCCAACCAGAGTAACTAACGATATTGAGTCATTTAATAATAAACTTAGGGCAAATTTTTGTTCGAGATTGCGAGGTTGAATTCGAGAAACACCAGTGGTAGGAATATTTTCTAGAGGTACAATTCTTCCGTAATTGACTACTCCTAATGCTGTATGGGAATTATTTAATTCATCAATAAGGTTAATCCCTTCATTGGGGAAAAATTCACCATTTAGCAGTAAAACACCATCTTTAGATAATTGCTGAATTTCATCGCCGGAAACAATTATTTCTTTGATACCTGTATAAAGTTCATCGATATCAACCTTATCTGTTTCGTAATCTTCGGCTTCGAGTCCAACCGCATCAGCTTTGATGCGTAAATTCGTGTCTTTACTAACTAAAACTACGTGACATTGACAAACTTGTTTCATTTCCAAAGCAACTGCTAAAATCGCATTATCACCATTACCATGTTCAAGTTCAACGGGTAAAGAATGTAAGGTTTTACGACTGCATAATGCGACTTTAAGCATACCGCCATTATTTAGTGATACACCTTCGATTAAGTGCCCTTGTTTACGTAATAAATCTAACGTGCGCGAGACTTGGCGGGCATTTCTTCCGGTCATTTCCGGCTGTTTTTTGAAGCGGTCTAATTCTTCTATTACAGTAATTGGTAAGACTACGTCATTGTCCTTGAACCGTAAAATTGCAGAGGGATCATGCAGCAAAACATTGGTATCGAGGACAAAGGTTCTTTTCATCGTAATCAAAAATTAAATTAAAATTCAAGATGCATCTATACAATATAGTGCTAATTTACACTGTTTTACTGATTTCAGTATATTTTATTGCGAAAAAGATACTTTTGGCAGTGATATTTACATCCTTGCGAGTCACAATTGCCACAAAATGATGAAGTTAGATTAAGTCAAAAAGAATTAAAAATCTTTTAAAATAGAATTTAAAGAGTAACATTACCTAAAGATTTTAAAGCGATTAAATTAATTCCATCAAAGAAGGTGTAATATGCCGCAGCCAAAAGAAAAAAATACCATCGACATCGATCCGGCAACTTTACTGCTGATTATCAGCTTACTCATTTTGCTTCCGCTTTTAGTGACGGGCTTTTTAGGACAATAAAAGCTGAGAGAAATGGAATGGTAATCAAAAAAATTATTTTGAGAAGATTGTTAACATAATTGCACCTAATAAATATTGATGTTTGACGCAATTCAATCCGGCTTGTTGTCCTAGTTTTTCGCGGACTGCTGGACTATAAATGCGAAGACTACCACTAGACATTCCTATAACTTTTGGTTCATCAGCCCAACGAATTGTGTAGTCAACTAGGTAAAATTTGCCTCCAGGACGTAATATGCGATGAACTTCGGATAATACAGTGATTGGATTGGGATAATGTAGGAAACTAATTGTATTAAAAATAGCATCGAATTCATTATCTGCAAATGGTGTTGCTTCTGCATTACCTTCCACAAATCTCAGGCGAGATTGATGTTTATTGTTAACATTTGCTTGTTTGAGCATTTCTTGGGAAAGGTCTAATCCTGTTCCTTGAAGTGTGGGATTTTGTTGAGCAATTCGATTGAGCAAGCGTCCAGTTCCGCAGCCTAAATCTAATATATTTGCCTTTTCCGGTAGCTCAACATACTCTAGTAAGCGTTTGTGGATTGCTTGATAGAAAACAGTAGTAAAGAAGATATCGTAGAAAGGTGCCCAACGATCAAAAATCCACTGTTTTTTAGAAAAGAATTGTGAAGACATTTGATTTTAGATTTGAAAAGTATAATTTTAGAGACATATCTATGTTAAGCAATTTTTGCAGTAGTAGAAACTACTATTTATAAGTATTCATGAAAAATCTAGCAAATAGTTTTATTTTACATCAGAGAACATCAAATCAAAATAATAAGTAATTTTACTCATTTTTATTGAGACGGTATGATTTGAAGGGGGTGTAAAGATTACTAGTGACAATGGATTCAGGCAAATTCAATCAATTTAAAATCGGCATCGTATAGACGAGATAATTACTAAATAAGGAGATTTAAAGATGTCTAATGTAGTCAATCTTAATCTTGAGTCTGAGTATTTAGAAGAAGTATTTAACTACTTTAGATAGCGGTGCGTTACGGTTTATGCCTAACACACCCTAATTTTGTTTTTTGTACTTTATTTAATCCACATTCCTTAATGTACAACTGTACCGCGAGTAACACCTAATTGATTCTGTAATTTTAATTCTCTCCACAACTGGGAACCCTTAATTTTTCCACACAATAATTGTTGATACATTTGGATAGTTTGCTTGACATCATCTGGTGTTTCATTAACAAACTCAATTCTAAAATTTTTCAAACCAGAATTAAGTAACTTTTGCACATACTCAGCACCAGTTTGAGCAGTGGCATTAAATACTGTATTTCGGCAACCTAAATCAGCTTGTAAAATATGCTCACTACCAACGCGATCGCGTAATTTAACTTCATATTTTTCACAAGGTCTACCGCAATTGGTAAAATCAGTTCCAGTTGATAAAAAAGCACAAAAAACACAATGTTCCATGTGAAACATGGGCATATGTTGGTGGATTGTCACCTCATACCACTCCGGAGGAGAACTAGTAATTAAGTCTTCCAATTGATTAATATTTAAATCGTAAGAAGCCGTAACCCGTTCCAAACCAAACTTATTATATAAATAATCAGCAGTTAAAGGATTTGCCACATTTAACGAAAAATCCCCCACACATCTATCATTTGCAAAGAATTGAAGCTGGTCATAATTTCTAATTAAATAACCATCAGCATTGTGCGATCGCACTTGTTGTAAAATCCAATTTTCACCCGGTTTTGTAATTCGAGGAGGAGCAAGAAATATTTCGGGATTGGGTGAATATGCTCCTGAGAGTGGTAAAGATGGGGAGAAAGAAATACTATCTTCTTCCTGTGTCAATGTTTCCCTATCTCTCTTTTTTCCCTTCACCATTTCCACAGCTTCGCGATACTTCCGAGTATCTTCAAATTCACAATAAACTGTCTCAATCCCGGCTTCCAGTGCGGCTGCAAGTTGTTGTAAATTACGTACCAATACAATCAGATTTGGATGACTATTTTTATCTTTATCTTTACCTTTATCTTTACCTTTATCTTTGTGTTCCTGTATCGGGACATTTCCTAGTTTGGGAAGTAAATCTTTTAAAGATGCATTTTGATTTAATTGCCAACGTCTTGATTTTGCCCGTTGTTCTGCCAACTTGCTAACAATTTCTCGTCGTATTTTATTCAATTCACTCACAGGTAAAATCACATTACCCTGAAGATAATTATTTAAATTACCTAACTTAAAAGGAGTATTACCCAATCTGCCCAATTGCTCCTGCAACTTCTCCGTTGTTAGGGGTTTTGTATGTGCTTCCTGTAATAAAATCTCCGACTCAACCAAAACCACATAACCAAGCTCATCACGAGTCACAGTAACCAACTTATTGTCAACTTCCCCATGTACCTCGATATCAATGGGACGTTGGAACTGCGGTGTATCTCCAGCATAACTTTGTCGCAACTGTTTATCTAATTCCGGATCGCTCGTCTTCCACAATTTATCTCCAACATGCACCCGTCGCCAATTCAGATTATCTTTACCAAAAGTAATTATTGCCTCTTTACCCCTCTGCTGTACCCCATAAACTCGTCCTCCTTCCTCCTTTGTCTCCGGATGACCACAGTCAAATACAACACCATCACCAGGCTTTAAGGGTGCCTCTAATGTAACAATTACCTCTTCATGACGAATCTGCTTGACTTTACCCAGGTATACCCCGCGCTTCTTCCCAAATCGAGCATGAACTAATTCTTGATTGTTGATTCCCCGGAACCAACCAGTATAAATTCCTCGAGAGAAAGCCATTTCCAGGTTGTAAAGTTCTTCTGGGGAAGGAGATATGGAGGATTTTTTGGGAAAATCAGCCTTAACCTCTGTTTCTGTTATCTCCTCGTCTTTCACCGTATCCTCTGGCAGCATCATCAGGCGATCGAGTGCTTCCCGATAAACCCGCGTCACATTCGCTACATATTCAGGAGATTTCAACCGACCTTCAATTTTCAAACAACTGACACCTGCTTGTACTAACTCCGGCAAAACACTTAACCCAGCCAAATCTTGGGGACTAAGAAGATACTTTTTATCCCCCAAATCCACACTTTCCCCGTCTACAACTAACTCATAAGGCATCCGACAAGCTTGAGCGCATTCCCCCCGATTTGCCGATCGCCCCCCCAAAGCCTCGCTGGTTAAACATTGCCCCGAATAAGCAACACATAAAGCACCGTGAACAAACACTTCCAATGGCAAGGTGGCACCACGATACTGCATCCGATTTTGAATTTTGTTAATTTCCGGCAGCGAACATTCCCGTGCCAAAACAACTAAATTACACCCTAGAGTCTCCGCAAATTCCACACCTACATCGCTTGTAATTGTCATCTGTGTGGAAGCATGGATAGGGAAATCAGGAGAAAGGTGACGAATGAGACGACAAATACCAATATCTTGGACAATTACCGCATCAACACCAGCAGCAATAATTGAACGCAGATATCTTTCCGCCTCACGCAATTCTTGGGGAAATACCAAAGTATTGAGGGTGACATAACCTTTAACACCTCTACGGTGGAGAAACTCCATTAATTCCGGTAAGTCTGCCTCAGTGAAATTTTCAGCCCGCATCCGTGCATTGAACTTATCCAAGCCGAAATAAATTGCATCTGCACCATTTTCGACAGCAGCTGTCGCACATTCCCAGTTACCGGCGGGTGCGAGGAGTTGAGGAAGGGCGTTGGAGCGGCTTGTGGATTGGCTGTGGTTGGTTTGGATAAGTTCGGCTTGCATGACTACTAAGGAGAGAGATGATACCTTAGTAATGATATCGTTTAGCATCAATTGCGATCGCAGCTAACAGAATTATTTTGCTCAACCAAATAAGTCTTCTATCAATTCTCCGTGACTTGTAGGATAAGTTAGGACGAACAGGATTATAAAAAAAATTAATGTACTAATTGTTAAGTATGATGCTTTTCAAACGTGTTGATAATTATCTTGATATAGTGTTTCAATAGTTTTAGCAATTGAATCTTCACCTCAATCGCCTGAAAAATTTTATCAGCTATTTGAATTCTGGAAGCTATCTTGAATTAGGATACTTTATAGATGTAGTTATTTGTAGTTTCTTAGCAAAAGGCTTAGAAATTTTAATCGTACCATGCTCGCGAGTAGTTAATAACTTCTGATTACCATTCAAACCTTTGAAGCCTTGAGCATGATTTATGTATCTATTTTTCATTTCTGGCGGCATCGGCTGATTTAACTTGTTAGAAATAATTATTAACTCAGGTTGACAATAATCAAACACTTCCTGGCAATAACCACTTGCTTGTCCGTGGTTAGATACTACGAAAAAATTAACTCGTTGTAAATTCTCTCGAAATGATGGATTTTCTAAGAGAGAATACCAACCTTTTTGTGTCAAATTACCGGGAAATATTATGCCAATACCAAAGTAGTAAATAAAAGTCACCAAACTTAAATTATTGTAATCTAAAAAATTGGGATAATGATTAGAAAAAAAAGCGAAACTGATGTTGCCAAATCTATGATTAACAATTTTTGCTCTATAGGAGTTGCTGATGAAACTTAAAAAATTTATTTTTCCGCTTCTCGCATGATTACGAATACCTATTTCTGGCAAGTTATTTGCATTTATTGAAGGATTTTTAATCAAAAAATTAGTAGGGAATTGACTTTGAAAACTATGGTTCATCAGGTAAGGTAAATCAGCTAAATTTTCGTCGCCCAAATAAGAAATAATTAAATTTTCCAGACCGATTAAACTACTATTTATAATATAGTTGCTTGGGCGAAACCCTGTTCGTTCATTGTAGCCACAGTCAATAAGTGTTGCACGATTATTATCAGAAATAATTAATGCACAAAAACCATATTCTACATCAAAAATTTTAATTTCCATTTTGCGAAATCACCTCTGTTTTTACTGCTTGAGTCTTTTTGTAAAGACAAAAAATCATACCAATTTGAAACAAGCAGGCGACAAATAAATTTTGTAGAGATACGATATAGCCTTCTGCGGAAAAGCTAACGCATCTCAGATTCTGGATGTGTTGCCAACATTCTTGGAATTGGTATCAGTTTTTCAAAGGATTATGTAATTAAATGTATAAAAATAATTTGCAGTCTAGTCCAGAAAAGCCATCAGACTTTCAGAATCATTGATGGTATTTGCAGCAACTGGACGAATCCCACACTGGTTAATGCTATCAACAATATCTATTGTATGAGCGCCAATGGGACGGATACCCATAACATTCATTGTTTTTACAACTTTGAGGTTACTAGCAGTAATGGGACGTATTCCTGCACTGGAGAATGTTTTGACGATTTCTATGCCCCTGCTAATTGGACTAACTTCAGAAATAGCTGATGTTTGCAGAACTTCTAGCTTGTTGGAGGATTTTACCGATATTGGCATAATACCGATATTTGCGCGATCGCTCTTGTCGTCTTTGATTTCCACTGCTGTTTCCTGCGGGAGTAACCCGAAAAGGTGAGGTTTAGAGTTATATCTCTAACTTGCTGAACCATAGCATAAGTGTTAAGCTATCTGCAAGACTTTGAAGATAGAGATATACTAAAATAAAATGCCCTTTGAACCTAGTTACTTCAAGGCAGACTTTTTCAAGGTTCTGTCCAACCCTGTGAGGATTCAAATCTTGGATACTTTGCGACAGGGCGAACAAAATGTGAATTACATTGCCCAGTGGCTAGAGGTAGATGCTTCATCAATATCTCAGCAGTTGGGAGTCCTACGTCGGCTGAATCTGGTAACGATTCGCAAACAAGGCAACTACGTCTTTTACTCGATTCGTGATCCAGCTATTTTCAAGGTGCTGGATGCAGCACTGGAGGTGTTTAATAACCATCTAGTAAATGTGCGTGAAGCATTGGAAAAGATGGAATAACACTATTGGGTGCATCAACAAAAAATTCTGTATGAGAGTTAAAAATGACAATATGGCAATCTCTGATATCCTCGAAGAACCACAGTTTTTGCGTTTGAGTCGCTGGTTTAGTGGACTGCGCGGCGATTTGACAGGGGGACTCACCGCAGCAGTAGTCGCCTTACCTTTGGCTTTAGCCTTTGCGGTAGCCAGTGGTGTAGAACCCAAGGCGGGACTTTACACCGCTATTGTGGCAGGAATTGTGGCAGCAATTTTTGGTGGTTCACCAGTACAGATTACAGGACCGACAGGTGCAATGGCTGTGGTTTTGGTGGGTATTGTCGCCAAGTATGGTATTGAGAAAGTTTGGATTGCGGGGGTGATGGCTGGCATTATCCAGGTAGCCTTGGGGGTTGCCAAACTGGGGCGGCTGGTGAAGTTTATTCCCTATCCAGTCACAGCGGGCTTTACCAATGGTATTGCCGTGATTATTTTTTGTGGTCAATTAAATAATTTCTTTGGTTTACAACTACCGCGTAGCGAACATTTTCTCCCCGGACTTGGGCAAACTTTAACTCACGTGGAAGCTTTAAACTGGGCGGCTGTGGGGTTAGCAACGGTAGTAATTGCTGCCAAGGTTTTGTGGCCTAAGATTAATTCGACAATACCGGGTTCTTTGGTGGGGTTGGTGTTGGCAACAGGTATAGCTACTTATTTTCATCTAGATGTCCCCACAATTGGCACTATTCCCCAATCTTTACCGATACCCCAAGGTATTCCCCACTGGGATAATTTCAGTCTAATTCGAGAACTAATTAATCCAGCTTTGGCTTTAGCAGCATTGGGAAGTATTGAATCGTTGCTATCGGCGGTAGTGGCTGATGGGATGACGGTCAGCGAGAAACATAATAGCGATCGCGAGTTAATTGGTCAAGGCTTGGCAAACATAATTGTGCCATTTTTTGGTGGCATTCCTGCCACAGGTGCGATCGCACGGACTGCTGTGAATGTCCGTTCTGGCGGTAAAACCCGATTATCTGGAGTAATTCATGGTGTTGCTTTAGCCATGATTGTCCTAACTTTAGCACCCTTAGCGGCACAGATTCCTCTAGCGGCACTTGCTGGCATTTTGATGGTAGTTAGTGTGCGAATGATTGAGTGGGAAGCTATTGGCTTATTGGTACGTGCTACCTACTCCGACTTTGCGGTGATGATTCTTACCTGGTTGGTGACAATCTTGTTTGACTTAGTTCTCGCTGTTGAAGTGGGATTGATTGCAGCCGGAGTCTTGTTTATTAAGCGGATGAGCGATTTAAGCTTAGTTAAAATACCTGAAACTGAAGTGTTTCCCCCAGGGACTCCTCTGGAATTAGGTAAAGAAATTGCAGTGTATCGGGTAGATGGTCCTGTATTTTTTGGTGCTGCGGAGAGGTTTGTCACCTTCCTGCGAGATGAACCAGAAGTGAAATATTTAATTTTGCGGTTACGTTTTGTACCAAATATGGATACGACTGGATTAGTAGCGCTGGAGGATATTTATCATGACTTGAAACGGCATAATTGTCGCTTAATTCTCACGGGTTTGCAACCTGAAGTCAAACAAATCCTAGAGCGTTCAGGGTTGTTAAAAATAATTGGATTGTCAAATTGTTTTGAAACAACCACAGATGCGATTTGCGCTATCAGTCCTCATATTATCGCCTGTTCTCAGCCTGTTGCCACTGATTTTCAAGCAAAAGAATTGATGGAATTAAATGATTGATACTATTGTGCCATCAAGAGAGCAAAATAGATATCTGTAATTACCAGTAAAGCCTCGCATTTCTGATTATTGTTAATTAGGGTGTGTGATTGAATTACAAAATAAATTTAAACAAGTTTAATCACTAACACCCTTTGATTACCATCAGAATTAATTAAATGATCTGAGAATTAAAATAACTCAAACATAACAGTCAAAAATCATGAAGAATATTTTAGTAGTGGAAAACGACCAAATTTTTCGTCACCTATTATGTGAATTTATCAGAAACAATAACTTTCATGTAATTGAAGCAAATAATATTTTTATGGGTTCATATTTAGCCAAGGAACAATACCCAGATTTAATTATTTATTCTTTGGAGATAGTTGAGGAAATGGGCTATCAAATATTTTACAAAATGCATGAGAGTTTAATAAGTGTGAAAATTCCTTTAATATTCGTCACTAATAAAACAGATATTTCCTATCCCCTCAAAAAAATTAGTCAAATGGGAACAGGTATTTTACTAAAAAAAATAGTAGGCTTTAGTCGAATTTTGGAAATCATTCAGATTGAGGTGGATAAAGGTAGTGAGGACTTTCACCTTTATTGAAAAACTATTTAATTGCTAGAATTAAATCACTAGATTTAGTCAAAATATGGGTATAGATTATAAAAAATAAAATAAAAGTAAAATAAAAGTAAAATATTCAATTACATCTGTTAAATAATCTTAATACAAACTTTGGCAACAGAGTCTTGAACTAGTTTACAATCTATGCTGCCAGCATAAAATCTAATTATAAAAAATGAAAAATATAATCAATCAATCACATACTGGTCAATGTCTTTGTTGTCATTCCTTGGCTAGTCGTCGTCATTTTCTGAAATCTTTGCTGCCCGGAGCCGTAGCTTTGACTATGTTGCAATCAGCAGCACCTGCTCAAGCTGAAGTTCATCGAGCCAAAGCTTTAGTATTAAGTTGTATTGACTTTCGGTTTCTCACAGCAGAACGTTTCTTTTTAGGGAAGAAAAATTTAGGTGGCGAATATGATTGGACAGCATTAGCAGGGGCATCCCTGGCTGTAACCGGATTTCCCCATCCATCAGATGCTGAAGCATTTTGGGATCAGCTAGATATATCTTCTCGATTACATCAGATTAACAAGGTAATTATAATTGACCATCAAGACTGTGGAGCTTATGCAACTATGATTGACCCGAATTTAAGTCAAGATCCAAAGCGAGAGTTAGAAATGCATACAGATTATTTAAATCGGGCTTATAAATCAATTCGCGATCGCTATCCTCATCTTGAGGTGGAACTTTACTTTGCGACTCTCAATAAACCTGAATTCCAAACCATTGTACCCACAATTTAAAATTTTAAAATCACAATTGCCTCAATAATAGCCAGAAAAATGAAGCGAAGATGGGGAGACAAGGGCACGCGGGGACGCGGAGATAGGGAGATTTATTTTATGTGTTGCCAGATTTTGAAGAAACGATATAAATTACTGAAAATCTTGCTGGCATATCATTAATCCAGAGATAAGCTTAATCGTCCCACTAATTTCCAGTGGCATTCTACATTTTCCAAAAAGATGCCTAAAAGAAAGATGCTAAAAATGATGTAAGATAATTCCTTAGGCGATGGAGCTCGCCGTAACCGCCTTTAATAAATGCAAGGCTGATAGCTCCTACTTTCCTCTACTTGTAGCAGGATTGTAGGGCTGTATGCACATCATAACCTGACTCTCTTGTTTACAAGTATCTCTACAACAACGATTTTGAGAGTCAAGTAATGCTAGAAAGCGTAATTTGGATTTTGCTAACGGGGTTTTTCATCGGTCAACTGGCACGGCGATTGAGCGCTCCACCCCTAATTGGAATGATTCTTAGTGGTATTTTGCTTGGTCCTCAAGTAGCTAATGTCATCCATGCCGATGTTCTCACCTCTGCCGACCGTTTGCGAACCGTGGCTGTGATGATTATTTTGATGAAAGCTGGGCTGGGATTAGACCGGGAAAAACTCTCTCAGCAGGGTACAGTAGCGCTAAGGTTAGGATTTTTACCAGCGACTTTGGAAGCGATCGCGATCGCGCTTGTGGCAATACCGCTATTTCATTTTAATTTTCCCACAGGTTTACTACTGGGCTGCATTATTGGGGCGGAATCTCCAGCAGTGATTGTCCCAGCAATGTTACGACTCAAAAGTCTGGGATGGGGAGTTACTAAAGGTATTCCCGATGCCATTTTAACTGGAAGTGCCCTTTCTGATGTATTGTTGCTGTTAGTTTTTGGCTTGTTAGTGGATTTTCTCACACAAGGAAATACCGAGAAAATTACCCTTTTGGGAGGATTGACATTAACAGCATGGCAGTTTTTACCCATCCAAGTATTACGAGAGATTATTTTCGGGCTTTTAGTTGGATACGTTGCCGCTCGTTTACTGGTGTGGTTTCTCGTACAACAAAAATGGACACAAAATACTGTCCAAGATATTTTGATTACTGCTTGTACGGCTTTATTTTTAGTAATTTTACCCCAGTATTGGGCTTATTATTCTGGATATTTAGCAGTCATGGCAATGGGGTTTTTCCTAATTGAATTAGATGCTCCGTTGGCGCGAAGATTGCGAATTGGATTTGACAATTTATGGATGATTGCGGAAATCTTTTTATTTGTCTTGTTAGGGGCGAGTATTCAATTAAATGTATTAGGTAATATTCTCTTGCCGGGGCTTGTAATTTTGGCAGTAGGTACATTAATTGGTCGGATGTTGGGTTGGTATGTTTCCACCTTAGGAAGTAATTGGAATTGGCGGGAACGGTTGTTTTTGTTGCCAGGAAACTCAGCCAAAGCCACAGTCCAAGCAGCCATTGGTGCAATTCCTTTAGCTCGTGGTATTGAGGGAGGGGATACCATTTTAGCGATCGCCGCCCTGTCAATTTTAGTCACTGCTCCTTTAGGGGCTTGGGCAATACCTATCTCTGCGCCAAAGTTATTACAACGTGGTGAAGTCGATCCCACCAAGGTGACAGTATCTACCCGTGTCGTATTATTAGCTGCGGTTGATACTTCTGCCATATCTACCCAAGTGTTAACAAAAACCGCCGCCCTCGCTCGTCGTAGTGATGCTGAGGTCATTGTTTTACATGTGATTAATGTTGCTTCTCCTGATGCTGTTCAAGAATTACAAAAGAGAACTGAGCGATTACTTGCAGATATTCGCTATAAATTTGTGACGCTCACGGGTTCTGTTCCCGAACAAATTGTGCAAGCCGCAATTGATTATCAAGTATCAGAAATTATCATGGGAAAACGGGGAGCAAAATCTTGGGAACAAGTGTTGATTGGCTCAGTTTCTCAAACCGTGATTGAATCCAGTTCTATTCCTGTACTGGTAGTTGAAGATTCTCTACTCAATCATAATTAATCCAAATTACTACGTGTATATCCTGGCAGAATTTTGGTAGAAAATAGCAACAAATCTTAATCTATTATTTGTGAACAAATAATTAATCTACATAGGTTTTGTCAGAAAATATCAGCAGCAGTTAATAGAGGTAAATATCATGCACAAAGAATATATGGAGCTTTTAGAAGGATTAATTGATAAATTAACATTATCTGCAATCTTAGAAATGTTAGAGCGAATATGTCACAAAAAAGCAGAAAATCTGAGAACTCACTGGCAAGATGAGACTTTAGCAAAGCTGTGGGATAAAGCAGCTAGACAGATAGAACAAATAAATATTGATGTTTGAGCCAACAAAAAAGCTCATTCTTTATAGAAGGGATGGGGTACAGGGAATATTCGTAGTATTCACAACACGCGAATTGTCTACCTAATCTTTAATTTTTAGAGGATGAAACCCCACCCTTTATTGGTATATAACTAGCAATGGAGTCATACAAGTGCATAGAGACAGACGACACAGCAGATAAATATTTTCTGATTTTCCTAGAGCTTTGAAGTAATTTTGCCCAAAATCCCTTGTTCAATTCCTTGCAGGCAATCTAGCGTTACTTCAACAATTGCTGTACCGCAGACATACCTGAATATTTGCTAAATCATGGTATTGAGCCTGATAATTTACTTAGTAATTAGTCAAGTTAAATAAAATGGCGATCGCAGTAGATTATCGTTTTCCACATGGTATTGATGCTGAAAAGCAAGCCAAAACTATCGCAATTGGGCAAACAGTCGGTACTTGGGATGCTAGATTTAGCCACCGTGAAGCTAGTTTGCAGGCACATTTGGCTGAAGTAGTATCAATTACTCATGCAGATGAAGGATATAGTATTGCGACAATTCACTTTCCCGAAACAAACGTCGAAAATGATATCCCTAGTCTATTGACAATGATATTTGGTAAATACTCAATGGCTGGTGCTGCAAAAGTAGTAGATGTACGACTACCAGAAAACTACGGTTTGCGTCCTCAATTCGGTATTACTGGTATCCGCAAATTACTTGGTGTATTTAACCGTCCCCTAATTATGGCAATTTTTAAGCCTGCTTTAGGACTTTCAGCCAGAGATCATGCGGAAATATTCCAAGAAGTCGCAACAGCAGGATTAGATATTATTAAAGACGATGAAATTTTAGGAAATCTGGATTCTGCGCCCACATTAGAACGTTTGCAAGCTTGCCGTGTCATTATCGATCAAGTCAAACAAGAAACTGGACGTACCATCCTTTATGCTGTGAATGTAACGGGAAATGCCAGAGAATTAATCCATAATGCCCGCGAATTAGTACGTAATGGTGCCAATGCCTTGTTATTGAATGTTTTCTCCTATGGCTTTTCTGTACTTGAGGCACTAGCAACAGACTCGGAAATCAATGTACCCATATTTACCCATCCTGCTGGTGCTGGTGCAATTTCCGCAGCACCTGATTATGGCATGGATTACTCAATTACCCTTGGTACTTTCATGGCTCATGCTGGTGCAGATGCTGTGTTGTATCCTGCACACTACGGAAATTTACCATTTGCAGCCGAAGTCGAAGCAAAAATTCGCGATAACTTAAGAATGCGCGGTGTCATGCCAGTACCTTCTGCGGGGATACATCCCGGTGTAGTTCCGAAAGCTTTAGCTGACTACGGACAAGATGTGATTCTCAATGCTGGTACTGGTATTATGGATCATCCCGATGGTGCAGCAGCAGGAGTAAAAGCATTTTTTGAAGCTTGGAAATATGTGGAAAAAGGTGAATCTTTTAGTTTAGATGCTTTACCCAGTGGCGCACTTCGTCGTGCTATTCAAAAATGGGGAATATATAATTCTTAATTCGTAATTCTTAATAGTACAAATGCAAACAACAGCCGAGTTTTATTGTGCCTATTGTGGTGAAGAAAACACTACTTTTATTGATATTAGCCAAGGAAGTCAGCAAAAATATGTTGAAGATTGTCAAGTTTGCTGTCGCCCCAATATTTTATATGTCCGCATTGATGAAGAGACTTTAGATGTTGAGATAGATACTGAGTATGAGGAGTAATATCATATTGCCTCAATAATGGCGATAAAATAGACGCGGAGATGGGGAGATGGGGAGACGCGGAGATGGGGAGATGGGGAGATGGGGAGATGGGGAGATGGGGAGATGGGGAGACGCGGAGATGGGGAGATGGGGAGATGGGGAAATGTGGAGGACAATTAATGATCAATAAATTAGCTGAAAAATTTAAACCGGATTGCTACATATGCATCAAGATAATAAAAACTTCTATTTTTTAGTTATTGATTTAGAAGCAACTTGCTCGGATGACAAAAGTATTCCTCGTCATCAGACAGAAATAATTGAAATTGGTGCAGTCATGTTAAATCGTAGCACCTGGGAAGTTGATGCAGAATATCAGCAATTTATCCAACCAATTCGTCATCCGCTATTGACTGATTTCTGTACACAATTAACTACAATTCAGCAAGCCGATATCGAAAAAGCTCCGAAATTCCCAGAAGCAATTATGCACTTACAAAAATGGATGTCACAATTCCCAAAATATACTTTTTGCTCCTGGGGAGATTATGATAAAAGACAATTTATTCAGGATTGCAAATTTCATAAAATTCCCTATCCTTTGACACCAGAACATATCAATATTAAAAAGCAATTTTCCGAATATCTAGGTGTTTCTCAAGCTTTTGGAATGGCAGATGCGTTGGCAAAATTAGGATTTGAATTAATCGGGACGCATCACCGGGGAATTGATGATGCTCGTAATATTGCGAAGATTTTACGACATATGGAAACAGTCAAGTGAATGCTTGATTTTTATTTGTTACTATTAAAATAGTGATATCTCAAATCTCAAAACCAAAAGTTCTGGAGATATAAAATTTTATGCAACTACCAAATCCGATCGCAACTCCTGCTTTTTTACAAAGAATCCAGTGGGTGGCGAATCCTGTGGGATATATGGAAAACGCAGTGCGCGATTATCCTGACATCTTTAGCTGTAAAATTATGGGTTCTGGGAAAGGAATTATTTTTGTTAATCAACCCCAAGCTATTCAGGAAATTTTAACCAACGATCGCAAGAAATACATCGCTCCCGGTGAGTACAATAGTATATTGTCTCCAATCATTGGTAACTATTCGGTAATTACTATTGATGGGGAAAGTCACCGCAAACGTAGACAATTGATAATGCCATCATTTCATGGCGATCGCATGAAATCCTATGGTGAACTCATTATTACTATAACTGAAAAAGTTATAAATGAATTGCCATTCAATCAGCCTTTTTTGGCACGTGCGGCAATGCAAGAAATCTCCATGCAAGTCATTTTACAATCAGTTTTTGGTTTATATCAAGGGGAGCGCTGTCAGCAACTTAGATATCTAATGGGGAGAATGTCAAATATTTTCCGCAATCCCTTTGCTTCGAGTTTTTTATTCTTTCCCTTCCTGCAAAAAGACTTAGGTAAATGGAGTCCTTGGGGAAAATTTTTACGCGATCGCGAACAAATCGATAAGCTAATATACACCGAAATCTCGGAGCGTCGTCAATATCCTAATCCCGATAGGATTGATATTCTTTCGCTATTAATGTCAGCCAAAGACGAAGATGGAGAAGGATTAAGCGATCAAGAATTACGTGATGAATTAATGGCATTATTATTTGCGGGACATGAAACCACCGCAACTGCAATGGCATGGGGTTTATACTGGAGCCATTTCTTACCTGAAACCGGAACAAAATTACGGCAAGAACTCGATAATTTAGGCAATTCAAGTGATGTCATGGATTTGTTTAAATTGCCATATTTAACTGCATTTTGCAACGAAACCTTACGCATCAACCCCGTGGCAATGGTGACATTTCCGCGATTAACTCAAGAAACGGTAGAGATTTTAGGATATCAAATTCCAGCAGAAACAATAGTATATGGTTGCATGTATCTCGTACATCAACGCGAAGATTTATACCCCCAACCCAGACAATTTAACCCCAATCGCTTTTTAGAACGTCAATTTTCCCCCTATGAATTTATGCCATTTGGAGGCGGTTCACGTCGCTGTATTGGTGAAGCTTTAGCAATGTTTGAGATGAAATTAGTGCTAGGAAAAATTTTGGCAAACTATGAGTTAAAACTCTTTAATTCCCAACCAGAAATTCCCCGTCGTCGCGGTGTCACCCTCGCGCCAGCAAAAGGTGTAGAAATGCTATTACTCGGCAAAAGATCGCGTCAACAAGCCCAACTAGCAGCAGTGAATTCATAAATAGGAGAACAGGCGATCGCAAAAATTATATAACTACTGAGTCATAAGCAAATGCCAAATCTAATTTCCCGCATGGAGTCGGTGCAATCTCCAATTATCCCCGTGATTGGGGAACTGATTCGTAATACTCCTGGGACTATTTCCTTAGGACAAGGTGTAGTTTCTTACTCTCCACCTCCAGAAGCGATCGCTTGTTTATCTCAATTTTTTTCCGAAGATTCTAATAATTTATACAAGCAGGTAGAGGGAATCCCGCAATTATTAACAGCAATTCAAGCAAAATTAAGTAGCTTCAATGCGATCGAAATTAATGAAGATAGCTGTATTGTTGTCACTGCCGGCAGTAATATGGCATTTATGAATGCTGTTCTGGCAATTACATCTCCTGGTGATGAAATTATTTTAAATACGCCATATTATTTCAATCATGAAATGGCAATTAGAATGGCAGGTTGCCATCCAGTATTAGTAGAAACCGATGAAAATTATCAGTTAAATTTAAATGCGATCGCCTCGGCAATTACTGCGAAAACTCGCGCAGTTGTAACGATTTCCCCAAACAATCCTACGGGTGCAGTTTATTCTCAAACAGCACTACAGGGAGTGAATCAAATTTGTCGAGACAAAAATATTTATCATATTAATGATGAAGCGTATGAATATTTTACCTATGACAATGTCAAACATATTTCTCCGGCTTCATTTACTGGTAGTAGCAACCATACTATTTCTTTATTTAGCCTTTCTAAAGCCTATGGTTTTGCAAGCTGGCGTATTGGTTATATGGTTATTCCCGCAACTTTATTAGTATCAATTAAAAAGGTTCAAGACACAATTTTAATTTGTCCTCCAATTATTTGTCAGTATGCTGCATTAGGGGCATTACAAGCCAAACCGGACTATCTCAAACATCATCTTCATGCAATATCCCAAGTTCGCAAATCTGTATTAGAATCACTTCAGGAATTAGAAGATATCTGTAGAATTACTCCTGCCGATGGTGCATTTTATTTCTTTTTGAAAGTAGATACAGACATTGATACTTTTACTGTAGTCGAAAGGTTAATTAAGGAATATCAAGTGGCTGTAATCCCCGGTACTACTTTTGGAATGCATCAGGGATGTTATTTGCGCGTTGCTTATGGTGCTTTGCAACAGGATACGGCAAAAGTAGGAATTACCAGATTAATCAAAGGCTTGAAAAGTATTATTTAATCAATTAAACAAAAAATTAAATAAAATTTGAATTCCTAACTAGTCACTAGATTAATTTTATTTCTCAATTCTCTTTTCTAACAACTGATAAAAATGACCAACTGGTCCCTGTCCAGCACCAATATCTAAACTATATTTCAACGCTGAACTAACATAATTCTTGGCTTTTTCTACAGCTATAAATAAATCTTTACTAAGAGCTAAATTAGCAGTAATGGCAGCTGATAAAGTGCAACCTGTACCATGGGTATTTTTAGTATTTACTGGCTGCGTCGTCAAGATTTCTAGTCTATCACCATCAAACCAAATATCAACCCCACGTAAATCTCCCTGCATTCCCCCACCTTTAACTAAAACAGCGACACCAAAATCACGATAAATGCTTTCTGCTGCCAATTTCATCCCATCTAAAGAATTAATTTCTAAACCCGTCAAAATTTGAGCTTCATAACGATTGGGTGTCACTAAAACCGCCAGGGGGATTAAATTATGGCGAAGTGCTTTCACCGCATCATTATCAATTAATTGTGCCCCTGTACGTGATACCATCACTGGGTCTACAACTAAATTATTAATTTGATTGTTAACCTGTAATTGCTCTAATTTTTCGGCAACTGCCACAATAATTTCCTGGTTGAGCAGCATTCCTGTTTTCGCCGCATTCACGCCAATATCAGTAATCACAGCTTCCATCTGTGCCACAACAGCAGACTGTGGCATCGCATCAACTCGTGTAACACCTAAAGTATTCTGTGCAGTCACACAAGTAATGGCACTCGTACCATGTACACAGTGGAACGCAAAAGTCCGTAAATCTGCTTGTATTCCGGCTCCACCTCCACTGTCAGAACCAGCTATAGTTAAAGCGACAGGAAGCTGATATATTGTGTTTACATTCATTACTCAATAAGAATTAATACAGTACAAATTACCTTTACTTTTTCTTTTTCTTTCTCTCAATGATTGTATGGGGCAGAATCCCTTTTTTCTTAGAACCGATTACCCCTTCTCCATTAGCCTGAGTAAATATTTACCCCATTCTGCCGCCAGGGGAATTTCCGTAAATGGAACTCGTACTGATTTGCCAGATTCCGAAAAAATAAATTCTAATTCAATTACACGACCTTTTTCAGGTGGTTTGTCTATTTCTACTTGTTTTTGATCAACAACTAGCTGGATATTAACAACATTATCTAGTGAAAAAGTCTCCAGTTGAATTGGTCCAGTTGTTGTTGGCTTTCCCCAAGTAATATTATTGTCTTTTTGACCTAAAACTGCATAAATATCATATTTTGCTTGATCAAATTGCTCTGCCCAACTGCGGTAAGCCTCAACTTTTTTAAACTCCCTCGAACCTTGCCAAGCTAACCAAAAAAAAGCGAATAGCAAAGGCAACCACAAAAGACCGCGTTCCATAAAATATTATCTCTAGTTATGCTGATTCTGCGTAAAAAATCGTTTTACTCTTGATGTTTAAGTAAATGTGTATATCTGAACAGATATTACTTGTGACTTACAGGCTGAATTTGTCGAGTGGGAACAGTTAACTTTGTAACTAATCCTGCAAAAATGCGTCAAACAATCTGTGTGTAAGTTATCTTAGTGAGCAACCGCCTTTCATTCAAAAATAGCCATCGGTAATAGTTTATATGAGAAGGCTCTTAATACTGTGTTTGTTTGTTGTTGGACTGAGTGCAGCCCTGTTCAACTTTTTGAACTTCCAAGGACTAGCTGCTCAAGGACAGTTTGAGACGATTGTAGTTAATTTTCGGGAAGATATTCCCCAGGATAAATTAAAACAGGATTTGGATGCGATCGCCAAACAATTCCAAGCTACGCCAAAACTCGATAATAAATTTTCTGCCAAAGATAACGTTTATATTATCAAAGGCGATAAAGCTCGACTTTCGGAGTTACGGCGTTCTCTCTTTGCTAAAGATACAGAATTTGTCGAACCTAACTATATTTACAAAATTCCCAAGCTGGGGGAAGTAGCTAGAGAAGCAGAATTTTTGCAATCTCCAGATAGTAAAGACTCTACATCCAGAACCGCTAATACTCCCAATGATCCACTGTACGTGAAACAGTGGCACATGCATAATATCAACGTTGAAGGTGCTTGGGCACAAACTAAAGGTAGCGGTATCACTGTCGCAGTTATAGATACCGGGGTGAGCAAAGTTCGCGATTTAGTTGAAACCAAATTCGTTAAGGGTTACGATTTTGTTAATGATCGTGAAGAAGCGATCGACGATAACGGACACGGTACTCACGTTGCTGGAACCATCGCCCAAGCCACAAATAACGGCTATGGTGTTGCTGGTATTGCTTACGAAGCCAATCTCATGCCCCTCAAAGTTCTCAGCGATTACGGTGGTGGAACCATCGCTGATATTGCCGAAGCTATCCGTTTTGCCGCCGACAACGGCGCAGATGTGATTAATATGAGCTTAGGTGGTGGTGGTGAAAGTCAATTGATGAAAGATGCGATTGAATATGCCTACAATAAAGGCGTAGTCATTGTTGCGGCTGCCGGAAACGAAAGCGAAAATGGTGCAGCTTATCCAGCCCGCTACCCCCACGTAATTGGTGTTTCCGCACTTGGTCCCGATGGGATTAAAGCCCCATATTCTAATTATGGTGCAGGCATCGATATTTCTGCCCCTGGTGGTAGCGACGCAGGTAAAGTCCTCCAAGAAACCATTGACCTCGATAATAAAGGTGAAGAAACCTTTTTGGGATTGCAAGGTACTAGCATGGCATCCCCCCACGTCGCCGGTGTTGCCGCCTTGATTAAAGCATCGGGAGTGAAAAATCCTGACGAAGTTCTGGGAGTTCTCCAAAATTCCGCCAGAAAAATTCAAGAAGACAGCCTCAACTACTACGGTGCTGGGCAACTCAATGCTGAAGCCGCAGTCACCCAAGCCAACCAAGGACAAATCAGTTTCCAAGACTTCTTCCGTTGGTTACGTGATAATGGCTATCTCAATCCCCGTTTCTGGATTGATGGTGGTGCTTATGCCCTAGTTCCCAAAATCTTAATGGTGGTTGGTTCCTACTTACTGGCTTGGTTCCTACGGGTTTATTTCCCCTTCACCTGGACTTGGACTTTAGCAACAGGTTTAATTTTTGGTAGTTCGGGTTTATTCCCCCTGAAAGGATTCTACATTTTTGATTTACCACAATGGCCCTTCCGAGTTCTAGGTAGTTCCATACCCGAACTGGGCAACACTATTCAAGGAACCGACGCATTTAATCCACTTTTTGCCAGTGTACTTATTCCTTTGGGCTTAGTTGCTTTGCTGCTTGGTCATCCACAATGGAAGTGGTTCGCCATTGGTTCATCGATTGGCATGGCAGCTTGTTTGGGAGTAAGTTCTATTACTGATCCTGCTGTGTGGGGTTTAGGAACTAGTATACTTGCACGTTTGTTCTTAGTAGTTAACGCCTTCCTCTGCTTTGGACTTGCCCACTTTATTGTCAGTAACGAAGGAAAAACAGCATAAATTGGGCATTGGGCATTGGATATTGAATAATTGAATTATTGAATATTCGTGACTGAGTATCAGTAATTTTCTCTATTTCCTTTGCCTCTTGCCCTATTATCCTAATTACCCGATTAACTAATAATCAGCTATGAGCATCACAGTCACAGGTACAATTCAGCGCCGCGATATTGGTATGGGTGCTTGGGCACTCGTAAGTGATGAGGGTACTACTTACGAAATCCCTCGCAGTGCCGATAAAAAATTACTCCAGTCAGGACAAAAAGCCAAAGTCACCGGAAAAATACGCGATGATGTCATGACTACGGCAATGATTGGTCCGGTTCTGGAGGTAAATTCTTTTGAGTTGGTTAATTAATCAACTTCAGAGCCTACGTTGGCGGAGTCCAAAACAGCTTGTAAGCGGTTCCTAAACTCACCCTTGGGGTGTCCCCCCTTCACTTCACCCACAATCTTAAATTCACCTTCGGGTGATTCACAAATAATATAGGTGGGCCAGCCCATTTGCGATTTATCGGGATATTGTGCTAGTAATATTTGCCGATATTTTCTGTATGTCGCTGTATCCTGCATTTTTACGTCAACAAATTCCAAACCCAATTCTGCCGCCACTTTTTGGTCGTAAAAAGCCATTTTGTGACAAATACCACAGTCTTCGCTAGAAAACTTAATTACGGATAGAGGCATGTGGTTGAGTATTTTTTACTATCGACAGAAATATATTATATAAAATCTCTGAACTATTCGGGAAATATTGCCCATTGATTTGTTTTTCATCCAAATTAGTTAGGCAATATCTGCCGATCGCCGATGAAAAGTGATAGGATATATTGACTCATAGAATAGATATGACTGGGTGCGCGATCGCGGATTTACATCCACAAAATGCATTTACCAAAGCTTCTACCGAAACCTATATCCAGAAACATGCGATCGTAATTATATCGATTGAGCAAATCAGCAAGTTATCTACCAATCATCTACCAATTGTCATGAAAGTTGATTAATTTCAACCTTCATCGATACTACTCTTTTTTCAGTACAATCATACTATCCAGATTCTATGCAAAAGCAAATAATCCTACCACCTGGGGAGTTGGGTTATTAGGGTTGGACTATCATTTTAACTATTCTGCAATTTGGGAATACTTTCCGGACAAATTGCAGAATTTAATCAAAAACTATCCCAAAACAAAATTTGCTGCTAAGATGGTGATAAATATCACATTAGAGAAAGCCCCTAGTTGATGGCAGTCTACCAGGGGAGTTAAGTTATCAGGTGCATCTACCATCTATTTATTCATTCCTGGATGTTGTGATTCCGGATATTTTCACTGAAATAGCAAGTCTCCTTTTTGACTCAGTTTCTTATGTTTTTTCAGTTAACAATCAGTTAATTGATGGGTCAAGTGTGAGGAAATTGCAAAAAAAATTCCCCTGCACAGCAATTGCCATTTAGGGGAGTGAATTATTAGGGTGCATCTACCAATTAATAGTTCTTCCTTTTGCGGGTACTTCCCGGACATTTTCCGAAATATTTTCAGAAATCAGCTTTTTTGTTTGCCTGTCTCAAACTCAAAAAAAAATCCCCCTGTGGAAAGCTTCCAAAAGGGGAGTGGGTTATCAGGGTGCATCTACCAATTAATAGTTCGTCAAATAAATCACCTACTCCGGAAAAATTGCTGAGATTGACAAAATTTATTTTGATATCAATCTTTGTCATGTATGTAACGTCTCGTATGTCAAAAAAATCCCCAACTGGAACAATACCAGTCAGGGAAGTAAATTATCAGGGTGCATCTACCAATTAATAGTTCGTCAAATAAATTACTTACTCCGGAAAAAATTGCTGAGATTGGCAAAATTATTTGGACATCAGGCTTTGTCATATACGTAACCTGCACCTACATCAAAAAAAATCCCCAACTGGAACAATACCAGCTAGGGGAATGAGTTATCAGGGTGCATCTACCAATTACTTGTTCGAGATAAAATCAGTGTATTCCGGACAAATAGGCAAAATTATCCTCAAAAAAAATCCCCAACTGGAACAATACCAGCTAGGGGAGTAAATTATCAGGGTGCATCTACCAATTACTTGTTCTCAATCGAACAGTACCTTTCCGGATAAAATTGAAATAAAAGAAATAAAAGATTAACAAAGCCTGGGGGTTTAATTCCCTTGTCTCTACAGATAGCTTGTTTTGTGTCGGGGTAAAATCCCCGTCACAAAACGCAATTGCGAATTGCGTAGCTTTAGCTTCTCGCTCTGCGAGTATTGCGAATTGCGAATTGCGAATTGTTTTAATTAGTCCCCAACGCCCCACACTTATTTAGATTTGCAGGTAGACTAGGAAGCGTGGGAAATAACTCTGACTAAGGGAAAGCAATTCTCTGTATCAAACTCAACCACATTTGTGTCTTTCCCCAATGAGCTATTTTCCCTGCTCAATGTCTCATACCCGTTTACCATATCAATAATTCTTTTTCCGTATTCCTGACTTTTTCCGTGGAAAACTATTATTATTTGGATACATTATTTACAAAATCTCGGTGATTTGTGTTACAAACCCTATGTGGGTGACAATCAAATTAGCCTAAAGTCTAAATTTTTGGATATGTTTACCAAAATTTAAGAAAATTTAAAGATTCTGAGATTGCACACCACCCTCTTGGTCGGCTTGTTTCGTATTAAGGTGTTGTTTGCTAAACAAGAAAAATCCCCAGGAAGCATTAGCTCACTGAGGGAATTTGAAGATTAAGGTGCATCTACCAATTAGGTAGTTCTAGGCGGAATAGATGTCATCCGGATAAAGTCATAAAAGCAGCAAACCGACAGAATGCGAAACATTCGGAGACCGGATGCATCTAAGGTATTAGAGGAAGCGAACATTAATTTGAGGATGAATCGCGTTTCGGAACAGATTTTTAGGAGGCGAACAGGAGAAGTTGTGACCCAGGAATTTCATATTTCCGTAACTCTAGTAGGACAAGATTACTACTTGGTGCGGACAGAAGAAGTCGCGCCTGGGGTGCCATTGGCAGAAGAACTGGTAAATTGGCCTGTCGCTGAATGGTTGGCTGCTGCTGGGCATCTAATGAATGACCCGTTAAAGTCGGTGTTGCAGGGAGATGCAATGGTGCGGAATTCAGTCAATTTAGCGGCTTTGGGTCAACAATTATATAACGAACTGTTTCAAGGCACCCTCAGGGATAGTTGGATTACAGCACAGGGCATTGCTCAGAACCACCAAGAAGTGCTGCGTCTGCGTTTAGGTATTAAAGATAATCAATTAGCGCGTCTGCCTTGGGAAGTGATGCACGCAGGCGATCGCCCCATTGCCACAGGACCATATATTGCCTTTTCGCGCTTTCAAAATGGGCTTGTCGATACTTCACGATTGCCGTCGAATAATATGCCCATACCGCCTGATGAGGGTGGTATTCGGGTGTTGATGGTCATTTCTTCACCCACAGATTTAGTTCGTTTAGATTTACTTAAGGAAGAAGTAATCAAACTACAAGCCGAACTTCGCCGTCAGCAACCCAGCAATACTGAGGGTGGCTTTTTGCCAGAAATACAATTAACATTACTCGAACAGCCAGGACGAGAAGAGCTAACCCAAGCTTTAGAGCAAGGACGCTACCATATTTTGCACTATTCGGGGCATAGTAACTTGGGTGCAAGTGGTGGCGAAATTTACCTGGTAAGCAGGCGAACTGGTTTAACAGAAACTTTGACAGGCGATGACTTGGCTGGTTTGCTATTTAATAATAATATCCAGATGGTGGTGTTTAATTCCTGTTTGGGTGCTTATGGGGCAACATCCGATGGCAACTTAGAAACTGGCGAACGTAGTCTCACGGAAACGTTAGTCAAACGAGGCATTCGCAGTGTCCTCGCCATGTCGGAACGCATTCCCGATGAGGTTGCCTTGACGTTAACACAGTTATTTTATCGGAATTTAAGTCAGGGATATTCGGTTGATTTATGCGTTAGTCGAGTGCGTCAGGGGCTAATTTCTGCCTATGGTTCGCATCAAATGTATTGGGCATTGCCGATTTTATACCAACACCCCAAATTTAAAGGTAATCTCAGTCCCGGATTATATTTACCTGTGGGTAGTGAACTCTTGTCTGAGTATGAACCACCCAGCATGAGGGCAACCCCATCGCTATATTCGGATGTTGTCGATGATGGCGAGATGACATTACCACTGGATGAGATGATTCCATCGTCCCTAACAGACGATAATTCCGAACTCGATTGGTTAGGAGAAGAGACTTGGGGGGATTTAGTTGATGAAATCGAAGATTTCGATGATCCCAGTTATGCTGAAGATTCGGCGATCGTTTCCGATTTATTTCGTCAATTAGACCGCCAAAAATCCTTAGAAGATGAATTAGACGAATCAACTTCGATGACTGCGGAATTAGTCAATAATACTGATATTGACGACGAGGAAAGTATACCTGGAATTGAGGTTTCTGGTGATTTATCTTCACTCGATCGCGAAGTAGAAAGGTGGCGTGAAGCTAGAAATAGAAGGGAAAATCAGCCAGGAAGTCTCATCCCTCAACATCAATATGCTTCCGCAGGAAGTAATTTAAAAAACAACCAAGATAACTCTGGTGTTGCAGTATCAACTCAAGACCATATTAGTGTTGTTGAACCTGGAGTTACTCGACATCAAAATAAATTATTACCACTAATTGGGATTGTGGGAGCAGGTGCGATCGCACTTGCAGTTGGGATTAATTGGTGGCAAAATCAACAAAATCCGCCAATTCTCTCCAATCTTCCCCAAGTTTCATCACCAATTAATAATCAAATTAATCTTGAGAAAGAAAAAACTGAAATTGTTACTGCTTACGCGACCGAAAAACTCGCCCAAGGTGATTTAGAAACTGGTTTAAGAGCCGTAGAAGCCTTACTCAATCGTAATGCATTACCTGAAGCTAAAACATCACTGGCTGTAATCTCCCAAGAACACATCAACAACCCATCTGTCAATTTTTACAGAGGACGATTAGCATGGCAATCGTTACAAATTGGTGATAAGAGCTTTAGTATTGATGATGCCCGTCGCTATTGGGAAACAGCAGTTAAAGCCAAACCAGACTCGATAATTTATGCGAATGCTCTGGGCTTTGCTTTTTATTCTGAAGGTAATATTGATCGTGCCACAGACTCTTGGTTTAAAGCATTAGATTTAGCAGCAACCAAAGAACAACAACTATCGGCGACACCAATGAGTGCCAAAGCGACGGTGAAAGCTACACAACATGATAATTTAACAGCCTCCGCCGGATTAGCTCTCATCTTGTATAAAAATGCCCAGAAAGAGTCGGGAGCGAAGCGAGAGCAATATCTTAACGAAGCAGTCAAATTACGCCAAAAAGTAATCGCAGATGATCCGCAAAATTTCCAAATGGATAAACTTGCTCAAAATTGGTTGTGGGATGAAAAAGCTCTGAAAGACTGGAAATTACTCTTGGAGATACCAAGTCAGCGTCGATAAAATACCTATACTTACCCGTTGGGTAAGTGTAGGCTTGATGACAGCCGTAAATGAAGACGTGGGGACGCGGAGATGGAGAGACACGGAGATTTATGTTTTGCCAGATTTTGGAAATATGGTGTAAATAACGTGGTTTTCCAACCTACATACTTGACTTTGTTTACTGGCATAGTGTTCTAAATACCTCTAAACTTATTCAAAAAGTCGAATGATATAGGATATGATATTTGTAATATAAATAAATAATTAATCATAAATCTTTTCTTTATGTCTGTGCCAGATATTCAAGCCGATCAAAGTGGTGAAATAAATAAAAAATCTTGGAAAATCAAATTACTCTACGATGGTGAATGCCCCTTGTGCGTGCGTGAAGTAAATTTCTTAAAAAGACGTGATGCAGGTAGAGGTTTAGTTGCTTTTGTAGATATTGCTGATATTAATTACAACCCGGAAGATAATTCTGGAATTGATTTTGAAACAGCAATGGGGAGAATTCATGCCATACTTCCCGACGGTTCTATTATTACAAACGTGGAAGTTTTTCGCCGCATATATGAAACTTTAGGGATGGGATGGGTTTACGCAATCACCAAGTTACCAATTATTGGTTTTATCGCTGAAAAAATATACGCTATTTGGGCAGATTTTCGACTTGCTCTGACAGGAAGAGAAAATTTGTCAACTATCATTGCTCAACGTCAACAATTAAAAAATCAAGCAGAATGCCCGATTGATGGAGAAAATCAAAGTCGCTGTCGGATTTGAAACCGGGATGTAGGTAGTAACCTTTGGGAAATAGCAAGCGAGACGCTTGCACTACTTATTTTTACATGATTCCTAATTTAAATCTTTAATTGATATTTTCAATTAAATTTTAATAAACCAACGTTGGCGGTACATGATCCAAGCAACACCTAACCATAATAACAAGGTGACAAAGGCAAATAAAAATGAGCCATTAACCCCGCCAGCCCAAGATGCAAAGAAATCTTTATAGATTACAGTATAAGCATTTGGTGCTTCCTTACCTGTGCCAATAATAGTTTTCGCCATGACTTTAATCAGTAACACCGAAGCAACGAAAATTGCGATCGCATTCATCCCCATGACTTCAAATGGTTTTCCCCACTTTTTAATTAATCGCACTTCAATCAATTCATAAAATGCTGCTAAGAATATTAAAGCCCAGCCTGTTGTGAATATGACATAGGAACTCGTCCACAATTTCTTATTAATTGGGAATATCCAATCCCAAGCAAAACCAACTATTAAGCAGCCAACACCCGCCAAAACTAAACCAATACTTGTCCTTGTTTTCACAGGTTGACTGAGTAGCCATTGTCCAGCAAAATAACCAAACATCGTGCTAACTATAGCTGGAATTGTACTAAACAATCCTTCTGGATCACCCAAATTTTTGAAGCTGGCGTGTAAATGTGCCGATGGAATGATGGAGCGGTCAATGAAAGCTGCTAAATTGGCATCAGGATTATTTACATCCAATATTCCTGCACCAAAACCAGGTACAGGGATATACATCATCGCCAGCCAATAACCTACCAATAAGACACCTGCAAGTATCCACTGTCCTTGACGCGGCAAGGTTAGAGCAGCCAGGGATGCAAACAAATAACTTAAACTAATCCTCTGTAAAACCCCCATGTAGCGGAGATTTTCTAAATTGAAAGTCCAGGTTCCTTGATTCCAGAAACCATTTAAAAATAAACCTAAGGCAAATAAAATCAATGCTCGGCGAAAAATCTTACCATAGGGAGGAGTAGGCACGGAAGGACGAGAAGTTTCATTATCGCTTTTTTCATTCTCTGTTACTTGAGTTTGCTTATATTTAGTTTGATCATATTTAGCAAATGAAAAAGCGATCGCAACCCCCACAATAAACAAAAAGAAGGGAAATACCAAATCTGCAAAAGTACAACCATTCCAATTTGCGTGTAGCAACTGCGGGTAAACATCCGGCGCTGCCAGACTTACCATATTAACGAGAATCATACCTGCGATCGTGAAACCGCGAAACACGTCAAGTGAAGTTAATCGCATAAGTATCAAATCTAAATGTATGGAGATTTATATCAAAGCAAAACATCTATATCAAGTAGATTGATTGCTAGAGAATATACCCTACATCGATTGACGCTAATGTACAAGTTAAGTTTTGTAGAATCCCATTCAAAGGTAAAATTTTGTAAAGAAGAAGTTAGGAGTGGGAATTTTAAATTCTGAATCCAGAACCGAAAATCTAAAACAGAAAACCTAGAACCAAAAATCTACACAAAATTATGACAATCAAAATCGGAGATACAGCACCAGATTTCACCCTTCCCAGCCAAGATGGGACATCAGTGAGCCTCAAAGATTATCAAGGTAAATCAGTTGTCCTTTATTTTTACCCCAAGGATGACACACCTGGATGCACTGCTGAATCTTGTGCTTTTCGCGACCAGTATGAAGTCTTTAAATCCGCAGGTGCAGAGGTAATCGGTGTTAGTGGTGACTCTCCCGAATCACATCAAAAATTTGCCACGAAATACCAGTTACCTTTTACACTTTTGAGTGATAAAGGCGATAAAGTACGTAACCTTTACGGAGCAAAGACAATGATGGGTTTAGTCCCCAGTAGAATTACGTATGTTATTGGCAGTGATGGAAAAATTCAATACATCTTTGATTCAATGTTTAATTTCAAAGGACATGTTGAAGAAGCGTTGAAGGTATTACAAGGAATGCAATCAGTGTAAAGATAAAATCTAGATAATATTTCTTGTATTCGGCTGAATTGTATTGGACGAGATAGATATTGCAATGAGTGATATTGGATTGACTCACATCGCCCTCCCTGTCTCAGATATTGAGCGGAGTATCGATTTTTATTCCACCTATGCCGGAATGCAGGTGGTTCATCGCCGCATTGATGCAGAAACGGGTGTCGCTGTTGTGTGGCTGTGCGATCGCACTCGTCCTTTTGTGATTGTTCTGATTCAAACGGACTCTGTCCATCCTGTGCTATCTCCCGTTGCACATCTAGGGGTGGGTTGTCAAAGTCGCGAATACATGGATGCTCTTTGTGAAAGAGCGCAACAGGAAGCTGTACTAGTTCAGGAACCGCAAGATTCGGGATATCCGATTGGGTATTGGGCTTTTTTGCGCGACCCAGATGGGCATACACTGGAACTATCCTGTGGGCAGGAGATAGGATTGGCAGTGGAAAACAGTCCTAAAAAATAGGTTGTTGTGTGAGGTAATTGCGATCGCTAATCAATTCAATTTGACTACACAACAAATCTACATAACAAATCTTGCCCGCCTATCGGCTAAAGGAATCTGTAAAGACGTGAGCTAGCCTTGCTTCTAAGGACTGGCATCGCGCCTTTACATTAAATATTACTTATGATTAACCTTCTCTGGCATCACAACATTGGTGTGATTTGCCTTGGTATTTTTGCTATTCCCGTGAGAATTTCCGTTACCATTGTTATTCTTGCGGGGTTGAATTACGCCATAACCACCGTGGTTGCGTTCGTAAATAACGTTGATTTCTCCAGTGTCAATATTATGGAACATATAGAAATCATGTCCAACCATTTGCAACTGCTCTAAAGCATCGCTCATAGTCATTGGCGGCATGGCAAAATATTTAGTCCGAACGACTTCTTCCGGTAATTCGGGAGTGCGATCGCCGATTAAGTCGGGTACCACTTCTGCTGCGGTTTCGACTGCGGCTTCCTCTACAACAGGAAGATTACTTTTCTTATTTTGCAGTCTTTCTTTATATTTCCGTAATTGACGTGAAATCTTATCTGCAACCAAATCTATACTTGCGTATAGGTTCTCGCTACTCTCCTCAGCCCGAATGACATTTTTGTTGGCATAAATTGTCACTTCCGCAGCTTGCTTAGGGTTAATTCGGGGATTGCGAGCTACGCTTAAATGGACATCCACTTCGTTTGTTATGTTCTGAAAGTGACTTACCGCCTTCTCGATTTTATGTTGCACGTATTCTCTAATTGCATCGGTAATCTCTATATTTTTGCCGTGGATGACAAGCTTCATGTAAACTCTCCCGCTCAGTTTTTACTTGAGTTGAATAATACAAAGTCGCGGTGAGGATGATACTACCGCCAAAATAAATCAAAATCGATTGTCAGTACTGTTTTTAGCCAGAATTTAAGCACTTGAATTTAAATTCCTAAATTTAAGCACTTTAAGTTTCACCACATGAATCCAACTTCTATTTATCTTCTGTTCTAGCCTGCTTCGCTATCAAAACTCTGCGGTATTCCCAAATACATGCAGGGTAAATCTTTGACCTAATGTTGAGAAAAATCTGAATAAATAAAGCTTTTCTAATCCTCCTTTGAAGTAACTGGCTTTTTGATTCAGTTTGGACGCAAAATCAGAAAACTGGAAAATTTGACAAGTTTTTGTTAGAAGTTTTATTCAATATGGTTTACGAACAATTGATTCGGCATCACCAGCCAGTACATTCGTTCTTTTTCTTGGCGTGATGTATGTGGCAGAGAAATCCTCCCAACACCGTTACCATTGAGGTTATATATTCAAACTAGCATTTTGTATTTTACAAAACCCTAACTCTTGACTTTCCTTTACAATCTTTTGCACAGCTTGACATTTATTGAATGAAAGTCAGTATTTAGAAACACTTCGTTTTGATTGAAAATAGTTGAAATTAGCGATGATTCCCGATAATTTAATCAACACTTACTCTTGTTCGTTATATAACCAGAAAATAATGCTATATTTAGAGGCTCTAAATTGGCAACGGAGGCTTTTGCAAGAACGGATTACTAATCCCGATTTAGAAGATATATTAATATTAGTTGAGCATCCGCCCGTATATACTTTAGGGCAAGGAGCTAACAGGGAATTTTTGAAATACGACCCTGAAAATGCGGAATTTGAAACATATCGTATCGAACGAGGTGGTGAAGTTACGTATCATTGTCCTGGGCAAATTGTTGGGTATCCAATTTTAAATCTGCATCGTTATCATCAGGATTTACACTGGTATTTACGCCAATTAGAAGAGGTGTTAATTAGGGTACTTAAAACTTACGGAATTGTCGGAAATCGTGTGGCTGGGTTTACAGGTGTTTGGGTAGAAGGAAGAAAAGTGGCAGCAATTGGGATTAAAGTGAAGCGATGGATTACTATGCATGGCTTTGCTTTGAATGTATGCCCCGATATGAGTGGATTCGCAAGAATTGTTCCCTGCGGGATTGCAGACAAACCCGTCGCTAGTTTAGCTGAATGGATACCGGATATAAATTGTGAAGAAGTGCGATCGCGCATCGCCGAATGTTTTGCTGAAGTCTTTAATGTTAAGTTAATCGATGCGGTGTATGGGCAAAACTCCTAAAAAACTCTTTACAAAAGATTAAATATATATAAATAAATTTTCCGAAATTATCTCATTGTATTTAATCTCAGAAGTCATGTATAAAGTAAACCTTAAGACCAAAGAAACCCGGTTTCTTGGATTTAAGTATCGAGCATCATCTGACTTTTGGATGAGAAACTGGGTTTCTCCCGGCGCGACTATCCTTAACATTTACTTTATAAAGGTCTCTAAAAGGTGAAAAAATATTGACAGCAATCATCAAAAAAATAGCCTGTATGGAGCAAATAATCAGGTTCGCATGGATGTTGTAAAACTACTTGCTGCGTCTAGATTTAGTCAGGAATATACAAGTGCGCGTATCGCGGGAATCAGGATAATAAAAAAGTACATAATTGAGCGATTAATTTAAATTATGGAGTTTTTAGCAACAGTAGAATTACTGATTTGTTTATGTAAACTCTGAGGCTTTTGGAGAGTTACTCAAAAAAATAAATTTCCGGTTTGAGACTCATAAATCAGGAATTGTTAAATAAGTAAAGCTAAATAATTATGAAAAAACCTAGATAATTTATAGATAAATTTAGACACAATGGTAAGTAAAATTCCACGTCAGTTAGCAAATAAGTGGAGTAATAATTATGAATGTAAATAAGCAAGCAAACCATGCGCCACCAATTGCACCTCTAAAAGAACGGGATTGGAAGGAACTGATATTATTGTTCGATAGACAAGACAGTGATGCAATTGAAGCGGATGTTGTGAATAAATTAAAGATGTTGTACCCTGAGCCATCATGGGATGAAGAGCTATTTTTTGAGCAGGAAATATATGAGTTTTTAGAGGAATATTTATAGAAATCAGGGAAAGGGGAAAGGGGAATGGAGAAAAGTTACAGCAACTCAAATCAAATCTTAATTGAAAAACTCAAACAAGCGTGCGATCGCTTATTATTTATAAGTGAGTCTGAATACCCTTGGGAAGTATTTCTCTGGGAATTTGCAGAAGAGAAGCCGGAGATAAGCTCAGATTTAATTTTCCAACAAATTGATAAATCAGCCGATAATAAAATTGAATTTATAGATATTGATTCTTTATTTGCAATCGCTACTCTAGAACAAAGTTGGCATGGAGAAGCAGAAAAAGCAACAGTGAAGAAATATCAACATTTAGTTAAATCCCTCCAAGAAAATCTTCGCGATATCAAAGTTGCCCGTATTGGTGAAATCGAAATAGATATTTACATTTTAGGAAAAACCTCATCAAATGATATTGCCGGACTTTTTACAAAAGTAATTGAAACTTGAAAAACAACAGATATTCTTAACTGCTTACCGTTTCTTCAAATTGGCGCTACTATCAAATTTTGCTTCAATTACCTTTTGAATTGAAGTGTTTACATAATTGAGAAAATCATAACCTGTCTTTTTCTCTAACTCATCGATAGTAGTTAAATACTGACTCCAATGACTTTCTTTGTTCCCATTATAATTAGGAGTATCAACTGCAATCACTCTTGTAGACTCATTAATAGCATCTACAGTTTTACCAGGCTCACTGACAACAATTATCTTAAAAATTCGCTCTGGAACCGCAACTTTTCCTTTGCCAATCGTTCCTTGCTGTCCATATCCACCGGCTATTATATATATTTCTTTACCTGTATTTGCTAGTGTTCTTGTGTAACTTTCTAACTCAGCCCAATAGCCTTGATTATTATCAGGTGCTTGAGGAATAATATTTGTCATTAAAAAAGTTGCAGCATTATCTTCGGGATTATTACTTCTATCGGCGGAGGGTGTCATGTGTCCTTTGTCATAGCCGCTACGAGTATAGTCATTAGGTACTACACGATACCATTCTGAAGGTAAAGTATCATCAGGTCTAAAATTATTTGATCTTGGAGCATTGCCCAACCAAGACTTATTTAATTGCCAACTTACCCAATTAGGAATTCCTTTGTGGCGATTGTAAGAAAGGGCGTACTGTTTTTTGATAATTAGATAATTATTATCATCAGATGTATTTGCATTGCTGGGATTACCTAATATTAAATGTATGCTGTCAGATTTTTGAGATGCAGTTAACGAGCATCCAGATGTGAATATCAGTAATATTGCAATACTTAAAATACAAGCTTGTCTGAAGTTAAACATAAGCAATCATATATCTGTCGGTTGCGTCAGCATATTCCTCCGGGGTAGATAGGCAGTGGTTTCTCATAGAGTCGCAAGCTACTGTATAGCAGCATCTCCCTACCCTACAGAAATAGCTTCACCCCAGAGGTATATCGCCCTGCTGAATCGCAAATTTTTAACGCCCTAACCAAATCTTAATGTAATCAAGGAGACTAGAGCCGCCCCAAACCACTGCAATTATAATCGAAGTAGACATAATCGCTCCGAGTATACAAAGCACTAAACCACCCAGAGTAATTGCGCCATCATCTTCCAATAGACCAAAACTAGTTACAAAAATACCCATTGCTGGTAGAGTATTCGTTCCCGGAATGGGAATCATCATGGAAATAGCCATCAAAGCGATGGCACTACCAATAAAGATTCTACCTGGTAAAGTAACACAAATATAGACGAGACGTGGACGAGCGATCGCTTCAATTCTTTGCAACCACGGAATCCCTTTTTTTAAAATTCCTTGAACTGTTGCCAATTTAATGGGGTGATTTACCATTTTTTCTGGTAGCCACGGAGTTTTGGAGCCGGTAATAAGTTGTACAGCGAGTACAAAAATGAGGATACCAAAAGGAACAGAGTAACCTGGTGCTGGTACTGGCAAAGCTGAAGGTAAAGATAGAATTACGAGTAAAAACCCAAACATTCGTTCCTTTGCCAGCAGTAAGATATCTGCCAACTTCACTTCATGTTGGGAAGTTTGTTCTGCTCCAAAAAAAAAGCGTTCTAACTCGCTGGAAAGTTTAGCCATACAATCTCGAAAATTATGAAAGTTACTTAAAATACCCTACAGCCTAAACCAACTTAAACCAGCTAAATTCTGAGTATTTGTAGTGATTATATTCCGAAGCTCTTATGTATGGCAGTGCTTCTGCTTCAGGTAAAGCCACTTTTTCGGTTCTTCGCTTCCCCCAATCTTTGCCTTCGATGTACTCCACACCACGCAACCTAAATTCGCCTCCGACAATATTGATTTGTGTTTTCTTAACTACTGATTATCCTGACTTGATTGGCAGCTTTGATTGCTTTGGCTCGCGCTTCTTGGGTAGTATTTGCCTTTGCTAAGGCTACACCCATACGACGGAAGGGATGAGATGTTGGTTTGCCAAATAATTTAATATCTACATCTTTTTCTGAAAGAGCCTCTGCAACTCCTACAAAACTAATTGCCTCTGATTTTGCCGATGCTAAAATTACCGCACTTGCTGATGGGGCAAAGAGTTCGATATTGGGAATTGGTAATCCGAGAATGGCACGTAAATGTAACTCAAATTCGTTCAGATTTTGCGAGATTAATGTCACCATTCCCGTATCATGGGGACGGGGAGAAAGTTCGGAGAAAATTACTTCATCTTTGGTGATGAAAAACTCAACTCCAAAGATTCCCGCACCACCCAATGCATCAGTAACTTTTTTGGCAATTTCCTCTGCTGCTAAAATTTTCTCTGGTGATATTTCGGCGGGTTGCCAAGATTCTTGATAATCTCCACGCTCCTGTCTATGTCCAATTGGCGGACAATATATAGTTGGGGCATGCCACTGTTTGATTGTCAGGAGAGTAATCTCAATTTCAAAATCAATAAACTCTTCAATAATTACCTTTTGCGTATCACCACGAGAACCTTCAATAGCATAATTCCATGCTTTTTCAATATCACCTTTTTCGGAAACTACAGATTGTCCTTTTCCAGAGGATGACATCACTGGTTTAACAACATTGGGAAACCCAATTTCCTCAGCAGCAGTAATTAATTCTCCTAAAGTTGATGCATAGGCATATTTAGCAGTTCTCACACCTAACTGTGTGTGGGCTAATTCGCGGATGCGATCGCGATTCATTGTATAATTAGTAGCGGCAGCAGTGGGAATCACAGTAATTCCTCGCTGTTCAAATTCCACAAGTTTCTCAGTTCTAATTGCTTCAATTTCCGGAATGATTAAATCTGGTTGATGCTTACTGACAACTGCTTCCAAATCATCTGCACTCAACATGGAAATTACTTCCGCACAATCGGCAACTTGCATCGCTGGAGCATTTTCGTATCTATCGACAGCAATCACATAATTACCCAGTCTTTGAGCGGCAATGACAAACTCTTTACCCAATTCCCCGGCACCCAATAACATCAGCTTTTTGGGTAACTTTATCGAACTACTCATCCCAGTACCAAAATTAATCTCGATAGTTCACACATATCATCAAATGGATCGCACTTTCACGGTTGTAACAGAATAATTTTACATTCATCATGAAGTTAATGAAGTTCAATTAAAAAACTGTTAAGAACACTTTGCTAAACCAAGCAAAATTAATAGAATAGGCAATAATATCAGATTCGCAGCAATTTAAGTAGCAATTAAATAATGGACTGGATTACCATACTGCGATCGCTTCAATCAGACTTTGTCAATAGGATATCATCTGGTTCGCTGCTTCACTGCCAAACTGAGGGACAACATAGCGAGTTAACAATAATCTCTGGCGAGAGATTAAGATTTTTGCGAAACTTCTGTTGGCAAATGGCTGAAAAGTATAAACGAGTTTCTCCTGTACGGGATGTTTTCACTAGTTTTTTAAAAGGAAAATTAGGGGAAGAAGTCGTCAAGGAAAGACTGGCAAATTTTATTACTGAAGTTGACTACGAAAAAAGAATTGGTGGTGATGGAAATGTCGATTTTACGCTGTCTAATAATCCCTTAGTTGGGATTGAAGTGAAGTCGCGTTGCGGTAATATTGATACAGTAAAATGGTCAGTTACAGCCGAAGAGGTGGCAAAAAATACGGTTATAGTTTGTATTTTAATTCAAGAGAAAGTTAACGAAGCTCAGGCTGAATATCACTTAATTTTAGCGGGTTTTCTCCCCACAGAGATGATAAAACTCAAAACGGGGAAAATCACATTTGGAATCGATCAATTATTGTATGGTGGAGGCTTATTCACTTATTTACAGCAATTTAATTCTGGTTCTCAGAATTATTTGCAACGTGAAAAGCTCGCTATTTATCAGCATAGCTCTCATCTCACTTCTCACTCCCATAATTCTCATACGTACGAACATGAAGAAGAATTAACTTACAGCCCTGAACAATTAATTCAGCTATATATTCAGACGGGTGATGATAACTTTGCCCGTGGTAACTACGAAGCTGCGATTATTTCCTATTATGGGGCATTAAAACTCAATAATCAACTCAATTATTACAATACAGAAATTTACTATAAAATTGCGATCGCCAAATATCAATTTGGTGATTATGAAGGTGCAATTAGCGATTGCTTACAAGTTTTAAAGCTAAATCCAAACTATATAAAAGCTTATCAAACAATTGGTTTATCCCGATATCAAATTGGAGATTGTCAAGGTGCGATCGCTGATTTTTCTCAGGCAATTAGGATTAATCCAAATTACCCTTTTGCTTATATGAATCGTGCCTACGCCTATTTAAAATTGGGAGAAAATCAAGCTGCAATAGAAGATTGTACAGAAGCAATTAAACTCAATCCTAATTCTTATTTATTGAACCATAATAGTTTGAATAATACTGCTTTCATAGACACTATCAAAAATAATCTTACTAATCATCAAGACTTCTTACAAGTATTTCAAAAAATGTTAGAAATAGCTCCTGATAATTCAGTAGCTTCTAAAGAACGTGCAAATTATCGCTACGATATTGAAGATTATGAAGGAGCAATCTCAGATTATACAGAAGTTATCAAATCTGATATTGATGATATTGATGCTTACTTGAAACGAGCTAAAGCTTGTTGGACAATCGGTGATAAAAAATCAGCATTAGAAGATTATACTCAAGCTCTCAAAATCAATTCCTCTGATGCAGACATTTATTTTCATCGTGGTAATTTGCGATGGGAATTCGGTGATATGCAAGGAGCTATAGAAGATTTAAAAAAAGCTACAGACTTATATAATACAGAAGGAAAATTTGTTGAGTATCGCCAAACACGTGAACTGATTTTAGATTTAGAAATAGAAGCATCTTTAGATATTTTAAACTTTTAACGTACCTTAATTTTGCATGATTCAGAGGTAATTTATCAGCCAATATATTTCAGTTAAATTTGTTAGTCAGTCTAGGGTATTATCCCCCCAGGGAGACAGAATGTTTAGTGAAGCTATTAAATTTTGTAAATTTTGCTATATTCAGTTAGATAAAAGCATTTAATACATGAGACAATTCATCATTTAAACAATGTTTTAGAAGTATTTCGTCCGCAGAGCGACAAATGTAATTTTTGTTTCTGTAGTTTAAAATATAAGTCCAAAAAACTTAATAATATTGCTACCACAAATTAAATATAATCACATTTTTTTTACATAATTTCATTAAAATGATTTACTGTTGGATTTTTTGGTAATATTTATCGCCATTTTTGTGATTTTTGTTCACTGAAATTAGTAAATATAGATAATAGTTAATAATTGATCTAATAATTGTTAAGTCTAAGAGTAGAAAAATATAGAGTATACTCAAAATTGAGCAAATAGGCAGAGTAAAATAAAGATAAATAACAGCTTCTAGTTATTACTTTGTTTAAAGTTATTTCTCTAGCTGTAATTCCTACAAGCCTATTTACTAAATACTCAAAACAAAATACTAGTATTTTTGTGTAAACTAAGTCATCAATAATTTTACATAATTAAACATTCAGATTTAGTTTGATTAGTTTGATGTCTAGTTGCACAAATCTACCGAATACAAATTACTTGGTAAACAACAAAATGAAAAACAATTTAGTTGTTGCCAGTAAATAAAAGCGATTACCACCCAAAACTGACTGAACGCGAAAACGTAAATATGATACAGAAAATATTGTTGGCTGTCTCCGGATTGGGACATGCTGAAGAAATGCTCAAAATTTTCTCCGATTTACCCTCAGTTCAACGGGCAAAAGTAACTGTTTTACACGTTGTACCTGGACAACGTAGTGCAGATACCATGACTGAAAAGTGGGAAGAAGGAGGTAAAATCCTGGCAAACGCCATCAAATATTTGAATTTAGATCCCAGTCTTGTTTCTTCCATTTTGCGGCAGGGAGAACCGAAAGATGTGGTTTGTCAAGTTGCTGACGAAATAGAAGCCGACTTGATTATTATGGGTTCCCGTGGGCTAAAGCGATTGCAGTCAATTTTGGGAAACTCAGTTAGTCAATATGTTTTTCAATTGTCATCACGCCCAATGCTGCTGGTTAAAGATGATATCTACATCAAAAAAATTAAACGGGTGATGGTAGCAATGGACGGTTCCGAAACTGCCAAGCATTGTTTAAAATTAGCTTTATTCCTGCTGCAAGATTTGAAGGGAGCAGAATTACTTTTGGCGAATGTCAATACCGATTGGCTGAGTAAATCTGGCAAACCAGAATTACCTCCCGAACAAAGTCCTATTTTAGCAGGAGCGATCGCAGAAGCGAAAAAATATGGTGTGGCAACTCGTTGTGTTGTCAGTGGTGGAAGCGTCGGACAAGATGGAATTGTTACCAGTAGTGGTAGGGCTGGACAAGAAATTTGTCGTTTAGCGGATCAATCTAATGTAGACTTATTAGTGGTTGGTTCGCCTGATCGTCGTCCATCAATTGCCAAAAGCTTTGTTGATTTGGACAGATTATTGGGTTCTTCGCTATCCGATTATGTCCGTGTCAACGCCACATGTCCGGTTCTTTTAGCCCGTAAAGATGTAGCTTAGGGTAATTTAGCAACATAGCCCAATCTAAAAATTCAAATTCTTTCCATACACAAAAGCTCCGCACTATTATTAATAGTAAGTGCGGAGTTTGTTTATTTTATACAAAAATCTTAAACAACTTAACTATCTTTTCCACTTTCGCGGCTAGCAGTAATAGTGTAAAGAATGATTAAAAAAACCGCAGGAACCAACACGAACAAAATGCTCGCTATGAATCCCAATTCATTAGTTTGCATAGCAAGGAAACCCTCTCTTCTAATTTCCAGTCAACAACTTTAGGATACCATTAAGCAGCTGGACGAGAGTAAACAATTATTTCTGCTGGTTGGGCATTCATTGAGTATTATACTGATTCGGAATTGTAGTTTTGAATCCTGACAACTTTAACTAAGGCTTTGTGACTACACTTACCCCACCATGAACTAAAGTTTGGCAAGCGAGACGGTAATTTCCAGGTTTTTTCTTGAGGATACGGTTTTCAGCATCAGTACGTGGTGAGAGATTTTCCATGCCTTCGGCAATTTCGACAATGCAAGTGCCACATTGCCCGTAACCGCCACAGTTCATCATTTTTCCCCAAACCTTATAGATATCAATCCCATTCTGCATCGCCAGAAGTCGAAGATTTCCTCCATTTGCGGCGATAACTTCTTTATTTTCTTTGACAAAGTTAATATTACCCATAAAATATCCCTCCTGGCGATCGCTTTTAGAAAAATACTTAAATAGTTTTCTTTAAACTATTATATTGATTCATTAACTATTTTTAAGAAAAATTACTAATGTTGTAGTATTCAGCTTTTTCCAACCCAAGTATGTATTGCAATAAAACTTAGTCTACAAAGTCAGCAAAAAAATAAGACAGGCTGAATTACCTGTCTGGGAAAAGTTACAAATATCTAGATTCTCAATTTCAGCTTCAAAAATTCACAAAATCTTAAATTCTTAGATTTATCTAAAACCCACAGCTGCTTGCCATACAAAAGCTAACAGCAGGAAAAATACGGGAATTACAGGTAGAACATCTACCAAGGGGTCGAAGATTTGATAAGCTTCGGGCAGTTTTGCTAACAACAATGCAGCTTCCATATTCCTAAAATCCACCTATCCAACACAGCTTTAATATTTGACAAGTATCTTAACATGCAACGAGTCCATTGGTAATTTGTAATTCGCAATTTGTAATTTCCACTTAATCTTCATCGCTCGATTCTGTACTTGGTTCTAACCAGTGGGCAAAATCCTGGGCAAAAGTGCCTTTGATGATGGCATGACGAATTTTTTGGGTAAAGCGAATCAGTTCGGTGATGTTATGGATAGATAATAATGTATAGGCGAGAATTTCTTGCGATCGCACTAAATGGGAAATATAAGCACGACTAAAATGCTGACAGGTGTAACATGGGCAAGTTTCATCTAATGGCGCAAAATCTTCACGAAACTTCGCATTCTTTAAATTCCAACGCTCTCCCTGTACCATTGCCGTACCGTGACGTGCCCACCTCGTGGGAATCACGCAATCGAATAAATCCACACCCGATGCTATAGCAACAGCCATCTCTCGATAAGTCCCCACACCCATTAAGTAACGGGGTTTGTCAAAGGGTAAAAGTGGTGCGGTAGTGGCGACAATTTGAGCAATTAATTCGGGCGGTTCCCCGACACTCACGCCACCAATTGCATAGCCAGGTAAATTAAGCTGCTTTAAATCCTCCGCAGCTTTGGCACGCAAATCTAAATAGACTCCACCTTGAACGATACCAAATAATGCTTGGTCTGGGCGTTGATGTGCAGCAATACACCTTTCTAACCAACGATAGGTTCGCGATGTCGCCGCTTCGACTTCTTGACGAGTGGCTGGGTAAGGGGGACATTCATCAAATGCCATAATCACATCAGCCCCTAAGGTATTCTGAATTGCGATCGAACGTTCCGGTGTTAAATTAATAATTTGTCCATCATGGGGCGAGCGAAATGTTACACCTTCCTCTGTAATTTTTCGCATTTCACTGAGACTAAATACCTGAAATCCACCAGAATCAGTGAGCATTGGACCATGCCAACCCATGAATTTATGTAAGCCTCCACCACCTGCGACAATTTCTTCCCCAGGTTGCAAGTGCAAATGATAAGTGTTGGATAATACCATTTGCGCTCCAGTGTCCTGAAGTTGGGCTGGGGTTATTGTCTTCACATTCGCCAATGTCCCCACTGGCATAAATCTGGGTGTTTCCACAATCCCATGGGGTGTTTGAAAAACGCCAGCTCGCGCTTTTGTTTCCTGGCAGGAAGCTATACACTCAAAAGAAAAGTTTGCAGTCAAAATACAAGTAACCTAAGGAATTATAAAGTATCACAAATATTTAGCTGTCAACTATCCTAACTTAGCAAGGGACACAACAAAAAATTGCGATCGCCACAAACATTGCTAAAAAGTCTGGATGTTGATACTTTGAGGGATTTTCCGCTTACTTTATATCTTCCCGTGTGGAGTTATTTGATTTTTATTTAAATTCTGACTCCTGTCCCCTGAATCCTGTATTTTCGCCTTTAAAACATATCAGAAGAATCATCATCAAACTCAGCATCCCAACGTGCAGATAAGACTTGCTCCATCATCGCTTCAATCGCCGTTACATTCATATTGCGATCGCGCCTTTCTTGTAAAGGTGTCGAAAGGGGAATTAAGCGTAAACGCCATCCTTCCTGAACCAAGTCAAAATGAGTTTCATTTTCTGGGGTTTGCTGTAATTCGAGATAGTCAAAACTACAGACATTTAAGTATAATGTATGGTTTGCTACCAATGTAGAGCGTTGTGGATTGGCAAAAACTTCCATAACATCGCCTTTTCCTTCACTCTGGACATTGCCATCAAAGGTATAAATGTAGTGAACACGACCTAAATCTGTTAGTAACCGCCGCATGTCCAATTTACTTACTATTACACCTGTGTTAATAATGCAGGGAGCTGGTATTTTTGTTTCCGGTAGATGGTGGCTCATAGTTAAATAATAAATGCGCGAAGATAATTTGCAATACCGCTAAATATGAATGTTACAGCTTTGTTGACCTTTAAATTTTAATTATTATCAATATGATTTTTAGAAACATGGAGTTTTTACCTAACATCTTGTATCTAAATTATTAATCTAAAATCAAAAATGCAAACATTAAATTAAATTAATCAAGCTATAAGCGTGTTCATTGATACAATAACTGATGTTTTAGTTATGGCATAAGCATAACAAAATTTTCTACATGAGTTCCCTAGACAAGTTAATCTTTTTAAAAGCTTTAAGAATATTGTCTGTAAAAATCCGTAAATCACGAATGTCAAAGTCTTGATTGGGATACTGTGGATAACTCCAAAGGATTTAACATCTAGAATCTATCTTTAGATACTTACGTAATCTGTTTTTGTAGGATATTGGCTTCTTGAAGAGTATATTTCTCCTTGCCGGAGAGAAGCTGGAGATGTGCGGTTTTTAGTAATTACAAAGGACTGTTTTTAGACAGTTGTTGTCTCAAGAATTATTATTCAAATACCATGTTCCCAAAATGACAAGTATTCGCCAGTGGTGCAAAGAATTGCTATTAAGTTTTTTAGCCAGCATTTTATTTTATACTGCTATCCCTTTGCCCTATTTAGGGAAATTGAATCAGGAATTAGATTTTCAAAAAGTGGCACAGTTTGCTCCAGGAATCGGATTAGTAATTGGGGGAATATTAGCACTGTTGGATTTACTACTGGCTTGGTTAGGTATACCGATTTTGACACGTAGTGTATCTCTGGTATGTATTTGGCTGGCTTTAACTGGAGGATTACATTTAGATGGGGCAATGGATACGGCTGATGGTTTAGCGGTTGGCAATCCAGAGCGGAGATTGGCAGTCATGGCGGATAGTACCACAGGAGCTTTTGGGGCAATGGTTGCAGTGGCAATTTTCCTGCTCAAAGCCGCAGGATTAACTGATATTGAAGATTACCGTTGGTTTGTGTTAATTGCTGCTGGCGGTTGGGGGCGTTGGGGACAAGTTTTAGCCATCGCCAAATATCCATACCTGAAGCCCACGGGTAAGGGTGCATTCCACAAACAGGCAATACGTTCTTACAAAGATGTATTACCGGGATTACTATTGATGATTGGCTGGAGCTTGTTGCCACTCATAATTAACCCCAATACCTTAGTCTTGAGTATAGTGACATTAATTGGGGGAATAGCGATCGCATTTGTGACAGGTTTTTGGTTCCACCGCAAACTGGGAGGACATACAGGGGATACCTATGGTGCGGTTGTCGAGTGGACAGAAGCTTTATTATTGTGCGTAATCACTGCTGTTTTGTGATGTGGGGATGGGAAAAAATTATCCTAACCAACCCCGTCTGCCGAGATTTTCTACTTCATCGGTTGCAGTCGTGTCACCTTGAGTTTAAATGCACCGACTCCGGTTTCACCAAAAGAACGCACGCGCACCACATAACTGCCTGTCTCATTAATGCGCGTAAAAAGTAAGGAATTGCTGCTACCATCAGGACCATCATCATTTTCGGCGATCGTTGAGCCATTTGGTCCCAGTAAGGTAATAATACTATCAAAGCTGTCTGAGGAAAGGTCTATAGCTAAGTTTTCGCCTTTATTTAACTTCACCATATAATCGCGAGCAAAGCCACCTTGTCCTGTGGGAATATCTGTGTCTGTGAGGGAATCACTCACTTCATAGGTTGAAGGTAAAGGCAATGGATTATACATCTTAGCCGCTTGAGCAAAACTTGCATTTGTATTTGCACCAATCGCTAACAAAGTTACAGGAATAAAAGTGATTTTTGTTAATAATTTTTTTACACAAAATGCAAAAATTTTGCTAGTCATCCCCAAGATTCTTCCCCGGTTTCAAGCGTAATCGTAATATTGGTTAATTATAGTTTTTCTCTACGTGGCTTGCCCAGGAATTTATCAAAACAAAATACACTCTCAATTTTGTTTTTATGATAATTTCATGCCTGCGGCACATACAGCTAGTCCGATCGCGGATATACTTGCGGTACTAAGTGTTATGGTTGCCTCTCTTGCGGTCGCTCCAGTAGTATAAATATCATCTATTAACAGTACGTAATCATGACGATGGCGAAGTAAATCTTCTCCAACGGCAAAAGCTGCGGCTAGATTTTTTTGGCGCTGTGTTTCTGAAAGAGAGTGTTGTGCTTCAGTGGCGCGTACCCTTTGCAATCCATTGACTCTCAATTGTAGTCCAGTCATTTCGCAGAAACTCTCGGCAATCAATGCAGCTTGGTTAAAACCCCTGGATTTCAGCTTGCTGGGATGAAGCGGAATCGGCACAACAGCAATTTTCTTCTCAGTCGAAGGTAAATTTTGCAACCAAGCCTCACCTAAATAATGACCCAGAGGACGAGCAATATCTGGACAATTATTATATTTCATCACTGCGATCGCTCTTTTCAATATGCCACCATAAGCGCCCCAAGCAAAAACAGGTGTTTCTTGTTGCCACAAGCGACAAGGTTCATTTAATTGACATTTTTGTAGCTGTTTGCTACAGCTAGGGCAAAATTCCTGTGGAGTTGGACGTTGACAGAGAGGACAATTTGATTGAGTAAAAAGATGAAAAAAATGTTTTAGGGTATTTTTAAAAGTAAACATAAAAGTAAACATGGGCACAGGAAAAAAAGGAGCGGCAATTAGCAGAACAATTAACAATTTATTTGTTTACAATAAACGCGATCGCATCTTAAAGTCTCTACTCCTGTGGCTGGTAAATAACCATTTTTTTCGTACATTTGTACAGCTTCTTGGAGAATACTAGCGGTTTCAATCCAAATTTGTTCAAAACCACGAGATGCGATCGTTTCTTCTAGCAGTTGTAACAAATATTTCCCTAAACCCAAACCGCGAATTTGCGGTAAAAAGTACATTTTCCTGATTTCAACTGCCTTTTGCCCTCGTTCGATTGGGTAATATGCCCCAGTTCCGACTATTTGATTTTGGTATTCAATTACCCAAAATTCTCCACTAGTGTCTAAGTAGAATTCCTCAACTTGCAGCACATCTCTATCAGCACCATCAGCTTCCCAACCCAATCCATATTCTGCCAGAACCGAACGAATGACTTCCGCAGCATTTTGTCTATCTTTTGGTTCCCAGGAACGGATGAGAAAGTCTTGATAAAATTGATTCATAGCACCTGAAAAGGGAGCATCCCAAATGTGTAAATTTTTTTGTAGTGATGGCTCTCTAGCCCGCTTCCTGGAGATTAGGGAGCTTTCCGGCTCCCCCTGAAAATCTACCTTGAGCCTCTAAATTCTTACTTTTGTAAAAGCTAGTTTTGCCGCCCCCAACATTCCAGCTGCATTACCTAACTCGGCTGGTAAAATCTCCAAACCCACGCGCGATGTGATAAAAACTCTGCTTTCAATCTCTGCTTTAGCTGTTGGTAAGAAAAACTTGGCACTTGCACTAATCCCACCACCTAACAAAATCGCTTCCGGTGTCAATACGTAAATCAAACTCGATAAACCAATACCTAAATTCCGTCCATATTCTTGCCAAAACTTTAACGCTGTCACATCACCTTTCTCTGCCAAAACTGCTAATTCCGCCGGTTCTTTGCCCGTAAGTCGGCGAATCGCCCGAATTGACGTAGATTGCTCCAAAGAACCATTGTTACCGCTATTACACTCATGTCCATCTGGGTACAAATTAATTAATCCCAATTCCCCAGCCGCGCCATAATGTCCAATGAATAATTTACCATCAATAAAAATAGCTCCCCCAACCCCAGTTCCCAAGGTGAGGAGAATAAAATTTTTAAACCGATTGCCAGCACCTAACCAAGCTTCACCCAAACCCGCACAATTGGCATCGTTAGCGAGAATAGTTGGTTTACCAGTTTTCGCTTCCAACCATGCCGCCAAGGGGACATCACGCCATCCAGGAAGGTTAATCGAAACTAGAGCAATACGTCCCTGTGGATCACTTGGTCCTGGCATTCCTACACCGATCGCGATACTTTTATTATTAGGGTCAAGTTGAGCGATCGCAGCAACTAACACGTCCAAAACAGCCTCCGGCATTGCTGGCTGGGGAGTCTCCACCGTCAAAGACTTTATACAAGTTCCATCAACAGTAAATCTCCCCAATTTGATTGCTGTTCCCCCCAAATCAATTCCTATTACTTCTGTCATGGATTAATTTTTCATAACTACAAGTTACATAGTTAATAGTTAATAGGTGATTTGGGCACAGTAGCAACATAATTCACAGACAGAGGACGCACAGTTGTTTGCGCGTGCAAAGAGGTTACAGGTGTACCTCTAAGAATACTAGTCAGTGCCACGGAAAGCATAAATCCACCAGCCGCAGCCGCAATTAAAGAAAACTTATCTTTCACACAAAACTCTCTGTTGAAAATACAACAAATAATGCTAACTCATAAAAAGTAGAGAATGGGGAGAGGGGGAGATGGGGAGAGTGAGAGATGGGGGGATGGGGAGATGGGGAGATGGGGAGATAAATAAAAGAAACCTCTTTACTTCTTTGTCACCCCGTCCCCGCGTCCCCGCATCCCCGCGTCCCTGAATCCCCGCATCCCCGCATCCCCGCATCCCCGCGTCCCCGCGTCCCCGCGTCCCCGCGTCACCGCGTCCCCGCATCCCCGCGTCACCGCGTCCCCGCATCCCCGCGTCACCGCATCCCCGCGTCCTGCATTTACCCAGAAACTAACGAATACTATTTTGTTTCCGCAAGCGAGGATTGACAAACTCATTTAAACCCTCACCAAATAGGGATAACCCAACAACCATTAAAGTCATTGCCAAACCAGGAAATAAAGCTGTCCACCAAATACCCGTTGGTAAAGCTTCCAAAGCTTGCCTTAAATCATGCCCCCATTCCGGTACTGATTCGGGAAGTCCCAAACCCAGAAAACCCAAACCACCTAATACCAAAATCGCATCAGCCGCATTGAGAGTAAAGAGTACAGGTACACTTTGAATCACGTTAAAAAATAAATATTTAGATAATACCTGCCAAGTATTTGCCCCCATTGCCTGCGCGGCTTCGATAAATACTTCCGTTTTGACGCTGACTGTGTGATTACGGACAACACGATAATACTGGGGAATATAGGCAATACTAATTGCGATCGCAGCATTTAAAATTCCTCTGCCAACCACAAATGCTAGTGTCACTGATAGTAACATACCGGGCAAAGTATAAATACTATCCATAATAAATAGCAGGATTTTATCTAGTCTGCCGCCAATATAACCACTCAGCATTCCCAACGGCACACCCACAACCATACTTAAGGCAGTTGCTAAGAATACCACCTGTAAGGCTGCCTGTGCGCCAAATAAAGTCCGCGAAAATACGTCATACCCTAGACGACTTGTACCAAACCAATGTTTCCCCGAAGGTGGGAGGTGAATATCATTTGCCAAAGCATCTGATGGGTTTTGGATTAATCCCAATACTTGAAGCACTGGTGTGAAAAAAGCTAAAAATATAAAAAATAAAGTTAATCCCAATCCAATCAGCATCAGCTTTTGAGAAAGGCTAGAAGTTTTTGGCAGCTGCAAAAACTTTGGCGATGGACTTTTTGTAACAGCCATGTAAATTAGAAATTATTAGTTAGGAGTTATGAGTTTAGAGTATTAGAATATTTCGAGTGTTTTGTCAATGAATGTATATATAAATTATGTATTAAATTATATACAAGTATGTAGTCAGTATCGACTGCAACAAAAATCGCCTATGTTTTCAAGCATAGGCGGGAAATCTGTCAATAATTTAGGGGTTATGTATAAAGTAAACCTTAAGACCACAGAAACCCGGTTTCTTGGATTTAAGTATCGAGCATCATCTGACTTTCTGATGAGAAACCGGGTTTCTCCCTGCACGACTATCCTTAATATTTACTTTATAAACGCTCTCTGAGTAAATATTCACCTAAATATTACATATTTGGCGAATATTCAATTAAATATGACTCTCAATCAACAAGCGATATTCGCTCTTTTGCTTCACACCTTTAACTTCCTTCAACAATTCCTTATCCTTAAAGAACTGCACCGTCGGCGTACCAGTAACCCCCGCATTCTCCGCAATGTCTCTATCAGCATCAATATCAATTTCGACAAAGTGAATCCTGCCATCAAACTCATCCACCACCTTATTTAATATGGGTTTGAGGGTATGACAAGGACCGCAACCAGGAGACACATATTTAACAACAAGTAGGCGATCGCTTTCATGGAATAATTTTCTCAACGCCAAACCACCTTGATGTCGGGTGATATTCACATCAAATTCCACGGAGATGATTTGCTGCACCTGTTGCTGATGTTCCATCTCATTATCAGGAGTGTGGGGAATTTGTTTAAATTCTTGAATCAACCCACTTGCGGATAACCAACGTTCTGCGAGCATCGCCGCCGCACAACCAGAACCTGCGGCTGTAATCGCTTGGCGGTATTCGTGATCTTGGACATCACCGGCGGCAAAAACCCCGGCGACACTGGTTTCTGGCGAACCGGGTTTGGTAACAATATACCCGACTTCATCGAGTTCGATTTGTCCCTGAAATAAAGATGTGTTGGGTTTATGCCCGATCGCATAAAATAATCCTTTCGCCTTGACAATGCTTTCCTCACCCGTCTGACGGTTGCGAACTTTCACCCCTTCCATATGTCCGTTCCCAAAAATATCTACCGCTTCGGTGTTCCAATGTACTTGGATTTTGGGGTTACTTAAAACACGGTCTTGCATTGCCTTTGATGCTCGCATTTGTTGCGATCGCACCAATAAATTTACCTTGGAACCATATTTGGTTAAGTAAATTGCCTCTTCCGCCGCCGAGTCGCCTGCCCCAATCACAGCCAATTCTGCACCGTGAAAAATCGGGGTTGCTCCGTCACAAATTGCACAAGCCGAAATCCCGCGACTCCAAAATTCATGTTCGCTGGGTAAGCCCAACCGCTTTGCCGTCGCTCCAGTTGCAATGACAATGCTATGTGTCTTAAATTCCCTCTCTTCGGAACGCACAGTAAATGGACGCTGACTGAGATCGACGGAAATCACATCCTCTGTATATAACTCCGCCCCCCAACGTTCCGCCTGCGCCTTCATATTATCCATTAATGCCGGTCCTGTTATCCCTGCCGGAAATCCCGGAAAATTCTCAACTTCCGTCGTCGTCATCAATTGTCCACCAGGCAAGCCGCCAGCCTGGAAACCTTCAAAGACAACAGGCTTAAGGTTAGCCCGCCCTGCGTAGATAGCAGCAGTATAACCTGCGGGACCTGAACCAATTATTACTAAGTTTTCAATTTTGGGGCTTTCTACTGTGGGACTTGTCATAACTAATTATATAAACTCATACCGACTTCACTTAACTTAGTTTAACACAATTTTCAGGTTGTCAAGTAGACAGGAACTAGGAAAGTGAGGCAACAGCTTGACTAGAGAGCGATCGCCTTTATACCCCATAATATGTAAATTTTGTCAATCAACAATAATACTTCTCTAAGCAGATGAGGCAAAATAATAGTAGGTCAAAGAATTAAATATGAAGAAATCTCTACTCAGATCAGGTAATTTAAAGTGGAGTTTGTGAATAACCCCAAAAATATCAAGATAGAGATTTTTTAAATATTTTCCTCAAAAACAGAAAACTCTCTTTTGAGGAAGGAAGGGGAGTATGAGTAATAAATATTTCCGGAAAACACCGATCGCATTAGTACAAGGTTTGCTAGCAGCAGTTGTATTAATGACAACTTCTCTAGGTTTAGCTTTTGCAGCACCAAAAGTTGAAATACTTAATGCCGAATATGCTGGTAGTGGTTGCCCTGGAGGCACTGCTAGTATTAGTTTTAGCCCTAATGGTCAAAAGCTAACTATTCGATTTAATCAGTTTATAGCCCGTGGAAACAAACCCAACGAAAGTCGTAAAAGCTGTAATCTGACCATCCCAATTAGAGTATCTAAAGGCTATCAAGTTTCCCTCTATGATGCCAGTTATCGAGGCAATGTCGCTCCTAGAACCACTGGTAAGTTAAGAGCAGAATACTTTTTTGCTGGTCAACCTGGGTCTATTTTTTCTCGGACATTTACAGGAAAACGTGAATATAACGTTCGAGATAGTTTAAGAAATAGAACTAATGTCTGGTCGCGCTGTGGTGATAGCGTCAACATGCGAGTGAATAGTTCTATGATTGCCGAGGGGCAAGGAACAGCTACTGTTGAACAAATGGTGGCTGATATTGGCGTGAGACGCTGTAAATAAAATATTGATCCTTGTGTTTAGATTTGTAATGAGGAACTGTAAGTAATACTAATTTTCCAAAATAAATCAGTAGATGATGACAGAACAAGCAGAGACTCGGAGAGGTGGAGACTTATATGTTAATAGATTTTAGAGAAACAGTGTTTCTTTATAAATTGCAAAATTGATAATAGTAAGCTCCTAATATTTAGTTAAATTTTCTCTGAAAATGCTAAGTTTATTTACTAGAAGCAATTTACACTGAAGACAAGTCTTATAATAGAAACGTAAAAGGTAATTTGGCAGATAGTATGAAAATGCAAATTACCTCCTGAATCATTTTCAAAGTATTCAATGCTTGGTGCTATGAATTGCTTGTTTAAGTGAATATTAATCTAGACAGATACTAATATACAAGAGGGTAGATTGGGAAAAATATCTTAATCTCTTGAATTGTTTAATAATAATTTATGAATTATTAAATGGATTATTAAATAAATTATTTGAGATTTCTGTGTTAGGTTTCAACATTGTTGTTGAGCCAATATATTCTTAATCTCCAATCATTATCCTCAAACAATGAAGAATTGAATTTTACTCTGTAATCGAGGCATAAATTCAATCGAAGATGCAGACTTTTCAAGTATTTTCCCCAAAAACTGAACGCTGTATTTTGAGGAAGGATGGTAAGTATGAATAATAAAAATTTCAGAAAGACACCGATCGCATTGCTACAAGGTTTTCTAGCAGCAGCTGTATTAATGACTGCTTCTATGGGTCCAGCTTTTGCAGCACCAAAAGTGGAAATACTTGGTGCAAATTACGGTGGTAATGGTTGTCCAGGAGGAAGTGCGAGCGTCTCCGTTAGCCCCGATGGTCAAGAGCTAAGTATTCTATTTGATAAATTTATAGCCCTTGGAAATAAAGCAAGTGAAAGCCGCAAAAGCTGTAATTTGAGCATCCCAATTAAAGTACCCCAAGGTTATCAAATTTCTCTCTACGATGCTGATTACAGGGGCTATGTCGCTCCTAGAACCACCGGTAGACTAAGAGCAGAATACTTTTTCGCTGGTCAACGTGGACCTATTTTTTCTCGGACATTCACAGGTGAACGTGAATATAACGTTCGAGATAGTTTAGCCACAGTGGCTAATGTCTGGTCACGTTGTGGTGACAGTGTAAATATGCGCGTGAATGCGAATATGACTGCCAATGGTCAAGGAATGGCTACTGTTGACTCCTTCGACCTCGCACACCGTGGTTTGATTTATCATGTCAAATATCGCAGTTGTCCTAGCAGGTAGTAAGGTTCAGATAATTGTGGAGGAATAGTTATTAGGTCAGAATGTGCATTAAAAGTGTTGAATCATCCTGTTAGCAGTTATTGACAATCTCCTGGCTATGAGCTAGGAGATTCTCTATTTAATAGAGGCACAATAGAAATAAAGTACAAGTTTTTAAGCATTGTAGGCGCAAGCAACTACTTGCCCTGATTTGTATTACTCTCTTCCGATAATTCTAGTGAGTTGTAAAAGGATAGCTTCCAAACTATTTAAGGCTGCGTTAGTCGTTCGCTGATTTTCATGAAAGTTCTGTTGATGTTGCTCAAAATTACGCTGCAATCTTTCAAAGTTCTGTTGGTGAGTTTCAAAGTTTCTTTGCAAAACTTCAGTATTTTCTCTAACTTCAAGAATTACGTCATTTAAAATAGCATTCCGCCCCATTAAGCTAACTGATTGGTTTAGAAACATATCTAATTGCTCTTGTGTTTCTATTTGCTTGCGAGCCAATTCGGCAATTAGTTGGCGAATTTCATCGTTGTTAGCATTATTAGCGCTTGGGTTAGTCATATTTAATTTTCCTCTGTAACTATTTCAAAAACATCATTAGGGTTACATTTGAAAAACGTACATAAAAAATCAATTGTGTCTAAGCTGATTGATTTGATACGATTATTTTCTAGTTTTCTATAATTACTTTCGGTAACACCCAATAAGTCAGCTACCTGTCTTTGGGTGTATTTAGCATTTTCTCTAAGTTGTTTGACTTTTATTTT
>NZ_JAYGHN010000018.1:0-110314 GCF_034931845.1 Calothrix sp. UHCC 0171
CGGCATTACCTAAACGTCGATAGTTAGATTGCCAATGGTTGTAATATATTGGTAATTTGCTGGCTGCGGACAATCTACCAACAATTTCAATACTCGGCAACTCACTTTCTCTACTAATTTGCAAAGTTACAGGAAATCCCTGCTCAAAGCTACCATCACCGAATTTGAGAACAACTAACTTACCCATAATTATTGTTAGTAGTTAGTGCTTACATATACAATTAAAATTTAAGAATTAGCAATTAATCATTAATGATCATAAGTTATTATCAACTCCTAACCCTATTGACTAAATGACAAAATGTTCAGTAATACTAGCATCATCTAATCCTACCTTGACACTAAACCGTTCCCCTGGGTTGCCACTAAATTGTAACTGAATGTAATTATCAGCACTGCGTGACTGTGCCTCTAGGAAAATATTGCCAGATTCATCCAAAACAGTCAATGTTACCCCTGACTGTAAGTAAATTTGCGTACCTGTGGGGTGAAGTTGGAGACGGACATTTGTTTTTTGGTTTTCTTGAGTATTGATTTCAACCACTAAAATTACAGGTTGATTGGCAATTTGGATACCTAAATCAATAATCTTTCCACACCTAGTCGCTGTCATTGTCTCACTGTCTCGATTTGTCAATGCTGACTCAGTGCTACGAAATAGGTATAAAGGGCGATATTCTGGTTGGCTAAGTATAGATTCTATTGTTTGCCACCCATGCGCTAAAGTACCAGCAAACCAATGACTTAAATTTACCACAACAGGAATTTGTATTTCTGGTTTTGTGTCTTGTTTGATTTTGTTCGTGGCTTGTTTATATTGTTGAAGATATGCAGGTAACTCTTCAATAGGTTGCAATTGATTTAAAGTTAATTCGTCGGTTTCTACACTGGTAGAAAAACCTAAAATTTGTGCTTCTAAGAAAGTTTCATCGATCGCAACTACAATATAAGCGACTCTTTCACCCCATGTTTCCGGAGGGATATAACAGCTATCTCCAACAGTATTTATGGGACGACATTCTAACCTGCCAATACCTAATACTTCCAAGTCAGATACGTCTGTACACAAGCGCATGACTGGATTCCAAATATCACTAATATCCAGATTCGTGGCAAAACCCATCAAATCCAAGTAGTAATTAACTGTCAAAACTGAAAGTGTATTTAAAAGAACTTTTTCAGCTTTTTCACTTGTTGGTTGTTGTTTGGCAAATATTTGTGCAGTGGTACGGGCAGATTGAGAAATTGGCAGCGATAAAGAAAAATTTTCTCGCTCGTAAGCAAAGCGCGACATGATTTACTCCCCAATGGTAAATGCTGCTATTGAGATATCATCTGCTCTTACGAATTTTATGCAAGAATTTTCCAAAATTGCTAAAACTTATGAGTCGCAATCACAGTATCTAAAAATAAGAACAGCCGATAGATTATCGTAGCCTGCTGACAATGACTAATGTCAAGGTTTCAGATGGGAATCTCATTCATCTCATCATTACTAATCATGTCCGTCTAATCACTGACGAGGAAATTTCTCTATCTCAGGCTGAATCATAAGTATTCAAACAGAAATGATACGATTCACAATCCCGCCGCTTGACTTCTGTTATGGGAGTCAGCAGTTAGATTTTGCCCAATCTCATCATCAGTATCTAAAGTATTTAATATTCTGCTAATGACACTGACAACTTCGGTATTGGCATGTGTTCTACTGTATTCAAATCATAAACCTTTAAAGGTTAAATATTTATCTGATGATTTTTTAGTTAGGGGAATGTGGGGAATTTCGATATATTTCTCAACATTGAGACTGAGCAAATGTAAATTTAAGTGTAAATTGAAGGGAGATGCGTTTTTGGCTACCAAGGCTTGTGCAAGCTTTCCACCACAGCTAGTATATATTTGTTGTTCCTGTGATCCGAAATGGAACTGATTTGTCTTGTTGATTGTCTTCAGAAGCATAAAAAAAATATGGGGAAATCACTATGTCAAATATTCAATCTGCAAATAATTCCACAGTTCGCAACTACGACATTATTGCCTTTGGGGATGAAGTCCCAGGGATTTTGGCTTTAGTCTGTGCCGCACGGGAGCATTTTCGCCGCACAAATAAATACCCCCGTTCCCTACTACTATTTAAAGGTAAGTCACAGCTTGGAATTGGTGGTCATTTAGTACGTGGTGGTTTATCTTATTTAGATCGTTCAGTTGTACCTGTTGATATTCGTAAGCAGTATGGTTTGGATATCTATGGTGATGAATCAGCTATTTATAAGGAATTTTTGAAACGCACAGGTGTTGTTCAAGTTGGACTCGATCCCAAAAAGGGTGATTTTGTCCTCCGGGAAATGCTCCAAGAAGTTCGTGCTGATATTCTCAGTAACGCCGACATTCAATCGGTTCTCAAACAAGGACAAAAAATTACAGGTATTCGTCTGACAAATAACGAAACCTACATGGCAAAAATCTTTATTGACTCCACAATCAATGCTGAACTTGCTCAATTTGCAGGTGTGAAAAAACTGAGGGGGTTTGAAACTTTTGGTTTACCAGATTCCGAACTTTCGGTAACGTTGACTTTTGAAACTGAAGGTTTAAGCGTTCAAGCGTTGAAAGACATAGAAATGAATTACATGCAACGTCTGGCGAATCTGAATGATACCGAAGCACAAAACTGGATTAAGATTGCAGCAGGCGGAGATAGCGATCGCATTTCCCAACTCAGTGAACCATTTATAACTAACAAAAATGACCTCAGTAAAATTGCGATGTATGCAGGTAGCGATTTTATTGATGTCCGCAGTTTTGCCCTCTCAATCGCCTATCACGCCTTTCGCGGCACAGCACTATCCCTAGACCAAAGTGGTGCTGTATTAGATAAAGGAAATGTGGCAGTTTTCCCCAATCACAGAATGTCCTGGAATGCTCTGTTATTTGATGTTAACGCCGAACAAGCTGAAACTTTATCCCGTGAAGATGCAAAACCCACTGCGGCAATGCTCAAAGAAATGCAACTGATGAGTCAATGGTTTCAAAGTCTTGGGGCTAAATCTGTGAAACCTGCTCCTGAGTTATATATTCGTCATGCTGGTAATATTATCGGTGTTAATGACCCCCTCACAGGTGCAGAAATGCTCAAAGGTGGAGTTCCCGTTAGCGAGGCTTTAGGTACATTTGGCTACCACTTTGATATTCGTGGCGGTATCGAAGGGCTTGGCACAAGAGCATCTGAAAAAGGCTTGGGTAATATCTTGTTCTTTAAATTACCTGCCCCTCTATTTAATGTGGGAATGCAACATGCATTGTTAAAAAATGTCCCCAATTTAGCAGTTATTAGTCCGGCATCGGGATTTGAAGGTTATGCTGCTTCGGCTGGACGCATTGTAGAGTTTAATTGTGCTGTGGGACAGGCTGTAGGTATCGCTGCAATTACGGCAATGTTGAGTAGCAGAAACCTCAATCAAATTTCTAACCAAGAAATCCGTGATATTTTAGCAAGCACTGGCAAGTTATCAAAAATCTACGGTCAAGCCAACCCGAAACAAGAGGAAATTGCCAGACTCGATAAGTTTGAAAATGCTTTGGCTGCTTGACACTCCCCGGCGTGTTCGCCCTTGGCGTTCCCGAAGGGTACGCACGGGGATTCTTGAATCTAAGACATAACTTGCTCAACCAGGCTTGCGCCAGATAGAGTAGAGGTTTCATCTCCCCAAGCATTACTTGCGTCTAGCGCAAAAGTTCCCGTATGCCCTACGGTACTCAATCCTCGACTAAGGATATTCCTAGCTGCGTTTTCATCTCTATCCATCACACATCCACATTGACAAACATGGGTTCGAGTAGATAGGGTTTTTTTGACAACTTCACCACAGCTAGAGCATTCTTGGCTTGTATATTGCGGATTAACCGCAACCGTGACTCTCTTGAATACTTTTCCAAAATATTCAAGCCAGACACGAAACTGATACCAAGATGCATCATTAATAGACTTGGCTAAACAATGATTTTTTACCATATTTTTAATCCTCAAATCTTCATAGGCTATCAAGTCGTTTGACTGAACTACGCACCGCGCTAATTTCACAGCATGGTCTTTACGTTGCCTACTTATTTTGAGGTGGCGTTTACCTAAAATCTGTTGGTCCTTGCCTCTGTTTTTGGAACCCTTTATTTTTCTGGAAACACGACGCTGTGAACGTTTAAGAACCTTTTCACCTTGGCGAAAAAACTTAGGGTTTTCTACCATCAACCCATTCGAGTCAGTGTAGTATTCCTTCAATCCAACGTCTAAACCAACTGTATTACCAGTAGGTTCTATGTTCTCAGAACGATTTACATCAATACAAAATTGAACATACACACCATCCGCACGTTTTACCAATCTCACCCGTTTAATCTGGTTAATGTGGTAGAAGTGCAAATCACGAGTGCCTTTGAGTTTTAAACGACCAATACCTTTTTTATCAGTAAATGTGATGGATTTACGATTATCTGCAAGCTTCCATCCTGACGTTTTGTACTCAACAGAACGGCAATCTTTCTGGAACTGAGGAAATCCTTTTTTGCCAGAAACCCCTTTTTTGCAATTTTCATAAAACCGGGTGATAGCAGACCATGCTCGTTCTGCACTGGCTTGTCTAGCCATCGAGTTGAGTTCATTAGCGAACGGAAAATTAGCTGCTAGTACAGCACAATATTTCTGCAAGTCGTTTTTACCTGTACCTTTAACGTCCATCCACAGCCGAATACAGCTATTGCGAACAAATTGTGCAGTCCGAATTGCATCGTCTATTGCTTTTAGCTGAAATGATTTCCCATAAACTTTAAACTCAAAAACAAGCATTTCTTTACCTGCTATCTTATACTGACATGTTTGGTATAAGATTGATAAAAGTACAATAAAAAGTCGCCCTACAAGGACGAGGCTTTAGACCCAATTTTTTGGTAAGAAGGAAAAATAAAGAAAGCCAATATTTTTAGCTTTTCAGCCATTTAAAATGGTAGCTTTATTTTCGCTGAACTGTATTAGAGATTTTCGGCATTTCTGAATCATGGGATGATTTCGCGTTATTTTGAAAGGAATATGCATAATTTCAGTCGCTAATTCATTCCACATTTATGCCAAGCTCATCAGTCATAGTCATGTTCGGCTAATCACTGACAATCAAAATTTCTCCGCCTCCCCGCGTCTCTGAGTCTCCGCGTCAGTTTTCTCAAGGCAACCCTGATATTAACAGTATATTTGGGAGATGTCGCAGAAATTCTTTCTCCTACTCCTCACGGTGACACTTTGCAGTAAAATTAGACCTTGAGATAGAGGAGGGCTTTGAAGATGACTCGTGTCATCATTGTGCGTCACGGTCAAAGTAATTACAATACCGAGAGACGGATCCAAGGACGTTCCAATGCGTCGCAGTTAACAGAAAAAGGTCGTCACGATGCGGCAAAGGTAGGTAAAGCCCTCAGCAATATTGCCTTTGATGCGATTTATTCCAGTCCCCTAAGAAGGGCAAAATCGACGGCAGAAATTATTTGTCACGAATTTTTGGCAACAAATCCAGGAACTTCGTCAAAATCAGTTAGCCTACAGATATCCGATAAACTCTTGGAGATAGACTTGCCACTGTGGGAAGGAATGGTAAATTCGGAAGTTCAAGAAAAGTTTGCCGAAGATTACCGAACTTGGCACGAGCGCCCCGACAAGTTTGTGATGCAAGTCTCCACAGAACAGGGAACTCGCGAGCATTTCCCCATATTAGCTTTATACGCACAAGCCAGGGAATTTTGGCAAGAATTATTACAAGAACATCAAGGCAAAACGATACTAATAGTTGGGCATAATGGCATCAATCGTGCCCTGATTAGTACGGCTTTGGGAATTTGTCCATCTCGCTACCACTCATTACAGCAATCAAATTGTGCAATTAGCATTCTGAACTTTGCTGGTGGTTTGGATGATAATGTGCAACTGGAATCGATGAATCAGACGCAGCATATGGGGGAAGTTTTTCCCACATTACGTCCTGGACATCATCAAGGGGTGCGGTTATTACTGGTGCGTCATGGTGAGACTGAATGGAACCGTCAAGGGAGATTTCAGGGACAAATTGATATTCCCCTCAACGATAATGGGAAATTGCAGGCAAGTAAGGCGGCTGAATTTCTCAAGGACGTAAATATTGACTTTGCGGTATCGAGTACAATGGCACGTCCCAAGGAAACCGCAGAAATTATTTTAGGTGCTCACCCTGATGTCGAGTTGGGATTAGATGCAGGTTTATGCGAAATTAGTCACGGACTCTGGGAAGGGAAATTTGAACAGGATATTGAACAGGAATTTCCTGGAGAATTGGAAAGATGGCGGACTTTGCCAGCCGAAGTCCAAATGCCAGAAGGAGAGAACCTACAACAAGTTTACGATCGCGCTGTTGTTGCTTGGCAAAATATTGTACAAACTGCGATCGCTGCAAATCGTTCCGTTGGTTTAATTGTCGCTCATGATGCCACAAATAAAACCTTGCTTTGTCATATTTTAGGATTATCAAACGAAAACTTCTGGAATTTCCGCCAAGGGAATGGTGCAGTTAGCGTGATTGATTATCCTTCTGGTTTAAATGGTTTGCCAGTCTTACAAGCGATGAATATTACTGCACATTTGGGTGGTGGTGTTCTCGATAAAACTGCTGCTGGCGCTTTGTAGATGATTCGGAGTTAATCACAACTATACTGTCGGATGCTTACATCCAATAACCAGCACCTACCACTCATGGCTCATGACTGAATTATTACAACAAGCGCGAATTATTGACCCAATTTCTGGAAGTGAGCAATTAGCAGATGTGCTAATTCAAGATGGCAAGATATTATCAGTCGCTGCCAATATTTCCGAATTTCCTGTAGATACCGAAATTCGCGACTGTCGGGGTTTAATTCTCGGAACTGGATTGGTAGATTTATACAGTCATTCTGGGGAGCCGGGGAATGAAGAGAGGGAAACTATCGATTCGCTGCTCCAGTCAGCCGCAAACGGTGGTTTCTCACGCATTGCCATTTTACCTGACACATCCCCCGCAGTTAACAACCCAGCAATGGTGACGCAGTTACAGAAAATGAGTCGCCCAGGGAAAACAGGGACAGCAGCATACAACTCACCATCTCTCCATATCTGGGGTGCAATTACTGAAGATATCGCTGGACAGCAATTAACGGAGTTAGCGGAGTTAGCCTCTGCGGGTGTTGTGGGTTTTGCTGATGGCAAACCTCTAGAAAATTTGAGCTTAGTGCGTCGGGCTTTAGAATACTTACAACCTTTACATAAACCAGTTGCTTTCTATGCTTGCGATCGCCAGTTACGTTCTAATGGGATAATGCGTGAGGGTGTGGATGCCATCAGATTTGGCTTGCCTGTGACTCCGGTGGCTGCTGAAACTTCGGCGATTGCGGCATTATTGGAGCTAGTTGCGGCGACGGGGACGGCAATTCATATTATGCGGGTGGCGACGGCTCGCGGTGTCGAATTAATTGCCTCAGCAAAATCACGGGGTTTGCCAGTAACAGCCAGCACAACGTGGATGCATCTACTTCTGGATACAAAAGCTTTAAAAAGTTATCATCCCAGCTTGCGGTTAGAGCCACCTTTGGGAAATCCGAGCGATATGTTGGCATTGCGAAAGGGTGTGAAATCGGGAATTTTGGATGCGATCGCTATTGATCATACGCCCTATACCTATGAAGAGAAAACAGTCGCTTTTGCTGATGCACCACCGGGAGCAATTGGGTATGAGTTAGCACTACCTTTGCTGTGGCAGAATTTGGTGGCAACAGGTGAATTTACAGCTTTAGAGCTATGGCAAGCATTGAGCCAGCGTCCGGCGGAATGTTTGCAGCAAAGCCTCAATGGTATAGTTTCTGGTCAAAAAGCTGAGTTAGTCTTGTTTAATCCCCAGGAAAGTTGGCAAGTGGAACCCAGAAATTTACAGACTCTTTCGGCAAATACATTTTGGTATGGAAAACAATTGAGGGGTAAAGTTGTCAAAATATGGTGTTGATTTTTTTGCCAATAATTAATGTAGCTTCAATATAGCCTCAGTCCTCTTGCTCTAACGTAGCGAAAATGCCTCAAGTATCAATTAATGCCCTTATTACTGGCGCTCTTCAGGGCAAATTAGTTAGTTTTCCCACCGATACAGTCCCAGCCCTAGCTGTATCCCCAGAAAAAGCAGATTTAATTTATACAGCAAAGCAACGCAGCCAAGATAAACCCCTCATCCTAATGGCGGCGAGTGCTGATGAATTGTGGAATTATGTTACAGGCACAGAAGTAGAATTGGAGATTTGGCAGCGAGTCGCGGCGAAATATTTTCCAGGTGCAGTGACTTTGGTGTTGCCAACTGCTTCACCTGTCGCCAAAACAATGAACCCACAAAACCCGACAACTCTGGGAATTAGAGTTCCCGCAAATGCGATCACTCAACAAATATTATCGCAAACAGGCGCTCTGGCAACTACTAGCGCCAATCTTTCTGGACAACCGGCACTGCTGACAATGCCAGAAATTGCTATGCAATTTGCCGATGTCTTAGTCCTGGATGTGAATTCAGGGGAAACAGGAATCAATTCTACTGGTGTACCTTCCACTGTTGTCAAGTGGACTCAAGAAAGTTGGCAGATTCTTCGACAAGGGGCAGTGAAATTCGATTTTTAGCTCGAAAATTTCCTGGGCATAGTTATAATAAAATTCTGCTTTCTCCGAATTTTTTCTGAGAAGTGAGTAAAAATCAGGTATATATAAGCTTTGATCTCAATAGTTATCTAATGTAGGTGCAATTTTATATACTAGTATTTTTTAGAGGAGCTATAAATCTGTATTCTTCTTCCATAAAAGTAAAAGTAAAAGTAAAAAATAAGACTATCCTGAGTCTTTTCGAGTTAATACATTAGATAGGATTGGTGACTCTAATTTACTAGAGAAAATAACAAGTTAAACAATTAGGCTTTGGGAAATCTCTAAGCTGCTTTTGTGCCTGTTTGCTTGACTAACTTAAATTTATAATCGATTAACTATGAACTTGAATAATTGGCTATATCTAGCAGCAGGGCTTGCCTTGGGTGCAGGTTTGCGCGGCTTGTTTCGCTCACCAGCAAAACAACTGAGCCACAATGGGAATAAAAATGAAGTAGTTGAAAAACAAGAATCAGTCAAAAATATTCAGCAGATAGAATTAGCCTACTATTTAGCCCAGGAAATGAGCCAATTTAAAGCCGGTTTTTTGGCAAGAACTACCCATGTACTGCGATCGCCTTTGAATGGTTTAATTGGTTTACATCAGTTAATTTTGTCTGATTTGTGCGAAAGTCCGGAAGAAGAGCGAGAATTTATCGAGCAAGCCCATGAGCGAGCCATGAAGTTGTTAAAGTTAATTGATGAAATTCTCAATATTGCTCGAGTTGAATATGGTACAAATCGTTTAGACATTCAACCACAACCCCTAATAGAATTATTGCAGGAGGTTTATGATCTCACATATCTGTTGGCAGAAAATCGCAATTACCCATTTTCTTTAGAACTTCCAGAGCAAGAAATTTACGTCACCACAGATGTTCGTTGGTTGCGACAAGTGTTAATTAGCTTAATTGACACCACCATTAGTCAGATGGAAGCCAAGATGGAGGAAGGGAGAATTTGTATTTCTGTTCCGCCCACGCAGGAAACTGGGGCAAATTGCGCCACTATCTGGTTAGATATGCCAACTTTTGCTTTCCCCAGTAGCGAAGCAATTGATTTAATGACAACAGAAATGAATCTCAATCTCCAATCTCCAACTGCAACTGCACCAGGAATGAAGCTATTATTGAGTCAAAGCATACTCGATGTCTTAGGAGGAAAGCTAGAAATTCTTCCCTATCCCGATGATGGTAAAGATTCTCAACAAATGACAAGACTACAAATTTCTATCCCCCAAACAACTCCTGAAGTTGGACTTGTTCAGTAGGTAGTGAACCCAGGTGAGATTGGTTATGTAGTACCATGGTGGTTGTGGAATTAGCCTGAAAACCAATTTTTTCGTAAAAGCGTTGTTGATGAGTTGTCATTAGGTATGTACGCTCAACCCGATGCATCCGAGGATGGCTTAAAACAGTTTCGACTAACTTACTACCAAGTCCACTTCCCTGATAGTCGGGGTGAATAACAACATCCCAAATCGTAGCGCGATAGATGCCATCAGAAGTTGCTCTGGCAAAACCAATCAACCTTTCTCCATCCTTGATTGTCACCACTGGCTCACTATTAGCGATCGCAATTTCTAAATCTTCCACGCTGCGTTCTTTTGCCCAAAATGCCGCAACATCGAATAATTCCTGTAATTGAATGATATCAATATCTGACTTGCGATCGCTAAATTGAATTTGAGTAAAATTCATAAAATTAAGTTTACTAAACATTTACTTTACTATCGTTATGATGCAAATTTTACCTTTTTGCAGTATTAAATATTACTTAATGTCTATTTCCGAGAAATTATTGACTTTATTTCTGGAACAATTATAAGAAACATTACAACTTTTGGGAATAGTTAATAATGCATAACCCTGTTTTGTCACTCTGCGAAACTAAAAATAGAACGTAGTTTTTAAAGTTCATACAGGAAGGCAATTTGAGGGTTTATTTCCTAACACAAACTAAAAATCATAAGTTTTTGAGCAAAAAGCTTATATAGCAGGGCTTTCTGATTATTATCTGAAGAGAGTAATAAAATAGGGATAATCGAATGTAGATTAATGAACAAACTCCCAAATCTTAATGGTTTTATCTTTACTGCCACTAGCAAGAATCTGTCCATCTGAGCTGAAGGTAACGGAATAAACCTCATGAGAATGTGCATTTAAGCTAGAAAGTAATGCACCTGTGTTAATATCCCACAGTTTAATTGTCTTGTCTGCACTGCCGCTAGCGAGGGTTTGTCCATCTGGACTGAAGGCAATGGAGTAGACTGCTGCGGAATGCTCGGTAAAGGCATTGACTAGTTCATATGTATGTGCATCCCAAAGCTTGATGTGATTATTGCTCGCTCCGGCAGCTAAAATTTGACTATTGGGACTGAAAGCAACTGACCAGTATAAATCTAAGCCTCCATAAATAGTATGGAGGAGTTTCCCAGTTTCGAGGCTCCATAACTTAATGCTTTTGTCACTACTGCTAGTTGCAATAGTTTTGTGATCGTGAGAGAATGCCAGCGAAATAACTGTGTCAGTATGCCCAACTAAATCATAAACAATTTTACCTGTTGCCACATCCCAAACTTTGGCTGTTTTATCGCGACTTCCACTAGCAATTAGTTTGCCATCAGAGCTAAACATCAGGGTACGAATCGAGGCTAAATGTCCTGTAATAAGGCGTTCTAAAACTCTATTGTTTATATCCCAAAGTTTAATAATACTTTCATCACCGGCACTCGCAAATAATTTTTCATCGGGATGAAAGGCTACAATGTTTAATCTAGAATTCGCATTATAAAAGATATTATTCTCTTCACTGACTAGACTCCAAATTTTAATTAAACAATCAAAGCTGCTACTTATTATTACTTTGTTTTTAGAACTAATCGCAACACAACTGACTGAATCACTATGTCCAACTAGAGTTTTCAATAGTTGGACATTTTGCCATAGCTGATGAATTAATGATACATCTGAATTAGATGAAAAATCTAAAATTCCTGGTTCTTCTAGTTTCCATCTTTCTGCTGTTGTAGTTCCCGGAATAACCCAGTTATTTCCTGCAATTCCAACAGTATTTAACGGTGTAACTTTAGCAGGTTGAATTAGCTTAAATTGATTTGTATATTCATTAATATTTTCCAGTGGATAATTCAAACATGTAAAAATACTTTGTAAATCCAGTAAGTTATCAGGATTAATATCAACATCACATCGAGGAACTAGATAAGCAGTTCCTTGTTTAAAAGAAAATATCCAATATATTCCATTTGAGTTTTCTTCAAAAGTTCCTGTATCAGTAGTTTGTGTTTTAGAGAAAGCCTTAGCATATTCAAATAATAAAGTATTTTTTTTATTATAAAGATTCACTAATAATATTTCTGGTGAAATTTCAGATTCATCTTTAGACTCGGAAGAGTTTTCTATGTTTTCAAGTATTGGTATATCTTCCTGATTGCTTGGTACAGATTCTTGAGTAATTGAATCTTGATTAGTGTCTAAATTATAATTATCAGCATTTATAAATATTTCTTCTGATATATTTTCAGCAAATTCCTGTGTAGTATCTGTTATTGAATCTTCTTCTGATTCTTCAGTATGACAACCAACAAAATTTAATTTCCCTGGTTCTAGTAACTGCCATTTATCTCCGCTAGGCGTTAAATAAACTTTAGCTAGTTGAGTTAAAGTATATTCGCTACTTGAATCATATTTATAACCAGCACATTGAAATAAAAATTTTAAAATTTCATAATTATAACTATTAATTCGCAATTTAGCTTTCGGCAGAAGCCAATATTTGTCATCTTCTGTTGTTAATATCCAGTAACTGGCAGACTGAGATTTTGTTTTTTCTAAAATAATCGCAATATTATTATACTTATTGCGTAAGCTTTCGTCAGCTACAGCAACTTTAGCTGCGTAATCCGCTAAAGCTTGAGAGTTATTATTGTAAAGCTCTAATATCTCTGTTTCTGATAAATTGATTTTAGCAATAGTGGGTATATTCATGGAGCCAGTAATATTTACCGACTCTGAATCGCTGATATTATTTTTGTTTATCAATAATTTTTCTACGGTGCTGAGTCTCTTCTCTAATTGACGGATTATTTCCATCAGATAATTTACTTTCTGTTCTAATTCCTCGACGTTAAATTCAGGTTCTATCATATAATCTTATCTTATAGTCAATATTTTATCTTTATATTACACTCATAAAATATTTTAATTAAACTATTCAAAGTTAATAACTCCAGTTTCAATTAACTGGTATTTACCTTGTTCAACAGAAGTGACTATTGCTGGTTTTGTGATAGTAAATTTAATGTAAATATCAGATATATTATCAGATATATTTCCGGTTAATTCAAAGAGAAATTGAACTGTTTCTAATTTATATTCATTAATTTTTAAATTAGCGCTTGGAACCAATAATTTTCCTGTTGGAATAGTATCATCATCAGTAATTACCCAAAAGAAACCTTTACGAGTATTTTCTAGGAAAATAGATTGATTACTTCCCAGTCGGCGATTGTGAATACTTTCCTTTGTTATGATTACTTGTGTAGCATATTGTTCAAAGGAAGCTGGATTTCTATTGTATTCTTTTAGCCAATGAATATGTGGTAAGCCATGATAAACTTCTTCATTTTCATCTTTATGTGAATTTGTATTTTGAGTCTGGCTAGTAGGAGCCATTATTCGATTTTCTACATTTAAAACTTGCTTAATTTCTGTTAATTGTGTCTTTAATTCATGAAAATTACTATGTAAATAAGTACCCATTAATTTTATAAGTTGATTCTGCTTTTGTATTTCACTCTGTATTCGGCAATCAAAATTTTCATTTACTATCTTTAAATCATTTTGAAATTTATTACGTTCTTTAATTAATTCTTCTAACTGTAATTGAAGTTGAATTATCTCTTGATTCGCAGCTTCAATCTGCAATTTTGAATCTCCTAACGGGATTGAATTGACAAATTTAATTTCTCCCAACTCTTCAAGTTTCCACTCTATTTTATTGGACATTAAAGAAACTTTTGCTGGTTTAATTAAAGTTATTAAATTAGAACTTGTTGAATTATAGTCATGACATTGAAATAAATATTTAACAGTTTCTAACTTAAATGCATCGATTTTAATATTCTCTTTAGGAAAAAGCCAATAGTTATTCTCTTGTGCTTCAATCAACCAATAATTACCATTTTTTGCAGCCGTTAAAGTTACCAAATTATGAGATAGTTTTTTTAAACTATCTTCAGTTAGTGAGACTTTAGTTGCATTTTTAAGCAAAACTTGGGGAGCATAATTATAAATCTCTACTAAATCTTCAATTTCTAAGGAAAGATATTTCATATTGTTGTATTGTCTATTTTATAGATAAAGCCTCTGTTGTTTTAAAAGCTGGAATTTTAAACAGCATTTATTTCTAAAAAATTAAGAGAGTATTTTAAAATTTTCATCATAATTATTACGGATAAACTAACCGTCTATGATAGTTTAAAAAAACAATATTTCAGAATATCATGTTCAATTTTGCAAATATCCTAAAATATCAAATTAAAATATTAAATAAGTTATTTAAAATCGTAAGTCTCCTTTTTGCTGAAGTTGCCAATTGTCTTGATTGATAGAAACAACCTTTGCTGTCTCAAGTAAACTAAAATTAGTTGAATATCCTTGTTGATAGTTATGACAATTGAAAATATTAGCTACAGTTTCATAGTTAAACTCATTAATTTTTAAATTTGCTTTTGGGACAAGTTCGGAAAAACCTTGTTCGCTGATAACCCAATAGTTTCCTTTCCCTTTAGCAACTCTTTCTAAAATGACAGCTTGAGTGACACCTAAACGACGTTGGTTAATGCTTCCGGGTGTTTCAGAAACTTCAATCGCATTTTTACTCAGTAATTTAGAATTTGTATTATAAATCTCCACAACCCTTGAATGTGAAGAGGGATAATTTGAAGAATTTGAAATATAACTATGTGGAGTGCTTGCTGATGGAGAAGAATATTCTGTTGTTGAAGGTTCTATTGTTAGTGTTTTGAGTATATTATTAAATGATGTTGGTTGTGTAGCTTGTGTACTAGTGTATGCTTCTTGATTCCAATAAGATTCTTCAGCTTCAGGTTTTGCTATCTGAGTATTAATAGTAGGCTGATTTTTTGCTTGTTTTTGAAGTTTTTTATGCTTAACATACTCTTTTAAAAAAAGCAATCCAGAAATTCCAACAATAATACCGACTACGAAACCAATAAAGAGAAATAATAAATTCTCCAATCGTAAAATATTTATTAATTTATTATTTTCATTTAAAGCATTAGTGTTAACTGTGGAAGTATCAACAGTGTTATCTTGGTATATCGAATTAATAATTATATTGAGATCGTTTATTTGTTTATCTAAGATATATTGCTTGATCTCTTGAAAATTTTTTAAATCCTGACCTACTTCGAGGAACAGCTTTTTATTATCGAGATTAACTACTAAATTAGGATTAGGCTTCAAATTAGCCACGTCTGTTAGTTTTTGACTATCTAGAAAGAAAGGTAAAACAAATAATATTAAAAATAAGATTTGAAGGTTTTTTATTTTTGTCATCAATCCTTCCCTTTATTCTCAATTAACCTAATTTTAGCTTTCAAAGTCAATAATTCCAGTATCAACTAACTGCCATTTTCCTTGTTCAACAAGAGTAACTATAGCTGGTTTTATAATTGTAAATCTACCAGAATTATCAGATGTATTTCCGGTTAATTCAAATAAAAATTGAATTGTTTCTAAGCTATATTCAGTAAATTTTAAGTTAGCTTTTGGAAGCAAGTATTTTCCAGTTACTATAGTATTATCATTAGCAAATACCCAATAGTTGCCTTTGCGAGTATCTTCGAGAAAAACAGTCTGATTACTTCCCAGTCGGCGATTGTGAATACTCTCTGCTGTTATAGTTACTTCTTGTTTTGCATATTGCTCAAATGAATCTGGATTTCTATTATATTCTTTTAACCAAGGTATATTATTAGTATCTACAGTATTAATTTCTTGATGAGTATCTTCAACTTGAGAAGTTGGTTCGTTTCTGTTTGCATTATTATTATCAATGTTTGTTTGTAGAGCCGTATTCTCAGCAGTTTCTCTTTGATTTAGTGTTGATAAAATCTGAGATAGTAGATGTTCTATCTGCTGTAACTTCTTTTCTAAAGGGGTTAATTCATTTTTTATAACATTTTGATTTTGGTGGTGAAAATTATTTTTTTCTTCTTCCAGTTGTTTATTAAGTTGTGGTATTAACGTTCGTCCAATTACTGATATTAAAATTTTTTCTAAGTTCACTATTTCCGGATTTCTCTGCGAGCTTTGTTGAGATAATCCAACATAGTATTGATAATCGTTTTTATCTTCTCTGATTACTGGTTGATGAGGTACAGGAGTTTGTAGCCCTTTAGATTGCGATTCCTGATTATCTGATTTTCTCATCTGTTCTTCATAGTCATTCCTTAAAATATGAAAATCAGCTTCAAAATCACGTACTTTTTTACAGTAATTATCGAGGTCGCCTTGATTAGCACTATTGTAATCAATGTATGTAGGTAAACCTTTAAATATTTTTTCTAAGAATGCAGAATACTTTGTAATAGTGTCAGATAGTAAACGATTTTTTGAATGAAGATGTTCAATTTGAGATTGCAATTTTTGACAACTTTCTTTTGTTATCCCTTCATCTTCATCCGCAACCTTATTTAGGGCTTCGTCATCTGTCTCATTCATAGTTTTCTTGTTCCGCAAAAAATGTGTGATAAGTATTTTATAAACAATAAGTAAATGGCAGGGTTTGCAACTAGAGAAATTTAGACCAGGAATCGCAATGAGCAACTGAAGCGTAAACTATATAAAACTTGAAAATCTAGATTGTTGTGATCGCTTGGTTGTAACTATCCTGATTCTGACTACTTTATTTTGACCATGTTTCTGCCCAATCCTTACCTAATACACGTAATAATGCTTTTAGCCCCAGAATATAGGGAGGTTCAAAGCGAATATTCTCAGATTTGCCCTTGACTTTTAGCAAGATGTTGGTTAACTCTCTGTTAGTCTCCCGCCAGAATTTTTCATTATCTTGCAGATCGAGGCTTCTTTTATAACCTTTTAGTGGTTTTATACCTTCAATTTCTAAGTCTTTTAAGGCAACATGAAAATCATACAGAAACTTGGGCAGTTGCACTAGTTTAGGGATAACAAACTTTTCAATTTCTTCTTCATCTTCCTCCAATTGCAAGCGAGAATTCCAGTCAATTGTTTTTCCATTGACTTCGCACTGTTCACCAGCAACCAATGGATCTTTTACTTTTTTCTTTAGACCTACCAGCTTAGTTTGATTTAGTACCAATCCACAAGCTACTTCATCCTTAAGATTTTCGCTTAAACGTGTAGGAACTTCTGTATCTTCAAAGCCAGATGCTTTACTTAACATTCGACTTAAGAGTTCGTTGACTTCTGAGTGACGATCAAATCTTCCTGTTTCTGAAAGCCAATGCAAAAATCGACCACCATTACCACCAACATAGACGGGAGTAATCTCTTGCTGCTCATATTTCCCTTCTTGGTGTAGTACATTGAGCAGCAGACCTACGTAATAATATAATCCTGCTGTGCCAATTGCAGTAAGTTGGATTAAACCTTGAAAGTCTTCTTTATCAGCAGCAAATGCTCTTTTATTATTCAGCCAGTTATCTCCTTCTAATCGCAACCAAACATCGAGCTTGGGATTAAATGATGTACCTTTCAATCCTTTTACTTCTGATGCATTAATCCCAAATGTCCGCTCTAAAAATTTAGGGTTTAATTCGAGAAATTGCGAGAAAATATCTCTGCCAGCCAGCATAACTGAACATTGGTGAACAAGATTCTCTTCTTGCCAAATTGAGATATCTGAAGTCCCACCACCCACATCAATACATGTAGTACGGACTAAATCATGTTGTTCTTGATCTGCAAAATATTGGGCAACTGCTAAACTCTCAGAGCGGAAATAATCTAAATTATCGGCTTCTGGAGAAATCTGTTTAATACCCGTTTTTTGTTGCAATTCTTTAGCCAAGTCTATCCAAGTCCTGGAATATCTGTTTCGGTCACCACGAGAAAATGCTGAAGGATAAGATAACGACCATTGAATTTCTTCAACCCCATTTTTGGCTGCGATCGCTGTAATATGTAGAGAAAGATGCTTGAGAAACAGTTGATTGTAAGCTAAATTTTTAGATTCTTCCCACTTTAAATTAGTTTTAATCCAATCTTGTTGAGGTTTAAAGTTCATATTTGGAACATAAATTCGACCATCAAAAATTGGACTTTGAGTAGTATTGTTACCGTTAGTAGAATTTCCTCTAACTGTCAATACACTAGATAAAGGTAATGGCTTGTCTATGGGAATAAAATCTTCAGGGATAAAATATTCATACAACAAAGGTAATCTAGTTTCTTGGTTAAATTCTGTAACTTTATGGTGGAGATTTTCTAATTTTAAAGGTTCGGCTCCACCCGTTCTGTTTACATAAATATTGGTAAAAGAAGTTCCAAAATCTACACCAATCGTCCATGAACTCCGCAGTTGTATTTCTGATGGTGCTTTGAGTAAAATTAGACCCAATAATTGTCTATCTTGGGTTTGGCATTCCATATAGGATGGAAACTGCTCCAAGTATGCCATCTGGTAAGCACCCGCACCATCTTTGAAAATATGGGGCTGTTTAGCTTCGGGGAAATTAACCTGAAAAGTATCCCTTCCATATTCACCATCGTAGTAAAATGCATAGTAATATTTCCAGCTTGGAGTGCGAAAATTGGGCCATATCTCTAAAACTGGTACTTCCGGTAACGCATTTTCTTCTTTGATTGGGTAATCTTTTTGAATTCGGTAATTCTGCGATGACTTCTCAGCATTCATCCCAGCCAATGGTAAATCTAAAATTACCCGAATTTGCTGTCCTGCATCACCGTTGAGTGGCTGTATTTTTAGCCGTGAAATTAAATCCTCTGGCGTGAGATACTCAAGGAGTATGGGATTTAGAGGGATTAGCGGCGTAATGCGATCGCTTTCAAAGGTTAAAGGTACAATTTCTTTGGGTAAAAAAGCCCCAGGTAATGCATCTTCTTGATTAACAAAAGTAAATTCTGGCAAAAATAGATCTTTTGGTTCAATCCACTTCACATCTTGCCAAATAATTCGTTTTTGTCGTAAATCTTCAACATTTAAGGCTGCTAAAGTTTTACCTTGATGTATCCAGATATTTTGTGGAGATTCGTTCCATACTTTTGCTATTTCTGGATCTATAATTAGCAGATGTGGTTTTTCTTTCTTATCTTGACTGCCAATTAAACGAATGTTAGATGGTCTTTCTGGTGCTTTGACAGGAAAATTTAAAGCATTTAGCACCCCCCGATTTAGAGGTATTCCGAAAAATTGTGCTTCTGTAGTTAAGGTGAGAGGTTGGCTGGTATCGGCTTTTAAATCAGCACGAAATTCATCGATTAATCCACCAATCATGTTAATGGCTGACTTTTTGCCATTATAGTTGTTTAAATCTTGACGCAGATTTTCTAACCATCCCCACAATAAAGATTTTTCACTAGCATTTAGATAAGGAATTGGAGAGTGCAGTCTACCTTGTGTCCACCAAGATAAACCAGTCCATTCTCCTTCTTCAGATGGACAAACTAAAGTGCTTGGTGAAGATAATCCGACTGATTTACCTTGCCATAAAAACACATAAATATCTTCCCAAGGGTCTTTATTTTCTAAGGTATAGAGAGTGTTAACAGAACTCGGAAATAAATGTAAAGAACGGGCAAATTCCTCATATTTCAACTTGCCAAGTTCTACCAATTGTGCCTTTAAAGGTAAGCCCCGGACTTCCGCCAGCGCTATTGCAGCAAGCATCCCCCGCCACTGTTCGATCATTTGCTCGCGGATGGGATACTTTTGGTTATGCAGAGCCATTTCTAATGAAACTGGACGTGCCCACATTGTGGGTACGGAACTAACACTTTTTACTTCTCTGGGAGCTTTGTAATCTAGGCTAGTAGCAACATTTTGAAATGCATTATTTCCTTGAGCATCCCATTTTCCTGACTCATCAATTGGTTTGACATCAGCATCGGGTTTTAATGTTGGGAGAAAAAAGTGTAAATTCTTGTCTGTTTGTGTGAATGTCATTAGTATTCTTATATAGCCTAGTTTGAGATTCGAGAAAGGATATAAATAGCTTTAGCTAATCCTGCTGCACCTTGATTTGGTTCTTCCAAATTTTTGGGTTGAGAAATTAACTTGACATTTAATTCACTAATAGTATCTTGGATTTTTTTACTCTTATCTCGACTGTCACCAATAACAAGATTGGAAAACATCTCTATTTTTGGTGTTAATAAAGAGTTAGAATTGAAAAGTTCAATATCTTCACCTTCGCATTGATGAATTGAGTGCAACCAAGCTAAGTATTGTTGACACCACTTGGTAACAATATCAATGGCATTTTGTTCTTTCGAGTCACTAAACTCCGGCAAATCTTTACCTGCATTTCCCATAAAGCTTTGAGGACGAAAAAACCTACTAAACCAGGGAATATTTCTCTGTGCCCAAGGAATTCCTCGCTCTTTAGCAGTTTGCAATTCAGGCAGGGTACTAGCTAGCCAAGCATAAGCAAAGCGTGTGGCGTTGACTATTTCTGGCTGAACAACACTTCGATCTGGGATATCCTTCCATGTAACTTTACCTAAAGTATGACGACCTATTAAGCTTACCGGGCGATCTATATTGCATGGAGACAGAAAAAATTGCCGTGCTGCTAGTGCCCCATATAACTCAAGAAAATGAGGATCATTACGTTGGGTATTTTTACCAATGCTAAACTTTACTTGTGTGTAGTTCTGATTTCCTAGTAGATATACAGCATCAAATATTTCTTTTGCTTGAGTTTGGTAGTAACGGAGCGCAGCTTCTGTATTTAATAAAAATAGGTCGAATTGAGCATAAAAACCATCTGGATCTTCTCCAGCAGGCGGCGAAAAACCAAAATAAGGCAACATGAATAGGCAACCAATTTTCACCTTATCGCGCTTACCCTTAAATTTATTTGCCAGTAAGCTACCAATAGTCGGCAACCCAGAAGCTCCTGTGCCGCCAAAAATCGAACCACAGAGCAAAATCTTAGTTTCACTGCCGCCCCCCATACCAGCTTCAATTTGATTAATAAGCGATCGCCAAGGTTCATCATCCAAACTATTCAAATTAACTTGGCTCATCACAGCCGAGCCTATGGCTGGACGACCTCTAAATCCAACATCTAAGTCAACTGTTCTTTCCTCTGTTGTATAAAGAGCATCAAATAAATTACCCAATTCTTGGTAGTTTTGCTTGAGATTATTGTAATTAAAAAATGAACTCAGATTTTTATTAATACTGGTTTTTGCAAATGGCGACCACAATTCAAAGGCACTAATCGGAGTCTTCATCCAAGAATAGCTTTGTTTTTCACCATTAATAATTTCGCTACACTTTTGATGAAGCTTCAGAAAATTTTGAGAACGTTCTAAATTACCATTGCTTTCATCTGGATCTATAAATAAAACTTTGATAGGAGTATTACTAAACAGACCAATAGCAGCTAATTGAATTACAGCTTCAATGCACTTAGAACCAGTCCCACCAATACCAATTAAGTAAAGTGACATATCAATTCTTAGTCTCTAAATAAAGGTAAACGACGCAGAGTAAAGGCTCCCGGAGGAGCATACATCAATTCTTTGGGGGAACTAGTGGCAGTGATAAACCAGTAAAGAAATGCTGCATCTAAGATAAATAAAGTAGCCCTAGACAATACAGCTTCATTTTTATAATTATACAAATAAAGAGCTAGTCCAATACTTAAAACTGGAAGAAATAAAATTGCCATCCATACCAACTGCCATTGATGGCGATCGCCTGCTGTGCGTGGTTGTGCTCTAGCTGCCAAAAAGTACCACAACAATGTTGAAGCCACGCAAACACCAAAAACAAGCATTGCTCCTGGTATATAAAAGTTAACTATCCATCCTTCAATACTCCCGATCTTCTTAGTAGCAAAAATACCAAATTGACTGCGGTAGAGCAATGGTTGCCCCCAGAGCATAATAACTAAGCCAATGAGACTGAAAGCTATGATGCGAAACCACTCAATTGTTTTCATCTGCAACCTCTAAATAACGTGATTAGGCAGAACCAGGTGAAAAATAAGTCATTTTAAAGTTTTATTATAGCTCAGTGATTTTAACTAGATTTGGAACAAACTTTTATTTTAGTTAAGATATAAAACAGAAAGTTTCAATTTGTAAAGCAAAAATATTTAATTAACTTATAAGTTGTGCTTGTAAATAGCTATGTAGCCGTATACTCAAAACCGAGAGCTAAAGATAGTTCACTTCTCCTCGATTATCGGTTCTCCTGTCATTGCCAGCAGCAAAACAGTGGCGTATAATTCAAAACTGTCAAAATATATGTAAAGCATGTAAAAATACTTATACGCACTAATTTTTTATATGCTGTATGTCTAGATATATCAGTGGGAAAATCAATATATCAATATTGAGTTAACAATGTTGAACTAAACCTTCAATATCCGATTACTAATTAAATATGTATTTCTTATATAGTAAATGCTTTTATATTTTTACTAAATCTGCTAACCTTACAATTTATAAATACCTCAATTCTTATTTTATTATTGTGTAGTAAGTGAATATCTGTAATTGTAATGAATCAAAAAAAATGGCGATTATTTGTATTAATAGGATTTTGCGTCACATTATTTTTTACCGCATGTGTACCAGATCCACAGTTAAATTTAGCTTGTGACTTAACACAAAAAAATCCTACACCTCCTGAACTCTTAGCACCTTTAAAGATATCCATGTATGTGGATGGTACCCCGTCAATGGCAGGATATGTAACTCATCCGACAAATAGCAAAACCCGTTATGTTCAAACCATAGATGCGCTAGAACAAATATTATTTATTGGTTCCAAACAACGAAATGTATCCCAAGAAGAATATTATCGTTTGGGTGAGAAGGCTGAAAAAATTGCAACTGGTCGTCAAGGGTATTTGGAAGCGAAACAGAAAAAGTTTTATGATGGGAGTAGTTATCCGTTACTAAAAACTGTCAATATTGAAAATGCAATTTCTCCTGCTCAAGAAAATCAATTGAATGTTATTATTACTGATTTATACCAAGGACGTGAAGATGTTACTAATATTAATCGAAAAATAGAGAGTAGTTATTTTAGTGATGCTAAATCTAATTATAGCGTTGGTATAATAGCAATTAAAAGTGAATTTAACGGGAAGGTTTATACAGAAGATACAACAAATAATACATTTTTGTATAATACTAATGATGCTCAAGGTAAAGCAATCAAAGAGTTTAGACCTTTTTATGTGATTTTCCTTGGTCAATATAGTGATATCTCATATTATTTTAATAAAATCAAGGAAAGTAAAAACTTACCAGAAGATAGTCAAATAACTATTTTCTCGCCTAATTTTCTGATGCAAGAATTATCATTCGTTGATAGCACTCCAAAAATACAGCCAGAAAATTCTGCAACACAAATACTATCAGTCAGCAACCCTCGAATAGAGGTAAATCAAAAGAAAATACATCTTTTTGAAGTGAGCCAGACATCAAAAGATGAAGTAATCATTAACTATACTGTTCCAGTAAAAACTTACAATAATACATCTCTTCCGTTCAGTGAAGTTGCTTCACAGCAAGCTAATAATATTGAAACTGAAACTAAGACTCAGATTTTTAATACACTCGACAGAAAACTACAAGATAAGCCAGAATTGGCAAAGGCTTTGGAATTAAGTCAATGGCAAAAAGATAATCAGAATAATTTGAAATTCGTTACCAAAATTAAACCTGGTATTTTTCCAGAACCTGGATTTTACTATTTTGTAGTTGATGCGAAAGCTAAGGGTATAGAGCCAGAAAAATGGTGGAAAGAGTGGAGTTCTGATAATAATACAAATGCAGATTGGAAAACTTTTAATTTAGAAGTATTTTTAAAAGGATTAAAAGCCAGTACAGATAGATTAATGCAAGAAAGTAAACCTTTAATTGGTCGTTTTTGCTATGGAATTAATCAGGATTAAATTTGGTGAGGACTAGTTAGAGCTTGCTTATTAAAGCTATAACACCTGCCAAATAAGGTTTTTAATCATGTTTTAGGCAAACAAGTGCAGGGTTATGACATTTAGAATTTTCCGGGAATCTTGCCAGGAAATTTTTTCCGAAATGTTAAATAGAAACAAGAATTATAAAATTATATTTTGATTGGTGTTTGGGAGATTAAGAACTCAGTATTACAAAAGTAGAGAGATGTCCACCCCCGATTTACCAGTACCATCCTCTCCAGAAATCTCAACCTCTCCCAATCCACCTCATAACCTGATTAAACAGGTATTGGTACTTGCATTGCCCTTGCTAACTCGGCTGCAACTTCCGGACGAGAAAACTCAGGAGGCGGTAGCTCACCACGACGCAACATTTCCCGCACCTTCGTACCCGATAGATGCACCCGCTCTTCCGGTGTACTCGGACTAGTCTTGGTAGTTGCCATTTGTTTGGTACGCAAACAATAGAATGCGTGTTCAAACATCATCGGAGTAATACCCAATTCCCCAGGCGCAAACTCATCAAAAATATACTGTGCGTCGTAGGTTCCATAGTAATCGCCAACTCCGGCATGGTCACGTCCGACGATAAAATGGGTACAGCCGTAATTTTTGCGAACCAGAGCATGGAAAATTGCTTCTCTGGGACCAGCATATCGCATTGCTGCGGGGTTAATCGCCAGAATCACCCGCTCTTTGGGGTAGTGATTTTCTAACAAAATTTCGTAGCAGCGCATCCGCACATCAGCAGGAATATCATCTTCTTTGGTTGCGCCCACCAAAGGATGTAAAAACAAGCCATCAACGGTTTCCATGGCGCATTTTTGGATATACTCATGGGCACGGTGGATGGGGTTGCGGGTTTGGAAACCAACTATAGTTCGCCAACCTTTCTCTGCGAACATTTGCCGCGATGCGACAGGGTCAATTTGGTATTTTGGAAATAGGGGATGTGCGCCGCGTTGGAAAAGGAGTACGTCACCAGCTAAATGTATTGCACCTTGGTTGTAAAGGACTTTGACACCAGGATGTTTCTCTTCATCGGTACGGTAAACTTTGATAGCTTCGCGTTGTTTGTCGTATGTATACTTTTCCGTCAGGTGTAATACCCCAATATACTTACCTGCGGGGTTATTTAAGCGAACATAACTACCTTCCTTCAGAGATGCGGCGATATCCTCCGTTACCGATAGAGTTACAGGGATTGACCAAGCTGTACCATTAGCAAGGTGCATATCTTCGACAACACCGTTGTAATCCGCTTGATTCATGAAGCCTGTGAGGGGGCTAAAACCCCCAATGGCAATCATTTCTAGGTCTGATACAGCACGTTCATCTAGTTGCACAGATGGTAAATAATCAGCTTTCGAGAGAAATTCTTCTCTTTGGGCTGGGGTGGCGATGCGGTTGACTAACTCCCCTCCGTGGGGTGCAATGGCTTGTTTCTGGTGGCTCAATGTCATTTCCTGTGTGCGATCGCAATAGGATTGTTTCGATATATGTACTAACTTATCAAAATGTTGGTACGTGGAGAACAAAATCTTTGCGAAAATAGTTTAAGTGAATTGCTCGATGATGCCACCACCAAGAACCTTTTCCCCGTCATACCACACTGCCGCTTGTCCAGGTGTAATGCTAAACTGCGGCTCATCAAACACAATCCGCACGCGGGAATTTGTCAAGGGTATTATTGTCACGGGTACAGGTTTTGTTCGATACCGTACTTGGACTTCGGCACGAATGGGACTCTCTGGTGCTGCGATCGCTACCCAATTCACCCGATTGACTGTACATTCCGGCTTTGTGGCTTTGGTTCTGTCTCCGACAACCACCCGATTATTGACTGCATCGATAGAAATAACATACAACGGTTCCGCCGCCGCAATTCCTAAACCTTTACGTTGTCCAATTGTGTAGTGGTGGATACCATCATGCTTACCCAGGATTTTGCCATCGACATCGACAATTTCACCTTCCTTGGGGGCAAGATATTTATCGAGAAAAGCCCGCATGGAACCGTTACTTTCCACAAGACATAAATCTTGACTTTCCGGTTTATCGGCGGTTTCTAAGTCTTGTTCGGCAGCAATACGCCGGGTATCAGATTTTTGCAATTCACCCAGGGGAAACACTACCGATGAGAGTATATCTTGTGCCAAATCATACAGAAAATAGGTTTGGTCTTTGTTTCTGTCGAAGGCACGGAGGAGTTCGTATCTTCCTGTATCTGCATTCCAGTTAATCCGAGCATAATGTCCGGTGGCAATTTTGTCACAGTCCAAATTTTCCTTAGCGTAATTGAGCATCGGACCAAATTTCACCGCTTTATTACACTGTGAACAAGGTAAAGGGGTAATACCCGCGCTGTAACCCGTTACCAAATAATCAACAATGTATGTTTGAAACACCTCACGGATATCGACAACGTGATGGGGAACACCTAGCTGTTCGCAAATTTTCGCTGCATCTACCATACCTTCAGAGCAACATTGACCCTTGCCTTTCATTAACCAAAGGGTCAAACCAATGACTTCATAGCCTTGATTGTGGAGAAGTGCGGCTGCTGTTGAGCTGTCAACGCCGCCAGAAAGACCAACGACGACTTTTTTCATAACCGTAATTTTTGCTAGGCAATCCTTTCCAGAGTAACACTATTAGTAGGGAAGAGGACGAACTTTTTACAGCCTGTGAATAAAAGGTAAACAAAGAGGTATCCTGAATTCTGTAATTCTGACTTTTTATACGTCTTTATACGCCGGGAAAAATATATGGCAGTTTCACAGCAGCTTGCGGCTTTCGGGAACCACTTACTCATTGGCATTTCCGGAACCAAATTAAACGAAGATGATAAAAGACTACTGAGCCTACTCAAACCCATTGGCATTGTTTTCTACGGTAAAAACTTCCAAACTGGCACTCACTACGAAGTTTGGTTACAAACCCTGAAGGAATTAAATGCCCAAATCCGTGAATATACGGAACGCGATCGCATGTTTATGACACTCGATCATGAAGGTGGCAGAGTGCATCGCCCCCCATCCCCAATTACTCGTTTTCCCGAAGCATATTTACTTGAGTCCCATGCCAGGGAAGTTGCTTTTGCCGCCGCGATCGAACTAAAATCTATGGGTATTAATGTTTCTTGGTCGCCTGTTGCTGATATTTACTCCAACCCCAGTAATCCCATTATCGGAAACAGAGCAATGGGAGTGACTCCCGCATCGGCAGGGGCATTTGCTGGCGAATATTTGGCAGGTTTACGAGATGGGGGGGTAATTGGTTGTGCCAAGCATTTTCCTGGACATGGTGATACTAGCAGCGATTCCCATTTGGAATTACCTGTACTCAATCTCACGAAAGAGGAATTACAAAACCGCGAGTTGATTCCTTTCCAAACTTTAATTGCGGCTCAAGTGCCAATGGTGATGACTGCACATATTCTCTTCCCGCAGATAGATGCAAATGTGCCAGCAACTTTATCTAGAAAAATATTAACGGGGATATTGCGGCAGGAATTGGGATTTGCGGGGGTAATTGTTTCCGACGATTTGGATATGAAGGCTGTTGCGGATATGTATGAAAAACCGGGAACGGTGGCACAGACTTTTAATGCTGGCTGTGATTTATTGATGGTATCCCGTAATTTACCCTCTTCTTCAGTCGAAAGAACTATTGCGATCGCTCGTGATTTTTGCGAATCTATGAAGAGTGGTAGTTTGGATGAGTCAATTGTGGAAAGTGCGAAAATGCGAGTTGAAAATTTGTTAGCCAGCACTCCTCAATATTCTGTCGAGTTACTGGAACGCACAATTTTACAAAAACATGCTGAATTGGCAATTAATTGCGCGTTTCAAGCGGAGTAAAGTTGGATATAGATAAATTTCTGAGTCGCCCACTTTTTGCATATCTAAAGGTGTTTCCGAAATATAGAAGATTTGTAAAACATAATTTTTTTAAGGAATTGCTTCCGACAACAGTCAATCTGTTTTGTTTGTGGTAGTTGATTTACATTCTTAACTGAACTGTATTGGACTATAAATTTGATATTGAACCTTCAATATATTACTTAGGAATAGGCGGTGTACGAACTCACATTAGAATGGCACGACAAAGGTAAAACTATAGTTCAGAAAGTCATTGTTGAACTTTCGAGAAAACAGCCTCCAAGTATGATTTTCGGTCGGAATCCAGAATGTAATATTATCTTGAATCCAGATGATACAACTTGTTCGCGCTTACAGGCAGAAATCATTTTCAAATCTCAAGAAAAAAACTTTTATTTACGGAAACATACAAAAGCGAGTCGTCCTGCGATCGTGGATAGTAAAATCATTAATGATGGAGAAGTTTTATTGTGTGAAGGTAGTTTAATTAGTTTGGGAAAAACAGAAATTAGAGTTACATCAATTTCCCAATCATTACAATATATGATTATTTGCTCCAACATTAAATGCTTGAATCCACATCCTCATCATGCCTTAGATGCAAAATATTTATATCAGCATTGTCCCTGGTGTGGTAGTTTTTTAACTGATGCTGCAACTTATTTGCCAACTCTACCAGAAGGGTTTTTAATCAGACCAATTGATATGAAATTCGGCAATTATTCGCAAGTGAATTTAGGAGTCAGCAGCCAGAATTAAATTTGTGTATTTTTTGGAAGCTGACGCTAAGAGACTAATTTATAAAGTAAATATTAAGGATAGTCGCACAGGGAAAAACCCGGTTTCTCATCAAAAAGTCAGATGATGCTCGATACTTAAATCCAAGAAACCGGGTTTCTTTGGTGTTAAGGTTTACTTTATACATAACCTCTCAATAAAATTATCAGTTTATTTTCTGACTACTGACTATTTGAGAAATCCGGGAAAAGCAGACTCTGATTATCTTAGGACTTACGTAATCGTAACGAGAAAACGAGACTTTGAGATTGCTTCCTTACGTCGCAATGACGTTAATGCGTAGTCCTTGCGTAAGTCCTGTATCTATTATGAAGATGCAGGATTCAGGAAACGATTGGCAAATTTCATCACATTCCCTAAGTCAGTATCATCATCATTATCTGTGTCTAGGAATGAATTTAGTAATGGGTTGGATGTTCCCCAAGCACCAGTTTGAGGAGCGCCCATTTCTAATAAACTTAGTGCTGTAGATGTAATAGTAGCTATTACGGATTGCACAACACTGAGATTTACACCTGTTTTTTGAGTGACAGTTTCGGCAATTTGCTGCATTAATTGAGGTGAGAATAGGGATTGAAATGCACTTCCGCCTGCGCCAGAGGTGACAACTTGGCTCACCAAGTTCTCTAATCTACCTTTACCAATGATTGCTTGTTGCTGTTGGAGCGCGGGACGAATTTGCTCACCCACGATAGATATAATGCTTTGCAGTTGGGAATTATTGATGCCTTGATTCGCCGTCAAATTTTGGACTGAGGAGATAATGCTTTGTAGTTGGGAAACATTGGCTTGCTGATTGGGGTTGTTAATTGCACTGAGAAGATCAAAAAAAATGCTCATGGGAAGTTTCCAATTATTTAAGTAATCAGTGGTGAGTATTGATATTGTGTCCGGTTGAATACTTATTATGAAGACTGACACGGAGACTTAGAGACGCAGAGAAATTTTAATTGTAAGTGATTAGCCAAACATGAGATGAATTAAGAATTTCTGGTATGGCGAATTTTTCTACATCTCCATCGGTACACGAACATGGAAAGAACGAATAATTCTAATCCAGCGATTATTTGGTGTGTAATAGCCAACTTCAGCGATATAATCGCGATCGCACAGGGGAATGGCGATATGTTGATCAAATTCGCTTTCGTGGCACAAGTATTCTTGGGTGGCGTGGGGTTCTTGGGTGTCAATATCTAGGTTGGTTGCGTCGTGAACTCGCAGGGCAAATTTACTGCCACCTTGGTTACGGGCAACTTGTTTGTAATCCTCGGAAACTTCCCAATATGCATAAGCATTTTTGGAGTTACGGGGTACGAGAATTATTTGGCATTGTCTTTTGGTTGTGAGCGGGTAAATTATCGTTTTTTCTGAGGTTTCTGGGTTTTCTGGGTTTTCTGTATTGGGCAACAACCCTGTTTTCTCAAACAATGCATGGGTTGCGATTCCTACCCCTGTAACTGCTGCTGTACCAACTGCAAGCTTGTTTCCAACTGTTTTTGTTGTTTCCCCTATCCAATCTGAAAAGCTTCTACTCCGGCTTTCTGTGAAGTTTGCCGCACTATTTTCAGGTTCGTTGTGAGTAATACTGTTCACCAAGTCATTGGCTGCAAATTTGATAGCTTCAAGTGATAATTTCGATGGCGAATGACTTCCACTTAATTCCGTCATCGTCGAAGATACTCGTACGGGTTCCGAGTGGGCGATTTGCAACCAACTACCATCATCTTGAATGTAACCAATTTCTACGAGATAATCGCGATCGCTGGCGGGAATACTTAGGTGGAAATCATGATCTAAATTACATGCATATTCCTGTATTGCCGCTAATTTTTGTGTATCTAAATCAACATCTGTTGTCTCGTATAATTTCAGAAATAGCTTTCTATCACCTTGGCTGTGCAATTCTTCTTTCCGTGCCTGGGAAAGCTCCCAGTATGCATAAGCACTATCGGCAGTGCGGGGTACGAGAATTACCTGACTTGTATCAGTTGCTGGGTTTGTGGTTTCAGATTGGCGATTTTTGCTGAAAAAGCCCAGTGAGGATGTTCCTCCAAGTGCTGTGACAGTTGCTGTGATTACTCCGGGGAAATCGGAGAATATATTTGTGTCTGTGTTTATATCTGTATTGGCAATTATTGTATTGGATTCTGGGATAGATGTGGTTCTCAGAGTCGTCGCATTTACATCATCCCAAAGCAAACTTGCTTGAAGTTCTTCTTCACTAGTTAAAGCATTATTCTCTAAAAATGCCGGAACATTCACTCTTTGGGAACGTGCAACCTTTAACCATTGGTTATCATTGAGATTGTAACCAATTTCTGCTGCATAATCACGGTTAGTTGCAGGTATCCCCAGATGTAAATCTGGTGCTTCCTCTGAACAGTTGTATTCTCCAACCAGAGTTTGATTTTGTAAATCTGCATCATCGACATTGGTAACATCATACAAACGCAATTTCATTCCCCGTTTTCCTTGCCGTCGCCATTCTTCCTGGAGATTTTTGGGTATTTCCCAATATGCATAACCTTCGTTGCTGTTACGAGGAGTGAGAACAAGGCGACTATTGCCAGTGGTTTCGGTGACACCTACAACTGGTGCAACTGCTGCTGGGGAGCCAATACCTTTCATTACCCACCACAGTAATCCTCCCAGGAAGGGTATCAATAATAACCACCAAGGAAATTGACTGTCGGAATTATTGGAATTTGTACTATTCCCTGGAGAACTTTGTGCCAAATCTGATTTACCATCTAAAACAGCCTTTAATGCTGCATTCGTACCAGCATAGGTGACTTTAAGATTCGCTCCCGAATACTGATTCTTAAACTTTTTTGCTAGCGCTTGATTAATTTTCGCCATGCTACTGGAACTATTCACCCGCACAACTGTGCCATTGGGAACGTTTTTTGGTACTGGAAAGCTTGTGTTCGGACTTGGTGATTGAGCGACTACTGGGGAAACCACAGCAGTCAAACTAAATAATACCGCGATCGCGGATAAAGAAGTTGTCTGTTTGCAAGACATCTGACTACCTCCTTTGGGATTGCAAATGTGAATCTGAAAATAACTGGGACTATATGTATAAATTTGGAACTTTTGAAGTTTTTAAAGATTGACTTTCCTACCAATTCAACATTGACTGCAACTATAAAATTGCATAGATAGTGTGTCTTCAAAAAAAACAGGTATTGCTGATGTCAGCAAACAAGTCAAAGTCTTGCGAGTCACATGCCCCTCTGTGCTTGCGTTCTAAATTTTCGCTGATTATCTACTAATGTATCAATTATTGCAAGATTCTTTTAATACATCCCACTCAAAACTTGTTTTCACACGAACTCAGGTTAAAAACTAAACCTAAATATTGCCAATCTCATATAAAACCACGGCATGATGCTCTAAATTCGGCGAAAGTCGTATTGTATTGCCCGACATTTTTACTTGTGACTGAGTGGATTTCAAAGCGGCAAGCTGGCGATACTTGGGTACGCGGCTCGTGAAAAAATTACGTGCATTTGTATCCGAAAGTGCTTCCTGAACCGCACTACTATCTTTGGAAAATCGGGCATATGCACTATCTCCAATTCCTTGTTTCGCCGCATCTTGCTGCCATTGCCACCAATATTGAGCGTTCTTATCATCAATCAACCATTGCTTCACCGTAATATTTTTCCCGCGTACAGGCAAACCTCTCATGCTAATTGTTGGTTTTTCACGGCTTGTGGCTTTCACATTCGGATTATGGTTAAATGCCAGTACATGCAAAGTTCTCTTTTTGGGATTATAGCCAGCAACAGCATTAATGATATTGTTTTGACTTGTCTTTCCCCTCACTTGTACAGGTAATTGTCTGTCTCCCGTCATTTGATTCGTAAGCATCGCCACATTAGAACCGACAGAATGTACCCCATCCCAAAAACCATTTGACGAAGTATTCCATCTTGACCAAAAATCGATATTATAGTCGAGCATATTTTTAAACACCATAGCGTAAGCAGAAGCACTATAAGTCGAACCCAAATCACCGCTTGTTTGCTTACCATCACTGCCTAAAATATCTATCCCTTCATCAATTTGCAACTTCAGATTCTTTAATCCATTTACTTCTGCACGTCGTCGTAAAATACCAGCATTTTTCCCAGAATTCCCCCCTTGATAAGCACTAAATCCCAAAAAATTTAGTTGTGTACCCCTTTTTCCAGAATAATAGTTTTTGCCTTTGCCACAATGATCAATAAATTCCAGTCCATTCCAACCCAACTCCGGCGCAATATGGGAACCAACAATTAAATTACTTCTCCCTAAAGCAGCTTGAAGCGCAGCCACAGTATAGTCATACAGCTTAAACACAGCTTGTTTTGTCGTTGTATTACCTTTGCCATCAGTAAACCAGTCAGGATTATTAATTTCCGAACCCATTCCCCATCTCCAGGTTTTCACCTCTTGCATCCCGTAAGTGTCCACCATATGTCTGGCAATATCGTAAATATATTTGTAATAACCTTGCCAGTCGCTAGGTAAACGAGTATTTAAAGCAAATTTTCCCGCTTGACAGTCGCGACTATAAACACAAGGAATATTTCCTGTTTTAATAATTGGTTTTAAACCCTGTTTGAGAACATTACGAATTGCTCTATCGAGTGGGTCAAAATTAAAACCTTGATTGGGATTATTTGCGTCTTTCAATAAATCTCGTGTGCCGTCACATCCTTGTGGTTGAGCTTTCCCAGCATCTAAACTACATCCACCTGTTGCCGTGTAGAGAGATACATATTTTACATAGGGGTAATTTGTCGCAAAATAATTAGCGGGTTGATTGACTGCGGTAGAATCCCAGTGAGTTAAATAATACCAAGCATTCACACCAGCAAATTTATTGGTTATTAGTTTACCTTGTGGGCGAATATTGATAGTAATTGTGGGAGAATTAATTGCGGCAATCAGATGCGGGGATGCAGAAGCAAAAATTGCCCAGAGACAGATAAGACAAATAAATATTAGTTTTTGAATTGGTTTTTGCCGGAGATATACCCGTGGAAATATGTGCAGTAAATTCATGGGTTTTGCTAAAAGGTTGATTGTATGGGGATTTACTTATTTTGCTACGCCAAACATCAACTTACCAGTGTATTTGCTAGTTTAGGTTAGGTATAAAAATCATAATTCATGTAAATTTAAGCATTAATGAATATGTCCTCAGAGACCATTTATAAAGTAAATATTAAGGATAGTCGAGCAGGGAGAAACCTAGTTTTTCATGAAAAAGTCAGATGATGCTCGATACTTAAATCCCAGAAACCGGTTTTTTTAGTCTTAAGGTTTACTTGATACATAACCTTTAATACCAGGCAAAATTACTTGACTTACCTGTATGAAAATTAAAATTAATATCTTGCAAAAATTATCATTACGAATTGGGAAGTATTTCACTTTGAATTTGATTTTCCTCAACCAAAGTAGATGGCAAATATATTCCCAATCCCAGAATAATCATTACCATATAACCTACCAAACCCATCCATAAAAAGTGATTGTTGTGGAGATACGATGCAGTGACAGCAAAAGGGATAAATCCGCAAGTAAAAGCAACTAAGACAGCATTCCGCAGAGTCACAGCTTCCTTCAAACCAATAAAATATCCTTCTAACATAAATGCGATCGCAGTTAATCCCAAAAGCGGCAATAACCAGATTGTATATCTAGTTATACTTTGATTAATTTCTGGATGATTGGTTAAAAGTCCAAACACAAAATCCGGGTAAAAAATAGTGATAAATGCAATGGCGATCGCAATTACTAAACTAGTTAATATGGAAATTACTAATAGTGGTAAAAATTGCTCTTTACTTCCCTTGACTTTAAAGTTTCCTGTGAGAGTTTGAGTTGTTAAACCCACACCTTGAATAGTGAATTGACTAAATAAAGCTATTTGCAATAACAAACCATTTTCAGCCAAGACATTTGTTCCCATTGCGGCGCTGAGATTTGTAAAAATTGCATAAGTAGTAATTAGGACTATAAATCTAATTAAAATATTACTTTTTAAAACAACAGTATCTTTCAAGGCTGCCCAATCAAAAAGTTCTTTTACCGCACTGGGTAAAACTCTCCAATCAATACTCCAGCAAACCCAAATTAAACCAACTACCAATGCTAAGTATTGACTAATCGCTGTGGCTAATCCCGCACCCATACTCTCCCAACCAAATTTGACTATCATCAAGTAATCTAAACCAACATTAGAACCATTACCGATGAGGGACATTAACAACACCACAGCATTCATTTCCCGCCCCAAAAACCAACCAATTAACACAAAGTTGAGTAAAACAGCAGGTGCAGCCCAAATGCGAGCGTAAAAATAGTCCACACCAGAAGCTTCAATCTCCGGGGAACCACTTAAAATCATAAAGCCAATTTTCTGTAAAGGATATTGCAATAGCAGAATCATCAAACCAATACCCAAGGCAATTAAACCACTCCGCAACCCCGCCAGAAGCACAGCTTGCGAGTCGTCTAATCCCACAGCCTGGGCAGTAATTGCATTTGTACTCGCACGCAAAAATTTGAGGACGCGGTAGAGGTAATCAAAGAGGATAGTAGCTAAGATAACACCAGCTAAATGGCGAATATCGGCTAAATGTCCTAAGAAAGCAATATCAACCAAACCAGCCAGGGGAACCATCATGTTGGAAAGGACACTAACACTTGCCAACCTGTAAAAACGTGGCAAGAAGTTGTATTGGGTTGGGAGCGCAAATTGCATAAATTGCTAGAGCTAGAATTTATTTAAGTTAGAGTTCTTTGAGTCTAGAGGTTATATATAAAGTAAACCTTAAGACTAAAGAAACCCGGTTTCTTGGATTTAATTATCGAGCATCATCTGACTTTTTCATGAGAAACCGGGTTTCTCCCTGTGCGACTATCCTTAATATTTACTTTATAAATCGTCTCTCACGCTACTGTGTAAAATTAAGTAGTGATGAACAAGTAAATTTGAGCAGGAAATATATTCAGTTTTATAATCAATTTTTGTTATGCTTTGATAGTTATCAAACTGACTAATATTTATACCATCCCACCTATGGCAATTTTTAATAAATTTATCGAAATCGAAACTTTGCCCGGTATTAATATACATAATATTACCCAGCATATTGAGGCAGTGATTAGATTGACTCCCATCCGAAATGGTCAAGTATTAATCTTTTCTCGCCATACAACTACTGCACTAGCGATTAATGAAAATGAAGAAAGACTACTGGAAGATATCAAGGTATTTTTACGAAAATTAGCACCAGAAAGTGATAAATATTTACATAATGACTTACATTTAAGACCTAATATTCCAGCCGATGAGCCGATTAATGCTCATTCCCATTTGATGGCAATGATGCTGAATAATAGTGAAATTGTCCCAATTCTGGATGGAGAACTAGGATTGGGAACTTATCAATCTATTTTGTTTTTTGAATTGGATGGTGCGAGAAAAAGAAGTATTTTATGTCAAATTTCTGGGGAATAATCAGTAAGTTTATCAAAAAAATCATCACTCACATATATACAAATATCTCTTTCCTATTTAAGCTTTCTTGCTATTACCTGCACCTAAAAATCAAGCAATAATACTTAATCCTCAAATCCGATGGCAATAAATTCATAAAGCTTTCCCCTTCATGACTCTTATCTTGTTTATGAAGTAATGTTACGATTGTTTCAAAAATATTTAGAAATCGTCAAAATAAAAAACCTGGTTCTAATGTAGGAATTAAGGAAAAAATCGAGGCAAATATCATGAATAATATTCAAAAATATCGGTTTGTCTGCACCCTAACCTTTGGTGATATTTACGGTCAAATCATCGTTTGGTTGATTACTATCACCGTCAGTTTAGCTGCTGCACTAGCACTGATGGGTGCGAGAAGACCAGTTTATGCTTTAGTAACAGTTGGACTAGTTGTATTGCTATCGTTACCATTTTTACTTTTTGCTTTCGTCACCACCTTATTAAATCATATTGAAGTAATGCCCTTTGAACCGGGGACAAAAATGCAGCCAATACCTGGTAACGTTTCTCAACAACAACCTGTACAAGCAACCAATTAAATAAGTAGAAGTTTAATATTTGTAATATTAGAACCTTGTCAAGTTGGCAGGGTTTTTTAAATGGGCGTGGGGAAGAAGACGCGGGGAAGTATTGTCAGATGTTTCCCTTGTCTCTTTAATACCTCGATCAAATAGACTTAATATTCGTATACCAAATTACTTAAAATACTAAATTATGCTTGAACATGATGTAATTATTGTTGGTGGTGGATTGGCTGGATGTCGTGCGGCGGTGGAAATAGCCCGTACTAACCCCAGTTTGAATGTTGCCGTAGTTGCCAAAACCCACCCAATTCGATCGCACTCTGTAGCCGCCCAGGGGGGAATGGCTGCAAGTTTAAAAAATGTTGATCCCGAAGATAGTTGGGAAGCACATGCATTCGATACCGTCAAAGGTTCAGATTATTTAGCTGATCAAGATGCGGTTGCAATTTTGACTCAAGAAGCCCCTAATGTCGTCATTGACTTGGAACATATGGGAGTGCTTTTTTCCCGTCTTCCCGATGGTAGAATTGCCCAACGTGCCTTTGGTGGGCATTCCCACAACCGCACCTGTTACGCTGCCGATAAAACCGGACATGCAATTTTACACGAATTAGTTAATAATCTCAGACGCAACGGTGTAAAAGTTTATCAAGAGTGGTACGTAATGCGCCTGATATTAGAAGCAGGCGTAGCCAAGGGTGTTGTGATGTTCCGCATTCAGGACGGGCATCTAGAAGTTGTGCGGGCAAAAGCTGTGATGTTTGCCACTGGGGGCTATGGTCGCGTTTATAACACCACTTCCAATGATTATGCATCGGCAGGCGATGGTTTAGCGATGACTGCACAGGCTGGTTTACCCTTGGAAGATATGGAATTTGTGCAGTTTCACCCCACAGGGTTGTATCCCGTCGGTGTATTGATATCGGAGGCTGTACGGGGAGAAGGTGCGTATCTAATTAACTCTGAAGGCGAAAGATTCATGGCAAGATACGCCCCCAGCCGCATGGAACTTGCACCCAGGGATATTACATCAAGAGCGATCGCCTATGAAATTCGTGCTGGACGTGGTGTAAACTCTGATGGTAGTGCTGGAGGACCTTTTGTATATCTGGATTTGCGACACATGGGTAAGGAGAAAATCATGAGTCGTGTCCCCTTTTGTTGGGAAGAAGCACACAGATTAGTAGGAGTGGATGCCGTCACCCAACCCATGCCCGTACGTCCCACCATTCACTACTGTATGGGTGGTATTCCAGTAAATACTGACTGCCAAGTTCGCAGTGGTGCTGATGGTGTTGTGGAAGGGTTCTTTTCCGCAGGGGAGACTTCTTGTGTATCGGTTCACGGAGCCAATCGTCTCGGTAGTAACTCGCTGTTGGAATGTGTTGTTTATGGCAAAAGAGCCGGAGCAAGTATTGCCCGTTATGTCGAAAATCGCAAGTTACCGACAATTAATGAGCAGAAGTATATTAATGAAGCCAAGCAAGAAATTCAATCCCTAATCGAGCAACCCGGAAAATTACGGATTAATCAAGTTCGTCAAGGTTTCCAAGACGCAATGACTGAATATTGTGGGGTATTTCGGACTGCGGAATTAATGGAGCAAGGTTTGCAAAAAATCCAGGAATATCAACAGCAATACTCGCAAATTTATTTAGATGATAAGGGCAAAGATTGGAATACAGAATTAGTTGAAGCGTTGGAATTACGAAGTTTAATGGTGGTTGGACAAGTAATTATGAATTCTGCCTTTAATCGTCAGGAGAGCCGAGGAGCGCACTTCCGTGAGGATTATGCCCAGAGGGATGATAGTAATTTTTTACGCCACACCTTTGCCTATTATTCGCCTGCGGGAATTGATATTCAATATGTTCCCGTGAATCTGGGGATGTTTCAACCACAGGAAAGGAAGTATTAACAGTTTTTGGTGGATGGCTCGGAGATTTATTTTATGTGTTGCCAGATTGTGGAGAAACGATATTACGGCAGGATTCACTGTTATCCCAAAGTGTTTTTAACGGTTTGTTGAGAATGCTGCTGCAAGATAGGTGTTGACAAAATTAGCATCATGTGCATTGACATCAAATCTCGTCATCCATCAAATATATGCATATCTGCAACTTCTTCTAATTTTCTCCTGATGGAGTTAGCCATGTAATGGATACAGAGATATAGATGCACCCTGATTAAACTTCTACCTCAGTCACCAAGTTATTACTTGTGGTTGGGGTTTTTTGTTGGCTAAATTAACAATATGATTTTGCGATCGCACTCCAGAAATCATCATCAATTTCCGGCTACTATGAAGATATGTATAGCAATGTTGCCCGAAAGTCCCTAGGCTGAGGCAATTATTCATTAAGAAAACCATGATAGCCAAATTACCAGCAATATTTCGCCTTTCACCGCTAATTCGGATTACTCTACTATCTTTATATCTTGCACTCACAGTCCCACTACCATTTTTAGCAGAAGCAACCGCAGCACCAACCCCACCATCACTACTTTGGGCTGGCATTGTGCTAGGTTTTATCGCCCTATATGCAGCATTGTCCGAAAGAGTTATTGTAGACGATCGCGAGATACAAGTTACTTATCCAAATTGGGTTCCACGTTTTTTTCGCAAAGGTTGGACGCTACCTTGGGCTGATGTGAAAGAATTGAAACCTCGCAGTACCGGGCAAGGAGGTTTGGTTTATTATTTTCTTAGCCAGGAAGGGAAAGCATATTTACTGCCAATGCGGATAGCTGGATTCGCCCGTCTCCTGAGTTTTGTCGAAGCAAAAACGGGAATAGATACAACAAATGTTTATCCCTTAGCCCAACCTTGGATGTATGCTATTTTACTGGGATTTACAATCCTGTTGCTGTTAATCGATGCATGGACGATCGCTACAGCTTTGGGAGTATAAACTTGGATATATTAGATACTAATTTAAATACTAATTTAGACAGGAATACAGCCTTAATTCGTCTGGAACAAGTTAGTTTATTCGCCAAGTTAAACGCCAAAGCGAAAAATATTCCTGGTTACTCAATATTACAGGATATCTCCTTTGAAGCGATCGCGGGTTCCTGTAATACTATTGTGGGAGCAACTGGTGCCGGAAAAACCTTTTTATTACGCTTGTTGAACCGTTTGTGTGAACCGACAAGCGGCAAAATTTATTTCCAGAATCGCGATTATCAACAGATTCCCATATTAGAATTACGCGCCTCGATTGTACTGGTTCCCCAAGAACCAAAATTGTTGGGAATGACAGTTAAAGATGCATTAGCATATCCTTTAATCTTACGAAAACTACCCAAATCAGAAATTCAAAAACGGGTGAATGGGTGGATTGAAAAATTGCAAATATCAGATGATTGCTTGGGAAGAAACGAACTCCAGCTTTCACTAGGACAAAGACAATTATGCGCGATCGCACGTGCTTTAGTCATCCAACCCCAAGTTTTATTATTGGATGAACCGACTGCGGCATTGGATATTGGTACAGCAGAACGTCTCATGCAAATATTATCCCAACTTAGCCAAACCCAGAATCTCACAGTGATAATGGTGAATCATCAATTAGAACTGCTCCAAGAATTTTACTCTCATTCCACCAATCAAGACGGTAATATTTTACATCTATCCCAAGGTCGTTTATTATCCAATCAAAAAGCCTTGCAAGTAGACTGGAATAATTTAAAAACAAGCATTATTCAAGCAGAAACTGAAGATGATTTTATTTAATGTATCATTAAGAATCTATCATTAAGAATTTGTGTTTATTAATTGTAAAAATAGCAATTTTTATTATTATCTAACCTGAATTTGGGTTAAGAGTTTGCTTTAATTTGAATTAAGAAGCCTTGCAATTCATCGAACCCCAAAATTTTTGTATTTCTTATTTGGAGGGGGCTTGGGGGACGCAACCGTCCCCCAATCGGGGGTTTGGGGGAGAATCCCCCAATTCTTGGTTTTAGCTGTAACAACAGAAAAAGTATCAATTGGATTCAATAAATTGTGCTGAAATTTGAACAAAGTAAAATCACAAACCCTATCTCAGCTTATCCTGAAATCAAGTTATATAAATTTAATGGATTACCAATAACAAAATTAATTTACTAATCTTTGAAATTGCAATTTTTCTACTCGGAAATATCAACTTATCCCAGCACTTTAAGGATTAATCTCCACACAAGACCAATTATCATTTAGCTGCTGATTAAAGTCATCTTGTATATATTCATCTCGCATATATATATAGCGATTTTGTGGTTCACCCCGCAATTTTAAATGGTCAACCTTCACCGGATTAAGTAATAGCAAACAAAAATTAGCTAAAGGAGCGATCGCATCAGGGGCAGGTGCAGAAAAAGCCTCTGGGTTGGCTCGTTTTTCCCCAGGATGCGCCCAAGTAAACTGAATCCGAGCATTATCTGAAAGTTCTTGCCACGTCGATACACGAGCCATTTGCAAGCCAACATCAGCACAACTGGCATCAACAAGAATTAATTTACCAGCAATTCTAAACTGTTCCCGCGTACCTGTGAAATACCAGCAAGCCTCTGCCCAAGATTGTTGTTGAATCTGATCGATTTTCTGACTACGGTTGTCTGTAATTATTTTTAACTGGTTCGTGTCATTGAGAAAACCACGAAACACAACAGTACGATTTGCAGGGTAGCCATTGGCTTGTACAGTTGCCAACTGAAAATAACGAGATTCCGGTTTACTGTGATCGCGATGCAGTGCCCGACTCAAAGGAGAACGCCAAGGAGCCAATGTCATAACCAAGACATAACAAATATTAATTATACAGCCAAGTGAGTACCCATGGCGGTAGAGCGTATATTCCGACATTTTGCAATCCTTTTTTCCTGCCGCCAGTTGACGTATATTCTTAATCTGTGAAAAGTAAAGTCCCTGAGCAACAAGTTATGGTTCGAGAGCTTGAACGCAAACGTATTTCTAGTGCTGAGTTCCCCGAAACTGCCCCAGCCGCTAATCCCGTCTTTTTTAGAACCTACAGCCGTCGTCATGCCGATGGTACAAGGGAAACTTGGGAAAAAGTGTGCGATCGCACCCTCCAAGGGTTAGTAGAATTAGGCAAGTTAACTTCCCAAGAAGCCGAACTTCTGGCACGAACAGAGCGCAATTTGAAAGCATTACCGAGTGGACGCTGGTTATGGGTGGGGGGAACCGACTGGATTAGCAAGCCTAAGAACTTTTCTGGTGGTTACAATTGCACCTCTACCAACCTCGAAGACTGGAAAGCCTTTGGTTTAATGATGGACTTGGCAATGATGGGGTGCGGAACCGGAGCTATTTTAGAACCGAAGTATATTAATAAACTTCCTGTTATCCGTAATCATATTCAGGTAATTTTACAAGGTGAAATTGGTGCAACTCCCATAAACGAGCGTCGGGAGGAAACTGAAGTTAAAATTGAAGGTAATCAAGTCACTATCTACGTTGGTGACAGCCGTCAAGGTTGGGTTAAGTCGTATCAAATATTACTAGAGCTTTCTACCGATGAACGCTTTACAGGTGAAATTCAAGTTAACGTTAACCTCAGCGATGTGCGTCAAGCCGGAGAAACCTTAAAGGGCTTTGGCGGTGTGGCGAATCCGGTTAAATTGCCGGAACTCTATACCAAATGTGCAAATATCCTCAACAAAGCGATCGGTAGACAATTAAACTCCGTAGAATGCTGTTTATTAATTGACCAAGCAGCAGTCTGTATCGTTGCTGGTAATATCCGCAGATCAGCTGGCATGAGGCAAGGGGCAAGCGATGATACTTCCTTTGCGGATGCAAAATCAAATCTCTGGCAGCAAGATGCCGAAGGCAACTGGAGCATCGATCCCGAACGTGATGCTTTGCGAATGGCAAACCACACCAGGGTATTTCATCGCAAACCGACTCTCGAAGAATGTTTGGACGCAGTTCGCAAACAATATTACAGTGGTGAAGGGGCAATTCAATGGGCTGGAGAAGCGATCGCCCGCGCGAATTGTGATTTGCTGGCAACCAAAGAACTGAAAACCGATTTTCTCAAGATTTACGAACAAGGGAAAGCTAGGGAATGGCTACAAGAAAAATATCCCCATCTTGAAGAGCGAGAATTAGAGCATCGTTTGGGACGTTTTGGGCTAAATCCCTGTGGAGAAATCATTGGTGCTAATTTCCACTGTAATCTTTCGGAAATACACCTAAACCAAATTGATCCCGACAACCATAGAGAACAAGAAGAAGCATTCACAGCCGGCGCATTATCTGTTGCTGCCCTATTACACCATCAATTCATCGAACCTCGCTACCAATACAGCCGCGAAATCGATCCCATCGTTGGTGTCTCCTTCACCGGTTTATTTGACTTTTTTGTTCATGCTTTTGGTGTCGAGTGGTTGCGCTGGTGGGAACAAGGCAGACCAAAAACACCCCAAGGACTCGCCTTTAAACACCAAGAACAAGAATATCTCACCCGGTGGAAAGATATAGTCCATCGTGTAGTGTGGGAATATTGCGATCGCCACGGGTTTAAACGTCCTAACCGTTGCACCACAGTCCAACCTAGCGGCACAAAATCCCTACTCACAGGTGCTTCTCCTGGATGGCATCCACCAAAATCACAGCGTTTCCTCCGCCGCATTACCTGCCGTAAAAATGATCCTGTAGCCCTGGCATGTTTGGAATATGGGTATAATATTGTACCTTCCCAGTCAGACAAAGATGAAAAAGGCAATTTACTTAATGACCCATTCGATCCACGCTGTACTGAATGGTTAGTGGAGATTCCCGTTGCTGTATCTTGGGCAGATTTACCCGGTGCGGACACCATTGACATCAGTAAATTCAATGCCTTGGCACAAATGGATTTTTACATGCAGGTGCAGCAGTTTTACGTCACACACAACACCTCTGCGACTATCGAATTGCGGGAAAATGAAATCGAACTTTTAGGAACCCGTATTTACGAAGCCATCCGTGATGACGAAGGTTATATGAGTGCAGCACTTTTAGCACGTTTTGACGACCTCCAAACCTTCCCCCGTTTACCGTTCGAGCCAATTTCCAAGGAACGGTACGAAAAGTTAAGTAAGGAAGTCGAAATGCGCCGTAAAACCGATGATTTCCACACAGTTTTAAGCCGTTACGACTTTGGGGAAATGTCGGAAGCTGGACCAGCAGGTTGTGACTCTGACAAGTGCATGATGCCTGAACAAAGTCCCAATTAAAGGAGACTTGAGGGGGACGCGGGGACGCGGGGACGTGGTGACGTGGTGACGTGGGGACGCGGGGACAAGGAGATATATAGAAAAATAGAAAATTTTATTTGTGTCTCCCCATCTCCCCATCTCCCCATCTCCCACTCTCCCCCTCTCCCTATCTCCCCCTCTCCCCATCTCCCCCTCTCCCTATCTCCTGACACCTAATTCTCGTAAAATCATTAAGATAAATTGAGAAACCTACAAAAAGCAGGCTCAAAATGTTCCTTGATGAATTAACACCAATATTTAAACAATTTGCCCAACACCCAGCATCTTTTATGGGTGGCTTTGTTTCTGGGGCGCTGAAACTTAGTCTTGCAGATGATCCGGTAAAAAGCTGGCTCAACCAGCAACTTGGTGTAAATACTAACGCTGCTAATACTTCTGATACACAGAATGGTAGGACATCAGGTCCTCAATCTATTTCAATTGATTAGAAGCTTATAGTTTTACGAGCAAACCCAAAATATTTGTGGAGACGTGGTGTCTTAGAGGTTATGTATAAAATAAACCTTAAGACTAAAGAAACCCGGTTTCTTGGATTTAAGTATCGAGAATCATCTGACTTTTTGATGAGAAACTGGGTTTCTCCCTGCGTGACTATCCTTAATATTTACTCCATAAATGGTCTTTTAGGCATCAAGTAAAAATTGTAGTACATTCGCATGGTTTGTCCGTAGGGCTAATACCAATTCACAATTCGCAAGTCGCAATGCTTCCTTCGGAAGAGCTTCGCTAACGCAATTAAAAAACTTAGATGCAGCAAAGCTTTCAGGATTTACATCTGTATCAGATTTTTCGTGAAATGGTATAACATCTTGCCCACGCAAGCAAGATATCTACACCCCATTCGGAATTATTCAAGAGAGTTATTAAATAAATTTGGATCGAGGTAATTAATCCGAGCAAAGGGAGTAAGTGTACTGAGGATTTGGGCACCATAACTGCGGTTAACGACCCGACTATCCAGTAAAGCCACTACAGCTTTGCTTTCGCGTGCAGGTGCGATCGCTCGTTGCAATTCATTCACAGCAGTTGGTAACAAATACAACCGAAACCAATCCTGATGCGATCGCTTGTAATGGGCGACTCGACCGGCGACTAGGGGATTTTCTAAGGATGGTAGGGGTAATGTGGCAATTACCATCAATTGCGGTGCAGGTAAAACGCTATGGTTTTCGCGCCAAAATTCCCAACCTGTCACCAAAATCCCGTTTTCATCCAGGCAAGTTTTTTCGACTTGTACCCGCGAACCAAATTCGGATGCCAAAATTGCACCAATTTGGGCTTTGAGGGGTACATCCCCCACTAAAATGACTGTCAATCCGGGTGCTGTGGCACTCAGACAAACCAAGGTACGCACCTGATGAATAAAGGCAGCACGAAATTCCGGTGTATTGGGTAAAGGCAAATTGTAGGGTACGTAAAGTTGAATGGCTTCGCTTTGGTTGTCGGCTGCAAATTTTAAACAAGTCACATCCCCCAAACCCAGACGCTCCCGAAATAAGGGGGCTTCGGTTTCCGGTTCTAAAGTAGCGCCAATTAAGACTACAGGTTGTCTTTGCCAAATTGGTTCCAGGTATTTACCCAATTCAACGGGGACACAATGTAAGGAAAATGAACCGTGAATGCGACTGATAGTAGTCCATAGTAAGGGAAGGGGAGAAAGATGTTGGAATTGGTGATAGAAATTTTGCCAATTATCGGGCAGGCAAGTAATATTTAAGACTGAATATAAACGTTGTAATATTTCAATTTCTTTATCGGCAATTAAATAACATTCATAGGGATTGGCAGGATGTTGTAAGATTTTGCTACCTAAATCAACGCGGGCATTACGAATAATTTCACCATTTTCGGGACATGCCAGCAGCAATTCTTCCCAATCTTGCGGTTCTAATGTCACCGTCAGGCGATCGCGTACCCAATCTTCCAAATCATCAACACCATCAATAATTGTCGGGATATCTGGGGGAAAAGCATGACTATTACTTAGTTGTGCCTGTAACCAAGCTGTGGGAGAAGTTATCAGTATTCCTTGGAAATCATCACCTACCCAAGCATCACCAGTTCTAATCGGTTTGTTGACTTGTAGCCATTGTTGCAGGCGAGGAATTTCAACTTTTAACAAACGTTGCTGTATGGCTTCTGGGGCAACAATCACCACTCCTGCTCGCCACATCAGGGCTGATGCCACAAAACTAGTGCGATACCGTCCCTGATAACCGCAAACTGCGCCCACTTGAATCAGGGCGCTACGTCCTACACGCAATGCCCGTGCCACCAACCGCGCCATTGTTAAATGATGGTGCCAAGCCGGAAAACCCGTTTGCGATCGTAGGAAGTTATGTAATGACAAGTGAACTTCTGCCTCAATCACACGCTTTCAGTCCCATACAAAACGATGTTTACTCATTGGGTATTTGGATATTAGTTGTCGGTGATGAGGTGTGGGTTATTGGTTGGTGATTATGGGTTAGTAGTTGTTACACTAGCCACGTAAGCCCTATTACCCATTACCTATTCTCCATTGCCGATTAACTAGTACCCATTACTCATTAACTATTACCGATTAACCACTAACCATTAACAACTAACAAATTGCATTATGGCAACTTATACAGGAATTTCCAGCGAAGCATTCCGACATCCCCTAGATCGACAAGCCGAACAAGCCCTTCGCAGTTTACCAGGGTTCGATTTCGTAGCGCGTAAATTTGTGGAATTTTTTGCCGAACGTCCTCAGCTAGTTTATCTAATGGGCAACACCATCCAAGTTGGACCTCGTCAATACTCCACTATCTACCATATGTTTCGCGAATGTGTGCGGGATTTGGATATTTATCCAGAGCCAACACTGTTTGTTGAACAAAATCCCCAAGCAAATAGCTATGCTTTGGGAAAAGAACATCCTTACATTGTCATCAATACAGGGATTCTTGACTTACTTAGCGAAGCCGAAATTAGGGCGGTGTTAGCCCATGAACTGGGGCATATTAAATGTGGTCATACTATTCTAATTCAAATGGCGATATGGGCGAGTCGTGCTGCCACCGCTATTGGCGAGTTAACTTTCGGTATCGGTAATTTTGTCAGTCAGGGTTTGCTACTTGCCTTCTATGAGTGGCGAAGGAAAGCAGAGTTATCAGCCGATCGCGCAGCCCTCTTGGTGGTGGAAGATGTGAATATAGTGATGACAACTATGATGAAAATTAGTGGTGGCAGTAACAAATTTGCCAATGAGTGCCACTTACAGGGGTTTATTAAACAGTCGGAAGATTATCAAGCCCTCGACGAAGATGGACTTAATCAAATATATAAATTTATGATGTATACAGGGTTACTTGGCTCAATGCAAAGTCATCCTTTCCCAGTCGAGCGATCGCAATACATCCGCGAGTGGGCAACTTCTACAGAGTATCAACAAATACGTCAAGGCAATTACATGCGTAATCCTGCGGAAGGTGCTGTTGATGTTGAAGCTCAGGAGAATGGTAGTAATACTAGTAATAGTACAAACACTGAAGCTGAACAACTTCGCCGTCAATTAGAAGATTTACAGAGGGAAATTGATCGTCTTCGCCGCAATCAATCTTAAGGTATAAACAAGTATAAACAACAACAAACCAAATTTAGAGGGGTGAGAATATCCACTCAATTCTTACCCCTGATAAAATTCATCTCATCGCCTACCCGATAGGGAGGTGAGAGGCTTCTTTCTGTTCAAGCTAAATAACTACTGCCTTCATGTACTAGTATTTCCGTGAGATTTCTTTAATCGATTCATTGCCATTTCTAAACTCAGTTGCATCCGTTTAAATGCTTTAGCAAGATTACCAATTTCGTCATTCCCAAACTTGTCAAATTCTGCATCCATATGTCCTGTACTTACTTCCTCAGCAACACGGGTAATATGCTTGAGAGGACGAATTACTTGACTATTCAAAAAGATATTTACTAATAAAATCACTGCGGCAAAAACAGCTGAAACTAATCCGATAATTACAAAAGATGATTTATTAGCTCTATTAATAACTGTATTGGCAGGTACAGAGATGATTTGAGCGCCAACAATCTCATTCAACTGCCAACCAAATCCATTTGTACTACCATAACGATCAATCATACTCTTTGGTGCTGCTTCTGGAGTGCTATGACATTCCAAACAACTTGGCTCCGAAACTGCTAAAGGACGTGCAATATAAAAAATATCCCCACCTGATAGTTTCCGAAAATCACTTAGCTCTTTTAAATTGCTATTCTTGCGGAATTTTTCGACAACTTCTGCCTCGAAGTTATCCGCTTTATCACGTAAATTAGTCGGGTTGAGAGTTGCTTCTTTATAAAAAAAGTCTCGATAACCTTTCTTTTGCCGCAAAACTTCAAATACTTCCCGTGCTGAATATCCTGGTACTGTCTGCGGTAAAAACTTGACTTCCAGTTTCTCTTTCAATTCCGGATTGATTTGATTGGTTGTGTAGTTTCGTACTGAAGTCATGGTTTCCATCAGCATTACACCAGTTGCGGCAATATCGTTTTTGGCATTTTGTCTGAGTAGGGCAGATAGAGCAAATCCACTCAAACTTAAACCCATTAGTAATATTGCCAGCAACAGAATTGTAAATTTTTGTCTCAAACGCAGATTTTTTAACATAATTTTTATCTCGCTTGCATCTGAAACTAGTTGTTGTGTCGAACTTTGTTGTTAGACTACCTAGGTTTCACACTATCAATATATTCAATATATAAGAATATATAACGGGCTGAAATAGCTCGTCATAAACATATAAACGCCCTCTACAAGAGATTTATGCATAGACATTAACTAAATTAATTCGCGTTGTTTGAAAAATTAATTTTTATTGTTTATGTAAATTGCTAACATTTCATTTCTTGAGAGTGATTCATATTTAATTAAAGATTAGAATTATTAATATCTGTACTGATCTAAATATTTATTTAATATTTATTTAACATTTATTCAATATCGTCATCTGACTTGATTTTGGAAGCAACTTCAGCATCGGTGTCATCAGCACTCATACTATACTATGGACTGGAATCCAGGACAGGCGTTATTTGGGGGACGCTACATTATCGAAGGTAAACTTGGGGAAGGTGGAATTGGCATAACTTATCTGGCGAAAACTCAATCACATCAACTGCGAGTTATCAAAACCCTCAAAGAAGAGATATTAAATAATCGTTCCTGGAAACCACATCGCGATAAATTGCGACAAGATTTTCGTGATGAAGCTGTGAGATTGGCTGTTTGTCGTCATCCCCATGTGGTGCAAATCGAGAATATTTTCGATGAAGAGAATTTGCCTTGTATGGTGATGGAATATATTCAAGGCGAAGATTTAGGTAAGCGACTCCGACGCACAGGGATAGTCTCAGAAACAGAAGCGCTACTTTACATCAATCAAATTGGTGATGCATTGACGGTAATTCATCGTAAAGGGTTACTACACCGAGATATCAAGCCGCGTAACATCATGATTCGCACGGGGAAATTGGAAGCGGTGTTGATTGATTTTGGAATTGCTAGAGAATTTATACCTGGTATTGTCCAACGACATACGGTATATCGCACACCTGGATTTGCTCCACCGGAACAGTATCAGCTAGAAGCAATACGAGGTGAATATATTGATGTTTATGGTTTGGCTGCAACTCTTTATACATTGCTGACAGGAGTAGTACCGACAAGTGCTGACGATCGCCTCCGTAATGTTCCCTTGGAAACACCATTAAAGTTCAACCCTAGTATTAGTGCCGGGGTGAATCTAGCAATATTACAGGGGATGGAAATGCGATCGCAATTTCGCCCCCAGTCAGTGGCAGAATGGTTAAGCTTGTTGAGTTCTGGTATTGACGAAATTTCTTCTGTACCGCCAACAATAATACCATCTGTACAGGCAAATATTCCAACCACTATTATTTCCCAACCTATTCCTCCAACTCACATATCACCAAGGGTTATTCCACCTCAACAGAACTGGAAATATTACAGTGGGCAATCTGGGAAGCAGAGCTTTTCGCCGGAGGCATATCGTACCCTACAAGGACATAGGAGTATGGTTTATGCAGTTGCTATTAGTCCTAGTGGAGAGTTTTTTGTTAGTGGTGGTAATGATAATACAGTCAAACTGTGGAAATTACAGACAGGGGAAAAACTACGCCAATTAGGACGCTGGTTTTCTGGACATAACGATTCAGTTTGGACTCTTGCCTTCAACCATGATGGAGAAATCTTAGCTAGTGGTAGTTGGGACAATAGTATTAAACTTTGGCAATTTCATACAGGTAAAATAATTTGTACTTTGACAGTTCATTGCCACAGTGTCAACGCTCTTGCCTTTAGTCCCGATGGACAATTACTCGCCAGTGGCAGTGCTGACTGCATTATCAAAATTACACAAGTAAATACTGGTAATGAAATTAATACTTTTGCTGGACATGAAGATGCTATTAATTCCTTAGCTTTTAGCCCTGATGGACAATTACTTGCCAGTGCTAGTTCTGACTGTACAATCAAGGTTTGGCAAGTAAATACAGGTCAAGAAATATATACACTTTCTGGTCATCGTTTTTTTGTGAATTGTCTTTTATTTAACCGTGAAGGTGAAGTTATTATCAGTAGTAGTAGTGATAAAACAATCAAATTCTGGAATGTGATTACTGGTAAAGAAATCCGCACACTGACAGGACATACTGATGTCGTTTCATCAATTTCCCTCAGTCAAAACTCGGATATTCTCGTTAGTGGCAGTTGGGATAAAACAATTAAAGTTTGGCATGTGGAAACAGGAACAGAAATTTGTACCCTCACAGGACATGAAAATTACATTCGTTCTGTTGCAATTAGTCCAGATGGGAAGACAATTGTCAGTGCAGGGGATGATAATTTGATCAAGATTTGGCGTTAGGGATTAATCATATCAAGTTCGCCTAAATAATTGAAGATAAGAGCGACGCAAAGAAAAATAATATTATGTATAAAAATAAACAGACAATTGAGATTTCTCCCCTTCCCTGCGTCTCTAAGTCTCCGTGTCAGTTTTAATAATAAGTATTCAATCGGATATCTTATAGAATAACTTGACGGAGGATTTACTCCTGCCGCCAAAGTAATACCAATTCTCCAAAAGCTAAGTAACACAAAGATTTATATGTTGCCAGATTTTGGAGAAACGGTATCAGACATGAACACAGATACATTGATGATTTATTGTGAACCTTGCCTAAGTCATCATGACTTCAAATTTGGATCAAGTTTACTTGACAAATTGCGGCATAATTTCTGCGGCGGTAAAGATTCCGTGGATGCCGCGTTTGTGAAGTTGTATTCCCGCTTTCAAATATCCAAATGCAGGTCCACAAACATTGGCTGCCATACTAGTTTCATCACCTAATGTAAAAGTATGGGTAGAAATTTTGCCTTCAAAGGTACGTCCGGTAATTTTGACGTTGGTACTCAGGGGCTTTTTCGGGTTGCGAGTATCGACTACACCACCAACAGTAACTCGATCGCGATCGCAAATTCCTGCCATTTCTAACATGACATCATCGGCATGTTCCATATTCTCTAATTTTAAAATGCCGTTGGTTCGATCTAATAATGCTTCAACTTCCTTATCTGTCATTGCCCTAGCGGTTTCCACACTGTAACCCGGCATGTGGGCAATATCTTCGCGAATTGTGGCACGATATGCCTCCCAATTGGCAATTCCCACACCAAAAGTAATTTCCACTTGATGTATCTCCGCATAGCTTTGGGCGGCTAGTGATGCGGCTGCCGTTAACAAACCTGGTGTTGCCCCGCATCCTGTCATGTAGGTAATTCCTGCCGCTTGCAGTTCGGCTTTCATTGCCAAAAGCTGTTCGACTGCACTGGTGCGCTTAATTGCATCAACAAGTACCCCACGCCAACCTAATTTGATAAACTGCTTGGCAACCGATGCAATAAAGTCATTGGGAAGATTCGGCAAGGCTAAAAAGTAACCATCGACGGAGCAACCGCTAGCAATTAACTCTTCAATACTTTCAGTCGTAATTTTGCCATTTGGCTCTAAATATCCCAATGAGCCTTGAGATTGGTATGTGGTGATACAGGTTTTCGCATCTAACCCCTCATTTGCATAAACATAACCATTTTTATCTGCTGCTGCTACCAATAGCATTTCTTGCTTGGGTGCAAGCACCTTGGCTGCTGCTTGCCCTAATCCTCCAAAACCCAATACTCCAACGCGCATCTTTGCTGACATATTTCTCAAATCGATCGCTTGCTCTGGACTCATATATCAAGTAAATCTAAATCAAAATAATTTAGGCAAATTATTCGGGTTAATCCAAAAGCTTATAACATTTTGGATTTGAGTTTTTGAATTTTAGATTTTTATTTATAAATGGCACTTACGCCAAATCGAAGAATATTGGCTTGTCCTGGCTCAATCCCTGATAAACATAGATTTAGTTCAGTCTTGCCCTGTGCCCAATTCCCCCTCGCAAATTCATCAATATTCAGATAAATTCAATCATAATGATAAACTTTTTCAATAATTCTGAACAGTTTTCCATTGGATATATCGGTGCAAGTCCTTGCTGAATGAGCTTTCATCGGCATCTTATACTTACATTGCAAGTTGATTTCCCAGCTTGACTAATCCCCAAGGTTAAGGGAAACTTACATATAGCAGATGTATTACCTAATAAAAGTAATAAATTTTGTAAAGATTCTGAGATATATATTTTGATAGGTGGAACATTAGTTAACAAATGGCAAGTTTGTAACTTCAAGACATGTTCCCCAGGCTGTTTTATGTAGCCTCCTGCTAGAGCAGTACAATCCGAGCGTATTCAATTCGTGGTTGGCATAAAAATGGAAACATTAGAATTCATTATCTATCCAGATGGTCGGGTACAAGAAAAAGTCACTGGGATTGTGGGTGCTTCCTGCGCTGAAGTCACTGCGGCAATCGAGGCACAGCTAGGACTAGTAATGAATCACGAGCCAACCTCAGAATATTTTGCGACTCAACAGGTACAACAATCTGGCGTGGCGAACGCGCAGACAAGTTTCAGCGACTGGTAAATTTTCGACTGAATTTTTCGATCTAACTTTAAATTTCAAGTCTGTTTACTTCAACGGTAATTACATTCACACGATCGCATTCACAAAAATCAAAAAACCATGTCACATTTTAGCCAAATCAAAACCCAAATCCGTAACCTTGAATCTTTGCAAGAAGCACTTACAGACTTAGGCATTGATTGGAAGCCAGGTCCTTGTCAGGTAAGGGGTTATCGCGGTCAAACTCACGACGCAGAAATTGCGATCGCCCAAGATAACAATTACGACATTGGCTTTCGCTGGAATGGTAATGAATATGAACTTGTAGCTGATTTACAGTATTGGCAGCAAGATTTGTCTGTGGAAGGGTTTTTACGTAAAATTACTCAACGTTATGCATTTCAAACAGTAATGAAAGAGACTGCCCGTGCTGGGTTCCAAGTTGCCGAACAACAAAATAACGAAGACGGTTCGATTCGCTTAGTTGTACAGCGTTGGAGTGCATAATCCCTGTTGGGAAATTCGTCGTATCCTGCGGGAAAAGAGGAAGTATCTGCTGTTGTGCTTCAGCGTATCCCGTAGGTTAACTAGCTTGAGCCTATGTAACTTGTCAAGCAGGTTAAAAACGATTTGCAAGCTACGCAATTGCTTTGTGATTACCAACATTTGGGAGAATTGGTGTCATGGCTGATTTTGTAGCCTCGCCAGTAGATGGTGACGATAATCGTTCTGGTTTGGAGCCGGAATTAGGAGGATTTTTACGGGAGTCTCCGGAACGCTCTGGATTTGAACCAGAATTAGGCGGCATCTTGCGGCAAAAAGGTGTTTACGTTGATGAAATCACCTGTATCGGTTGCAAACACTGCGCCCATGTTGCTCGGAATACATTTTATATTGAACCAGATTATGGGCGATCGCGTGTGATTCGTCAGGATGGGGATTCTGAAGAAATGGTGCAAGAGGCAATTGATACTTGTCCGGTTGACTGCATTCATTGGGTTGATTACACCGAACTCCGCAAGTTGGAGGACGAGCGTAAGTATCAAGTTATTCCTGTTGCTGGATATCCAGTGGAAGGTGCTGTTGCAGCTGCTCAGAAACGACGTAGAAAGCAGAAAGCGATTAATCATAAAAAATCCCGCGATTAACTATTTCATCAAGTAGTTGGAATCGGGATGTGATTGCCATTAAATTGGAACTAAATTTAACGTGAGTTCGATGAGTGATAAAGCCTGAAACTCTTATCCAGTATTATGTATGATAACCAATAGTTTCTAAAAATCTCTGAGTTTATTGAGAATAGAATCAGTAACCCTTGAATTTGTGAATTATTGACTTGGTTCTCAACTAATGATTGAGGTAGCTTTGAGCCTTAGTGTCTAAAATCATTGATTCACAAGGTTTATAGCGTTTGATATCCGTCGAACTCACGTCAATTTAAATGGCATTCACGACAGATAAAACTTTAAAAACCGCATTAGATAATTGTCTGTTTATTTGATCTGTCATCTAATCGATGTTAAGTTGGTATCAAATTTGAGAAACAGAGAAAGTGCAATTTTTAGTACAACCGCCAAATTTTGATGGTTTTATCATAACTGCCACTAACAAGGATTTTGCCATCTGGACTAATAGCGACGGAACTAACCAAATTAGAATGTCCTGTGAGAGTACGGATTTCTTCTCCGGTTTCCAGTTTCCACAGTTTGATAGTTTTGTCCCAACTTCCACTGATGAGGATTTTACCATCTGGACTAATGGCAACGGAACTAACCAAATTAGAATGTCCTGTAAGGGTGCGGATTTTTTCTCCAGTTTCCAGTTTCAACAATTTGATGGTTTTGTCCCCACTACCACTGACAAGGGTTTTACCATCTGGGCTAATGGCGACGGAGCTAACGCTATCAGAATGTCCTGTGAGGGTGCGGATTTGTTCTCCAGTTAGCAAGTTCCACAGTTTGATGGTTTTATCATAACTGCCACTGACAAGGGTTTTGCCATCTAGACTAATAGCAATGGAAACAACATGATCAGAATGTCCTCTGAGGGTACGGATTTCTTGTCCGGTTTCCAGGTTCCACAGTTTGATGGTTTTGTCCCAACTGCCACTGATGAGGGTTTTACCATCTGGACTAATGGCAACGGAACTAACGCTATCAGAATGTCCTATGAGGGTACGGATTTCTTCTTCGGTTTCCAGGTTCCATAGCTTGATGGTTTTGTCCCCACTACAACTGACAAGGATTTTACCATCTGGACTAATGGCGACGGAGCTAACGCTATCAGAATGTCCTATGAGGGTATGGATTTGTTCTCCAGTTAACAAGTCCCACAGTTTGATGGTTTTGTCTCCACTACCACTGACAAGGCTTTTACCACCTGGACTAAAGGCAACGGAACGAACTAAACTGGAATGCCCAGTCAGCATTCTTTCTGAGAAAGAACTACTGAGAAAACTTTCATACTGAAATAAAAATATCAGATCAGTTGGAAATAAGCCATAGCGAACATAGCCATAGATTTGACTTCCAACTAATCCCAATAAGGTAATAGCAGCACCTACCACTAACCCTTTTTTCAGCTTAGGATTTTGTGTTAGTAGGTTTTTTGTTGCTATTTTCGGCTTTGTAGACGGCTTTATTGATGCTGCTGGTGCTGCTTGTGCTTGAATGGGTACTGTAGGAGATACTGGTGATGGTGCTGGGGTAGGAAGTGCAGGCTGGGTTGGGGGTACTGGTGCTGGTGATGATGCTGGTTTTATAATTACTGGCTGGGTTGAGGGTACTGGTGCACGTGAAGGGTTTAAAGCTTGTAATACTTCTTGTGCGGAGTCATAACGCTGCTGATATTCTTCGTGCAGCAACTTGTCCAGAATTTGCCCCAATTCTTGACTGACTGGTTGTTGTAAGTTTTCTCGCCAATTTCTAACCCAACCATAACCTTGTCGCTTCCACAGTTCCCAAGGATGAATCCCACTCAACAAATGAAAGCAAGTTGCACCCAAACCATATAAATCACCAGCAGGGTAAGCTTCTCCTCCCTGCATTTGTTCCAAAGGTGCATAACCAAAAGAACCAATCATCGTTCCTTGTGTTGCCACTACCGTTTGTGTCAGTTGCTTGGATGCACCAAAATCAATTAAAACAATTTTGCCATCACCGCGCTGAATTATATTCTCTGGTTTTATATCTCGATGAATAACCTTTTGTTGATGTACAACCTGGAGGATATTTAACAAATCCTGCAATAAATCCCGTATTTTTTCCTCGCTGAAAGTTCCTTGCTGTTGCAGTTCCGCGAGTAAATTTTGCCCATCAATAAATTGCTGTACTAAATACAAATGACTATCTTCTTGAAAATAAGCCAGCAAAGTGGGAATTTGTGGGTGTTCTCCTAACTGTTGTAGTCTCCTCGCTTCCTGCTCAAATAATTCCGTTGCCTTTTGCAGTCCTGCGGTTCCCTGTACTTGTGGCGCAAATTGCTTGATAACGCATTTTTCTCTTAACTTATCAACGTCTTCTGCCAAATAGGTTTTGGCAAAACCACCACCACCTAAAGATTTAGCCGGACTATACCGATTTCTAAGTATCAACAAAGGAGCACCACAATCAGGGCAATATTTGGTACTGTCATGTACGGAAGGATTCTTACAATCTGGATTGAGGCAACAGAGCATGACTGTATATATACTGGTACATACAAGTATTATCAGTCATTTACCAAGATTTTTCAGTAAAATTACGACTTAATGTAGTAAAGTATTCGCAAACCTATCTATGCTTACTGATCGGCATCTTCCTCAACCTTCTTTAGCTGCTGCTGAAGATAACCTATTGGAAGAGCATCTTTTGCAGAAGGTACAAAGAAAACTTGTTTTCCAGAAAAATTCAATTCTTGATTAAAAGCGCGAATAATCTCAGCTCCTGCAATTAGCTCGTCTTCTGAAAAAATCTTTGTTTTAATGTCTGCTATATCTTTTTGCACTTCTTTTCGACGTTCAGCACTGCAATTACTTAGGTCTGGGTTAAACAGAGCCTTTCGATCTTGTGTAGCATTGTAATAAAAAGTCTTAATGTCTTCTGAAGAAATCGGAATAAATGAATCAAGCCGGTCTTGTTTTTCTCCTCTGACAGTGTACGGTTGTGAGCAAGGTCGTGTAAGTGTAGATAGTGCCCATGAGATACCACCTGCTAGATAGACTCTTGGTAAAGTTTGCATACCTGGTTTAAGCTGAACTTCACTGGCTATTTGTGGTATTAACTTTTTCTGCTTTGCATTCTCTGCGGCTTTCGTAAAATCAATATTTCCCTGGCTCTGTTTTACTTCCTTAGTAAAAGTCCCTGTGCCAAACGGAAAAGAAAATGTAATGTGTTTATCATTAGAGTCAAGGTAAGCTCCTTTCGTATTACCCGATCCGATATCAACTACAATAGTCTCGTTAAGTCTCCAAGCTGGAACAATCCCATCAAAAACAAAACTACCTTCTTCCTCTGAGGTAATAAATTTCATCGTCCTTCCAGTTGCTTGTTGGACTTCTTGGACAATATCTTCCTTCTTCTGAGGAGCTTTCTTTGCAAGTTCCTCTGCAAGCCCACTACTTCCATATATCAATATTTGCTCACAGGAGATGTTAAATCGCTTTTGGATATCGTGAAACGTAGACTTTACAGCTTCCACAATAGTTACCGATTTTGAGTTGGGGTCAGCAGCATTCACATTTCGATCTTCAATTTTTTCTTTTCTAAAAACTATAAGTTTAGCTCCATCCTCATTAAGAGTTTCCAGTTCTTGAATCACCTTTCCTTTTACACCCTTACTACCTATCTCAATAGCACCAAACAAATTACCCGATTTCTTGACAAGTTTATCTGTACTGCATTGATATCCGGTCTCTTTTGATGGTGAAGCTGAGGCTGACGGAGTCGGTGACGACGAACCACCAACCGTCCCACACCCAACCCCTAAAGTTGCAATGATGCCTGCAAGTAGTGAAATCGCGATCGCTTTAAAAGGAGACTTAGAAGCGTCACCTACCACTTGTTCCTGTCTCTGATGGCATACGACATAATCATTACCAGAGTTATCGTATGGCTTATATATACCTTCAAGCTCTTGGTTCGGATGCTGCTGACCATCCTCTGCAATGCCGTTGCACATCCATTTATTCTGTTGCATACAACCTTAGTCCTGCTTTCTAAATCTTAAATAAACCTTTATTTCGTTTTGATGTTTCAATATTTATCAGATACAACAAATATGATTCTTTTGTTTTTTTTAGAGAAAAATAACAAAGGCACTATTGCGTAAGGATTTAACATAGAAAAGTAACATAATTGCTTTTAATTATGTGTTCCGTAATGGTTTTGCGACAAAAAATCTCAATCCCCATAAAGAGGACGGAAGAACCACAAATGTCAACTTTATCTATATGATCATAAAAACACTGTATCTTAAGTATAAAATACTGCTTTAAAGTATTTTATACTTCTAAAATAAACTATTCTGTATTAATTTGATAAATTTTTGACCAGTAACTAGCAAATTACGTTATTAAGTTCAAGCATTGTTGTCTGCTCTACCCAAATAGCTTTTAATTCAACTCCTATTTGATAGGGAAGGACATTTACCATCGCTCCCGTATCTAGACGCTCAATAACTTTCTGTGATTTTCCCTATAATTTAACGTGAATTCGACGGATTTCAAACGCTATAAACCTTGTGAATCAATGGTTTTGGACACTAAGGCTCAAAGCTACCTCAATCATTAGTTGAGAACCAAATCAATAATTCACAAATTCAAGGGTTACTGAATTCTATTCTCAAATAAACTCAGAGATTTTTAGAAACTCTTAGTTATCACACATAATACTGGATAATAGTTTCAGCCTTTATCACTCATCGAACTCACAATAAATTTAAAAGGGTTGCTACCACAACCCTTTTGTTTTTTATATTTAATCGGTTTCCGGGAAAGTCTGAACTTTACCATCAGGAGCAAAAACAGCACGAATACGTATAGATTGCCCATTACGGTTGGGAGATACAAAACGTTCACCAATCAGAGGCATTCCCGTGCGATCGATATAGTCCCGTGAAGCTCTACCTAAAGGTAAAATCCGCTCAATTGTGCCGTCAACACCAACTAATAAACTGTATTCTAAACTCTGCTTTAACCCTGTAGGGGGTTGCCAACGACTTTTCAGGGCATTTCTAGCTTCTGCAACCTGAGGAGTATCAAAAATTGTACCGCTTTGATTTGCAGGACTATTACTAGTTCTGCTGGTATTACTGGTGGTAGCCAAATCGGTGGTATTTCTAGCATCCCGCAATCTACCAATTAATTCCGAAGGATCATTGGCATTCGGGCGCGAAGTCCCTTGAGTTTGTGTGCTAGTACGGGGATTTGCTGGTTTTGGCTCTGGTGACAAGAGCGGTAGGGCGGAGATATCTGTAGGTAAGCTTTCCCTTGCCGAATTAGTATTTTTCGTGGGACTTTGACTAATATTGGGTTGCAGGAGAATTGAAGGCGGCAGCGAAGGTGGTGTCTGAGGTATATTACTGCTACTAATGGCTGGTAATTTGGGATTTGCTGCTCCAGGTATAGAAAAAGCACTTCCCGATGACGGTACGGGTGCAGTTGGAAAACTGAAATTAGCCGGATTAGAAGCACTAGAAGGAGCGTTAGTCCCTACATTTGCTGGTAATTGTGCGACTGAGTTAGCACCAGTACCCGGAGATACCTGTGCATTGGGAGGAAGTGCCCCAGGTGTCGTGGTGGTTGGCGAACCAGGAACTGCGCCAGCATTAGGTATTGTTACGTTTGTGGAACCAGGGGGTGGTGTTGGCGGTAATCCTCCCAGGTTGGGCAAACCATCTTGTGTTAACAGGCTGGGTAAAGGTGTTGGTAGTGTCTCTGAAGTTGGAGCTTGCAGAGCGACGTTTTCCTGTTTAGCTGTTTCTTTATTTGCTGTTTGTTGGCGGCTACGATTTGCATACTGTAGAGTCAGAGGTGTTAAACCTACAGCCACAGCAATAACTGCGGCAATTGGTGCCCAAGCTGGCACTCCAGAACTGCGACGACGGCTTTCCAGGTTGGGTAATGCCAGTACATCACTGGAATACTCGTCAAGGGCAGATGCAAGATCGAAGAGTTGCAGGAGGCTAAGTTTAACTACTCCTCCAGGTACTTGGGAAGCTAATGAACCGAGAAATAAATTATGTGATAAGTGACTGCTGGGTTCGATATAAATATCACCCTTGGGTGCAGTTCTGGGTATTTCGGGATTAAATGGTTTTCCTAAAGTGCTGGTTGGCGATGAAAAATTCGCAGAATCTTGTATTTCTGTATTGTTTAAATCTCGATCTTGATTTGATGATATTGAATAGCTTTCCCAAAATTGATCTGGAGATTTTTGGAGGAACTCCTTGACGTAGCCTGTCACCACTGCATACAAGGCTTCCAGCCGATCGCGATCGCCTCTGATTGCAATCCTCTGTTCTTCTGGTAATCGCGGATCGTCAAAACGAAGTTCAAAGCGTAGTTGCTTGAGAACTGATTTACCCATCCATTGTGATAATGGTGAGCTTTGCGCCTTAACTTCCAGCGTACAAGTAGGAGGTGTATAGCGACGGATGACAGAATTTGATAGAGGCATAGCAGAAAGTGCAATGGGGGACAATTTTAAGATTTTGGATTTTGGATTTTGGATTTTGGATTTTTGCTAGTAGCAGGTAGTTGTTAATTGTTAAGGCTGAGTTTTGAATCAATTAACCATTAACCATGACGCATTAACAACCGACCAATCTAAAATCTCAAACCTCAAATCTAAAATTTGGTTGAGCGGTCGATAAGTGCTAGCCAGAGACGGCGATGACCACCAGGACCACTGTAAAAAAGTAAATCTACTAGCAATTTCAACGCCAAATGGGTTAATAAATCCGTGGAGATTTCTTCGTCTTCCTCCATCCGCTCTTGGTATGTGTTGCAGAAAGCGTCAATATAATCTCCGAGTAGGGCAGCTTGATGGGGTTCGCGATCGCTCTCCGCCATTTGTTCGAGTAAGCTGACTGCCCGACGAATCAATTCTTGATGCTGTTTGGCAAGGTGGCAGGTGATGAGAACAAGCGATCGCGCTTCTTCGACATCAAGTTTTTTTCTTCCTCCTTGTCCTTTACGTAATGGGTTTGACTGGCGTAGTCGCCACAGCGCCACGCGATCGGGCACTTTTGATTCTAAGCCTAAATCAATTGCAGCACTCAGCATTGCTTCGGAGCCAATGCCTGTTAATGTTTCAAGCGCCAACAACACTAAATCCAACTGAGTTTTGATGTTATCCCACTCTGTTAGGTCGGGAGTACCTATTTTGGTCAAGTCCTCCCACTGTGATGTTGGGTTGGGCGAATTGGCGGCAGGGTGCATAACTTTTAGCATACGCGATCGGGCTGGTAGGGGCTGTTGCTGTTACCCATTTTGAAACCAGACTCTCGGCTATTTCGATTGGTTTCCCACCCTGGCGTTGTTCTGGATGTGAGAAAAGGGAGCAAGGGGGAGAGTAAAGGAGAGACAAGCAAGAAAGAATATGCTTCTCGTGTTTGTGTTCCCTTTATCTCCATATCTTCCTTGTTGCCCTTAATCTGATCCAGCAAATGGTAGCCAAGTGTCAATAATTTCTAGCGATTTGGTAAACAGCATCTTTTCTTTGTCTTACTCTAAGACGAAACCCATTTTGAAGAAAGTACGGGCACAAAAAATTATCCTGATTTTACTCATATAAATGAGCCAATCATCTATGTAATCTATCAGCAAACGCCAATTTATACCCAAAACTTTCCACTTCCATCAATCCTGCATTTGCAAGTTTCCCCAAAGTGTTAGCCGCTAACAGCAATTACTTTCGCTGCGGCTCCACTTGAACTGTAGATGCAGATAATGTCGTTTTTAACAACCCCTACTAGTGATATTTTTTGCTTGCACAATTTTAATAAATGTAAGCAATCGTAACACCAGTGCCACCATCTGCTTGGGCTGCGGCTTCAAATCGGCTCACTCTTGGGTGTTGGCGCAAAAATTCCTGGATACCTTCCCGGAGTTTGCCTGTGCCATGTCCGTGAATAATCCAGATTGCTCCACTAGCTTCAGAAATGGCTTTGTCTACAATTATTTCCGAGTCAGCTACCCGTTTTCCGCGCAAATCGACAGTATTTTTGGAAGTACGAATAATTGGGACTTCAACGGGTGGAACTACTTCTGGAACTTTCTTGCCTGCGTCCCCGCGTCCCCGCGTCTTTTCGACTGGTTCCGGCTTTTTCCCATCTAGCGACTCAATATCTGCCAATTTCACAGTCATTTTCATAATGCCAAAGCGAACGTTTAATTCTCCATCTTCGTTAGGTACTGTGATTACTTCCGCAGTTTGCCCTAATTTGGAGATGCGAATGCGATCGCCTACTTTTGGCATAAAACCAACAGGTTTGGCTGGGGAATGCTGTTTCTGGCTAAATTTTGCGGAAATTTGATTTAAGGCATTTGTTGCTTGTTGGGCATCTTGGGCGGTGGGAGTACCCTGTTGGAGACGACGGATGACTTGGGCAATTTCACCTTTAGCTTGGGTGATTGCCTGCTGGACTGCAATTTCTTGCTCGGCTTTCAGGGATTTTTCCCGCTCTTCTAAATTAGTCGCTTTTTCGGATACCTCTTTGTAGAGTTTCTCGGCTTGCTGTAATAATTTCTGAGCTTCTGCGGCTTTGGTTTCCTGGCGCTTGCGTTGGGCTTCCAATCCCGCAATCACTTCATTGACTTCATCATTTGCACCACCCATTTCCTGCTTGGCGGCGGTGACAACTTCCGCTTTCAAACCCAAACGTTGGGCGATCGCTAAGGCATTGGAACGTCCAGGAATCCCCCACAGCAAGCGATAGGTTGGTGACAGGGTTGTCTCATCAAACTCTACGGAAGCATTTTCAAACCGTTCGTCTTGATATTTCAAGGCTTTGAGTTCGCCAAAGTGGGTACTTGCCATTGTCAGCAGCGCATTGTCCGCAAGATAGCGCAGCAAGGAAATAGCTAAGGCACTACCCTCTACTGGATCGGTTCCGGCTCCGACTTCATCCAGAAGAATCAGTGAGGATGGTGATGGGCAGAGGGGGGAATCTGGAGAGGGGGAGATATCTACTTCATTTTCCTCCGTCTCCGCGTCCCCGCGTCCCCGCGTCCCCACATCCCCATTCCCAGTCCCCTCGTCCCCGCGTCCCCGCGTCTCCACATCTCCATTCCCATTCCCTGCCTCATTCCCCAATGCCGCTAAAATCCGACTAATCCGGCGAATATGACCGGAAAATGTCGATAAGCTTTGCTGAAGCGATTGTTCGTCGCCAATGTCTGCCAGTATTAAATCAAACCAGGGCAACTCGACAGGTTCCCGTGCAGGGACGAATAAACCGACTTTTGCCATAAGTGCGGCTAAAGCAAGTGTCTTTAAAGTTACCGTTTTCCCACCCGTATTTGGTCCCGTAATTGTCACAACTCGGATTTCTGGCTGCACCAGCATATCCACCGGGATGACATCATGCCCTTGTTCATGCTGATTTTGCCAAACTAACAAAGGGTGTCTTAATTGCCGTAAAGTAATATTTTCCTTATTTTCGCGACTAATAAAGCGGGGAGGATTGGCTTTGAGCCAGTAGCTATAACGGGATTTTGCGGTGGCTAAATCTAAAGTTGTCACAATTGCTAAAAGTCTTTCTAAATCGGGCTTGACTGCGGCAACTTCTTCAGTTAACTTACGCCGAATGGCTTCGGTTTCCACCTCTTCGCGGCGAATGAGTTGCCGAAGTTGGTTCCCCATGGGGACAACAGAATTGGGTTCAACGTATAAAGTTACGCCACTTGTGGAACTGTCGTGAACGATACCAGGAATTACGTCTTTATGCGAGGCTTTCACCGGAATCACAAAGCGATCGCCACGTTGGGTAATAATTTGTTCTTGCACCGCATTGGATTTCACCTGCATGATGTTATGCAGTTTTTGGGTGATTTGACTGCGTGCTTTTCGCAGTTCGGCGCGGATATCACCTAGTTTTGGACTAGCGCGATCGGTAACTTGCCCGCGTTCATCGATACATCGGTGGATTTCCTGCTCAATCTCCGGATACGTCCGCAGTTCTGCCACCAAGTCAGTTAAAATTGTCAAATCTTCGTGGCTATCGATGACACGCCGCAAATTGCGTGCCCCCGCCAGTGTAGTCGCGATCGCTAGTAATTCATCTCCTGCTAAAATTCCTTGGAGTTCCGCCCGCTCGAGGGAATCGCCAATATCTTGAATCCCCTCAAAGGATAAGCCAGAGGTGAGACGACTTTCGAGTTCGTATACTTCTTTTGTTTGTGTGAGTAATTGCTCGCTTTCGGCTTGCGAAGCAGGAATTTGTAGATGACGAGATGCGATCGCGCCTAACTTTGTCGCCGCAAAAGTAGACAAATGCTGGCACAGACGCGACCATTCGAGTAGTTCTAGGGTTTCAGATTGAATCAAGGGAGTCAAAGGGGAAATCTTAAATAATGTTAACAATATTCAGTGGTTCTAATGCTTATCCATTGGGTGTAATTTGTTTTTGTCACTTTTCCTTTGTTAATGACCAATGACAAATGACTAATGCCCATATAACCATATATTAGAAAAAAAACGCTCCAAGTACCCCCACTATTTGATACCCTAGCTTAAACAGATTTGGGAACTTAGCAGCGTGGAAATTCAAATAGGACGGGGAAAAACTGCCCGCAGAGCATATGGTATTGATGAAATTGCTCTCTGCCCTGGAAATCGAACACTCGATCCCAGTTTAGCGGATACAACATGGAGCATCGGCAATATTGAGCGGGAAATTCCCATTATTGCCAGTGCTATGGATGGTGTAGTCGATGTCCGCATGGCGGTGGCTTTATCGAAGTTGGGTGCATTGGGCGTGCTCAACCTCGAAGGAATCCAAACTCGCTACGAAAATCCAGAGCCAATTTTAGACCGCATTGCCTCGGTTGGCAAAGATGAATTTGTTGGGTTGATGCAGGAATTGTATGCCGAACCAATTAAACCTGAACTAATTACACAAAGAATTAAAGAAATTAAACAGCAGGGCGGTATTGCCGCAGTCAGTGCTACCCCCGCAGGGGCAAGTAAATTTGGCAAAACTGTCGCAGAAGCTGGGGCTGATTTGTTTTTTGTGCAAGCCACGGTGGTTTCGACAGCACATTTATCACCTGATGCAGTTGTGACTCTGGACTTGGCAAATTTTTGTCAAGACATGCCAATGCCCGTAATCTTGGGCAACTGTGTCACTTATGAAGTCACTTTGAATTTGCTCAAGGCTGGTGCAGCTGGTGTATTGGTGGGTATTGGTCCTGGTGCAGCTTGTACTTCCCGTGGTGTATTAGGTGTGGGAGTCCCTCAAGCCACAGCAATTTCTGATTGTGCTGCTGCCCGTGATGACTTTTTTGGCGAAACTGGTAAGTATGTTCCCGTCATTGCCGATGGTGGTTTAATTACGGGTGGTGACATCTGTAAATGTATTGCCTGCGGAGCCGATGGTGTGATGATTGGTTCGCCCTTTGCGCGTGCGACTGAAGCCCCTGGACGCGGTTTCCATTGGGGTATGGCAACACCTAGCCCGGTTTTACCTCGTGGGACTCGGATTCGCGTTGCCACCACAGGTTCTTTAGAGCAAATTCTCCGGGGACCAGCAGGACTAGACGATGGCACGCATAATCTATTGGGAGCCTTAAAGACTAGTATGGGAACTTTGGGTGCAAAAAATATTAAAGAAATGCAACAAGTCGAAGTAGTTATTGCACCTTCGTTACTTACCGAAGGAAAAGTATACCAAAAAGCTCAACAATTGGGGATGGGAAAATAAGCAGAGAAAGAGTAAAAGGGAAAGGGAAAAAGGCATTAGAGGAGATTGAGACAAAAAATCCGAAAATAGAAGATGAAAGATCATTTCTTTAGCTTTTCCCCTTTGCCTTGATTTTTCCCCTATTTTTCATCTCTGATCAAATTATTCAAGAAATTTTTTTCAGACTCGCAAACAATCGCTGGAAAAATTTCATATGTCGCCTACAATAGAGATAGCGGAGACGCATGTTTCCGTTCACTCCTCACACCACACTCCGCCCGGACTACTGTTCGGGCGGTTCCTTATTTGGGGAGCTAAATGAAAATTGAGGAAAAATAATTTGTGATGCCCAAAATCTCAAAATCATCCTCCACAATATAAATAAATTCTAAAGGTACTTGTAAATGTATATGCACTAGTCCGAAGCAGTGCATTTCACTGTGGTAGAATTTTCACAAAAATCAAAAACAATAATAGGCATAAGGTTTCAAGGCATGTCAGCAGCCGCACAAGTTACCGACTCTACTTTCAAGCAGGAAGTTCTAGACAGTGAAGTCCCTGTTCTAGTTGACTTTTGGGCACCCTGGTGCGGTCCCTGCCGCATGGTAGCCCCCGTTGTGGATGAAATTTCCGCTCAGTACGAAGGGCAAATCAAGGTTGTCAAAGTTAACACTGATGAGAATCCCAATGTTGCCAGTCAGTATGGTATCCGCAGTATTCCGACTTTGATGATTTTTAAAGGTGGACAAAAAGTTGATATGGTTGTCGGAGCTGTTCCGAAGACTACATTAGCAAACACTTTGGAAAAGTATCTGTAAGGTTAAGTAATTTTGTAGAAAAGAACGTGGGAGTCAGCAAGAGTTTTGCAGTCAGTTGCTTGCAGTCAAGTCAAAATTTTACATGACTTTTTTGTGGCAGCGATCGCTATTACTTTTATCACTTAACTTTGCTCAATCACATAAATCCTGGTTGTGTAATCGCAAGTCATCCTGGCTCCTTTTTGATTTTTTAGCTCGCAAAAGAATGCTCTACAGGAATTAGAAGTCAAAAATCAGAAATCAAAATTCATTACGAATTTTGTCTGGCTAAATTGAGATTAGTGTAAAAAACTACCTTAATCATTTTGACTCCTAAGTCTTGTTTTCTAGATAGTTCTTGATTTGTATCAGAATGACTTTAGGTTTAATTAACTAGATACTACGTCTTTAGTGACACAGCTAAAGACGCTTTTTTATTTTGTGGCTCTGTTTTAGCTATTGTGCTTATAATTTTGCATAGCTTGCGACAGTGATCGAAGTAGGTTAAGTTTGAATGGTTACCTTTTAAATGGCAGCTGCTAACAAGATAAATGGCGACGATAAACGTCACCAGTACCTTGGTTTAAGCAAACCTAAGGTGCTTTTTGTTGTCAAAACGTAAAATGTATACTCCGCAGTGCGGATCATAAAATCTACATCTAATCCTAAGTAAAATATAAAGCCTTTTGGCAGCATCTCTCATGACTTCGGATACGTCGTTTGAGACATTAGAGTCTCTCCAAACTGATATTGCTGAATTAATTAATCGCTTACCACAGTCAAAGCATCGGCAATTCATCCAGCAGGCACTATTAACCATTTTGCGTTTAGCTGATGATGAAGTTGAGCGTCTTGACTGGAAAATCTTGTCAGCTTCCTTGGCTGATATGGAACGTGGTTTTCAGATGTTTTATAATTACCGACATGTACGGAAAGTCACGATTTTTGGTTCAGCGCGCCTTTCCCCAACCACCCCAGAATATAAAATGGCACTGGAATTTGCCCGTCGGGTAGCCGAGTTAGGTTTTATGGTGATGACTGGTGGTGGTGGTGGGATTATGCAAGCTGGGCATGAAGGTGCTGGGCGGGAGAATTCCTTTGGTTTGAATATTCAGTTACCATTTGAACAGCAAGCAAATCCGTATATTGAGGGCGATCGCAAATTAATCCATTTCAAATATTTCTTCACCCGGAAGTTGTTTTTGCTTAAGGAAAGTGATGCTGTAGCTGTTTTTGCAGGCGGTTTTGGGACTCAAGATGAAGTGTTTGAGTGTATGACTTTAAGCCAAACTGGTAAATTTGGACCTGTTCCTTTAGTGTTAATTGATCATCCTGGTGGTGATTATTGGCACTCATGGAGTCAGTATGTTGATAAACATTTACTGCAAACTGGTTTAGTCAGTCCTGAAGACCCAAGTTTGTATACCATCACCGACAATATAGATGTTGCTTGTGATGCGATTATTAAATTTTTCCAGGTTTATCATTCGAGCCGGTATGTTAATAACAGGCTAGTAATTCGTCTCAAATCAGATTTATCTGATGCTGAAGTTGAGCAGTTGAATGCCGATTTTAGCGATATTCTCGTCCAAGGTAAAATTGAAAAGACTCAAGCATTACCGCAGGAAGGACAAGACGAAACTTACAATCTACCTCGTTTGATATTAAGTTTTAACCAACGGGATTTAGGTCGGTTGTATCAAATGATTGCTGCGATTAACAAAATGGGTAAACCTAGTGCTGAAGATAGGGCACATCCAGAATTGAAGTAAGTAAGCTAATTGCATTTACGTTCCTCCCACCAAGTCTGTTGGCGGAGCGTTCCCGTAGGGTAGCCCTGATTAACAGCGAGTTAGTCTGGAAAAATTAATGACGATTAGCTGACAAAAAAATTGAATTAAAAGCAAATAGTTTTAATCAAACCAGTTTTACATTCAAACTGGTTTTTTATTTTGCTCCAAAATATTGCTCAAGATTTATTTTTTAATGATGCCACAGTCATGTTTGCTGATATTGTTGGATTTACAGATTTATCGGGTCGCATTCCACCGCAAAAATTGGTTGATTTGCTCAACCAAATATTTTCCCGCTTTGATTTACTTGCCGAGTTTTACAAATTGGAAAAAATTAAAACTATTGGTGATGCTTATATGGTTGTCGGTGGTTTACCCAATCCGCGCGTAGATCATGCAAGATGCGATCGCAAGTATGGCAATAGATATGATTGATGCGATCGCCCAATTTAATCTTGATACTGGTGAACAATTTCAAATTCGGATTGGGATTAATAGTGGTGCTGTGGTTGCAGGTGTCATTGGGATTAAAAAATTTATTTATGACCTTTGGGGTGATACCGTAAATATTGCTAGCCGCATGGAATCTCATGGTAGTCCCGGTCGGATTCATGTTAGTGCTGATACTTTTAAGTTACTGAAAGATAACTTTTTATTTGAAGAAAGGGGCACGATTTCCGTTAAAGGCAAAGGCGAAATGCAAACCTATTGGCTGAAAGCAAAAGTAAATTCCCAACCCAGCCAAATATCCCCATAAACCTATGTAAAAATGTTGGGTGTGGGCAAATACCTGCTAATACTTTTGGTGCGTAATATCAAGTCCACATAGATCATCAGCTATCATCAATTTTTCTCCACGTTTCCGCTTCTTAATTGATGTCAACTTCACGATTAGCCTGGAAACGAACTTGATATTACGCTGTTAGTTAACTCAACACCCAATTCACCAAGGTACGTACACCGTAACCAGTTGCCCCAGGATTATTGACACCGTTTTCCTTATCAGCCCAAACTGGTCCGGCGACATCAAGATGTGCCCAAGCTGGGGTTTCTTTGACAAATTGCTTCAGGAATAATGATGCAGTAATTGAGCCGCCTGCACGGGGTCCAGTATTTTTCATATCGGCGATACCAGATTTCAAGCCTTCAAAATACCTTTCTTCCATCGGCATCCGCCAGATTTTTTCACCTGCGGCTTCTGCTGCGGTTTCTAGCTGCTTCGCCAAGTCATCATTCTGTGTAAATAATCCGGCAATATCTTCACCCAAAGCAATAACACAAGCACCCGTGAGAGTTGCCAAATCTACTATTGCCTCTACACCCAATTTATCGGCGTAAACCAAGGCATCAGCCAGCGTTAAACGTCCTTCAGCATCGGTATTGTTCACCTCAATGGTTTTACCATTAGATGCGGTGAGGATGTCTCCTGGGTGCATTGCCCGTCCACTAATCATGTTTTCGGTGACGGCAGAAATAAAATGTACTTCCACATCAGGTTTAATTTGTCCGATCGCTTTTGCTGCCCCTAATGTTGCCGCCGCCCCGCCCATGTCAATTTTCATGGTTTCGATACCGCTTCCCGCACCTTTGATATTTAAACCACCAGAGTCAAAGGTTAAACCCTTGCCGACAATCGCCACTTTTTTGCGTGGTGTCCCTGTAGGTTTGTAGGTAAGGTGGATAAATTTCGGGGGGATTTCTGACGCTTGGGCAACTCCTAAAAAAGCACCCATACCTAGTTTTTCGCAATCTGCCTGTTCTAAAATTTCCAGTTGCAAACCGGATTCATTGGCAATAGCTTGGGCAGTTTCCGCCATTGTAATTGGGGTTAGAGAATTTGCTGGGGCTGCGACTAATTGCCTAGCTAAGATGACACCAGAAGTTATTTGAGTAGCACGGGCGATCGCTTCTTCTGTTCCTGCCAAACCTAGTAAATCCACTGATTCTACTTGTGTTGGTTTTTCTTCAGGCTCCGACTTAAAGCGGATATCTTGGTAAAGTGCCAGTTGTACCCCTTCTGCGATCGCTTGTGCGGTGGCAGTCGGATTATGATTGGCAATGGGTAAGCTAATGCCTAGAGTTTTGCATTTTTGTTTTTTTGCCAATCTCGCCACAGTCGCAGCAGCCCGTCGGAGAGTTTCGATTTTGAAGGTGTCAGCTTTTCCCAAGCCAACCAAAATTATTTTACGTACAGGACTACCTGCACCAATACGAGTCACGATAGTGCTACCGAGTTTACCTTTAAATTCTTCTTCGGTAATTAATTCTTTGACTACACTGGCAAATTTTTGGTCGAGAGTCGCCAAATCGCCAGTTATTTCTGTAGCATCTTCAAATAATCCAACAGCTAAACCATCTCCAGACCATTCTAAGAGAGAGTTATTCGTTGCACGAACTTCCATTTTTTTGTATTCTATTTCGACTAACATGTACCAGTATTGCTTAAAATTCTGAAGTTGTGCTTTTTCATGGGATGTGGGTAATTGGGAATTGGCAATTGCTCAATATCATGTTGGGCGAATCACTCGTAATTCAAAATTCTCCGCGTCCATATCATCAGGCTGATAATTTTAACTTTATTTTTTACAAAAAATTATTGACTTTGAGGATTTTGTAGAGATTAATATCTGCCTCCAGCAAACATGCATGTCCACTATTGGGCAAGGTTACTATTTGGGAATTGGGAAAAAGTTGGTTTAACCGTTCTGCTTCCGTGGCTGATGGCAAAAGTCGGTCTTCTAAACTCGCCAAGATTAATGTTGGTTGAGTGATTTGCGATAGTTTTACTTCATCTATAGCAAATTCTCGTAAGAGAGAAATGCGCCAAATGATCGTTTCCCTGGGAACCGAACTCACAGTATCCAAAAGTTCCAGGCGATCGCTTTCTGGAATTCGCGCGAGGGCTGCCAAAAATGGCAATAGTCCAACGGAACTAACACCATACACCCATTCGGGCACTAAATCCATTAACGGAGATGCCCAAACATACCAAGAACGTAATTTAAAGCTGGATGCAGGGTTAACGAGAATCAAACGCTTGAATAAATGTGGTGCTTTAATTGCGACTTTCTGAGCTAAACAGCCACCAAATGACTCACCACACAAATAAACCGAACGTTGTGAATTTCTGCTTAATTCCCGTTCAATTAAATCGAGGACATTGTTGGTTAAATCGTCCCAGGTAGTCAAGTCCTGGCGTGGTATCGCCAAACACCGCACATCAAAACCCCTTTCCAATCCTGCGGTTTGCGATCGTAACAGTTGACCAGTGCCATCCATCCCAGGTAAATATACAAATAGAGGGTATTCTGGCTGTAGTTTTTTTGGACTTAAAAAACAAGGTTTGAATTCAACTTTTGTCGCAGTCATTGGCTAATAGTCGTTTGTGATGATTTATTTAACGCGAATTTGATAATTAAATCATAAACCCTCTGCATAGACACTTCCGAATCAACAGTATCAAATTGCGAAAAAGCAGAATCTGCATTAACTTTGATTTTTGTTCTTAATTGTGACACCTCCGCAACTGTATTTCTAGTCACAAGAAATTTCATAAGCAATTTGCTCTGACTAAATAAATGGCTGAAATATTGCAAATTTTGGGAAAAGTTAACTAAAATTATCCAAAATTATACTTATTACAAAATAAGCTTATTCAAAATAAATTTGCTAATATGAATATGTTACTTGAAAAATAGTGATAGATGTTATACAATTACGTGGTTTTAGCTAAAAACTAAAATATAAATAAAGGTTATAACAAGTTTTTTATTTTGCATGAATCGAGTGGATATAACAAAAAAAACATTTGCGCTGACAACACCGCTATATTATGTAAACGATGTACCACATATCGGTAGTGCCTACACCACCATCGCCGCCGATGCTATTGCGAGATTTCACAGATTGCTAGGGCATTCGGTTTTATTAGTGACTGGTACTGACGAACATGGTCAAAAAATTCAGAGAAGTGCGGAAGCTAAAGGCTTGAATCCGCAGGAATTCTGCGATGAAATAGTTCCCAATTTTATTTCGCTATGGGAATTACTAAATATCCAGTACGATCGCTTTAGTCGGACAACTGCACCAAATCATGCAGCGATAGTGCAAGAGTTTTTCCAACGTGTCTGGGCAAAAGGTGATATATATTTAGGGCAACAAAAGGGCTGGTATTGCGTTTCTTGCGAAGAATTTAAAGAGGAACGGGAATTATTAGAAGGAAATCGCTGTCCCATTCATACTAATAAGGAAGTCGAATGGCGCGATGAAGAAAACTACTTCTTTCGCTTATCTAAATATCAAGACAAATTACTGGAATTTTATCGCGATCGCCCCGATTTCATGCAACCCGAAAGTCGTCGTAATGAAGTCTTAAATTTTGTCAATCAAGGATTGCAAGACTTCTCGATTTCACGGGTGAATGTCGATTGGGGTTTTCCTGTTCCCGAAAATCCCAAACACACACTTTATGTTTGGTTTGACGCACTTCTGGCATATATTACCGCATTACTGGAACCGGAAGATAAACCAACACTAGAAGCAGCATTAAAAAAATGGTACCCATTCAATCTCCATCTAATTGGTAAAGACATTTTGCGCTTTCATGCAGTGTACTGGCCCGCAATGTTAATGTCAGCCGAACTGCCATTGCCAAATCAAGTCTTTGGACATGGATTTTTGACCAAAGATGGGCGAAAAATGGGCAAAACAACAGGTAATACGATCGATCCGATTGCCTTGGTAAATACCTACGGTACAGATGCAGTTCGTTATTACTTTCTTAAGGAAATCGAATTTGGCAAAGATGGCGACTTTAATGAAGTTAGATTCATCGATGTGTTAAATGCAGATTTAGCGAACGATTTTGGAAATTTGCTCAATCGCATTTTAGGCATGGTGAAGAAATACTGCGGTGGCAACATTCCATCTGTTGCTAACGAAGATATCCCTGCTGAGAATCCATTGAAAGCTATTGGTTTGGGTTTGGGGGAACAGGTGAAAGATGCTTACGAAGCATTAACTTTTAATCAAGCTTGCACCTTAGTTCTGTCACTCGTACAAGCTAGCAATAAGTTTATTGATGACCAAGCACCCTGGACATTATATAAACAAGGAGAACAAGCAGCAGTGGAGAAAGTGTTATATGCGGTGCTGGAATCGGTTAGGCTAGCTGCTTATCTTTTATCCCCTGTTATTCCAACTATCAGTACGGCTGCTTATCAGCAACTGGGCTTTGAGATTGATTTTAACAACCAAATTAATACATCTATCGTCGCACCTTTTCAAACCCATTCTCAATGGGGACTGTTAAATTGCGAACAAAATTTGGGTGTTCCCCAACCCATCTTTAAGCGCATAGAATTACCTAAAAATGATGAGTAGACATCTCTCATTTTGAGCTATTTTTTCGGGTGAGATTTGACTCGCCCAGAAACAATGATTCAAAAAAATGTAATTCTCATCCAGAACCAAACAACTGTTTGCGTATTCACTGCCACTGGTAGCTTTAGCTTACTGATGGGAAAAGGTATAAAGGATTTCATCTCCTCCCTGTTTAAGGGCAGTCTACAATTAAGCATGGTATGAAACCATAGTTAATTGATTCACTATTTGGAATCAATGCTACTTGGCTCACGGAAAGCAAGGGGAAGAAACAAGGTTGAGAATGCTAATAAAACAAGGATTTTGACTTTTTAATTTTGAATCTTTTTTCCTCAACCGAACAGTATTGAATTTTGACTTTTGTAAGTTAGCCTGAGCGCAGGCTATTCTGCTTGATCATAATTCTCACTCAAATAAGTAAAAACTCCGAAAATTAGTATCATTTATTACTTTGATAAGAAATGAGGTATGACAACAATGTTGAATAATTTAGAAAACGATTCCATATTTACACCAGAACAGGTATTAGAAAATCGAGGTCGTGTAGCCATATTTATTGATGGCTCGAATTTATTTTATGCAGCATTGCAACTAGGTATAGAAATCGACTACACAAAATTACTTTGTCGGTTAACTGGTGGTTCCCGCCTATTACGTGCTTTTTTCTATACAGGTGTTGATCGAACCAACGAAAAGCAGCAGGGTTTTTTGCTGTGGATGAGGCGTAATGGTTATCGTGTGATTGCCAAGGACTTAGTGCAGTTACCCGATGGTTCCAAAAAAGCCAATCTGGATGTGGAAATTGCCGTAGATATGATGGCACTAGTAGATTCATACGATACCGCAGTCCTGGTCAGTGGGGATGGAGATTTAGCCTATGCAGTCAACTCCGTCAGCTACCGAGGTGTGCGTGTAGAAGTTGTGAGTTTGCGATCGATGACTAGTGATAGTTTAATTAATGTGAGCGATCGCTACATAGATTTGGAAGCCATCAAAGAAGATATTCAAAAAACACCACGTCAAAGTTACCCCTATCGTCCACTATCGGGTATGGGTTTTTTGGAACAACCTGACATGGAAGGACATCTGGAAATCCCAGAATCGTGATGCCAGAAATAATTGGAGATGGGGATGAGTAAGGAAAAAAGACAGGGTGACATAGGGATAGGGAGACATAAGAAAATTTGGGGAGATATGGAAAATCAAATTTTTTCCGCCTCTCCACTCCAATTCCCGGGGCAACCCCCGCAAGCAAGTGGCTCCCCTGTCACCCTCCCTTCCTCACCTCTTTTTTTCCCTGTGCGTCTAATCCTCACAATTTTACTGACAACGGGATTATTTGCTTGTAGTAGTCCTGGTGACAAAGTTCAACCGAAAGATAAACCCACCGAACAAGCATCTGATAGCAAATTAACAGTATTTGGTGGTTCTTTCGATGCAATTGATGAGTCGGGAAAATTACTTTGGCGAGTCGATGCCAAACAAGCCAAGTACATCAAAGAAAAAGAAATTGGTCAAGCCGAAAATCCCTATGGCGAGCTTTTTCAGGATGGAAAAGTAGTTTATAAAGTTACCGCCGACAAAGCAGATATTGAGCAAAATGACAAGAAATTAGTTCTAATTCTCCGAGGTCAGATAGTGGCAACAGACCCAGTCAACGGAGTTGTGTTACGGGGAAATGAATTAGAATGGCGACCCAAAGAGGATTTATTAATCGTTCGCAACAAACTGACTGGTAAACATAAGCAGCTAGATGCGGTAGCTCAAGAAGCAAGGGTAAAGACTCGCGAACAACGAGTAGACTTTTTTGGTGGGGTGGTTGCAAATTCCCTGGAACCGCCATTTCAGGTGCGAACCGAACACTTAATTTGGCAGGTAAAACAAGAGAAATTAATTGGCGATCGCCCTTTACAATTTTTTCGCTCTAAAAATAATCAAATTACTGATCGGGGTAAGGGTGACGCTGCGAATATCGATCTAAAAACAAAAATAGTCACCATTACTAAAAATGCCCAAATCGAACTTGCAGACCCACGAATGCAAATCGTCAGTAACTCGATGGCATGGAATCTCAACACAGAAATTGTCACCACCAAAACACCAATTCGCGTCTTGCATCTCACTGAAAACATCTTGGTGACAGCCAACCAAGGGGAACTGAGAATACCACAAAACACAGTATATTTACAGGGAAAAGTTAACGCGATCGGCAAACGTCGTCAAGCAATTCGCTCAGATAAATTAACTTGGTATTTAAATAACCAACAAGTGGAAGCCCAGGGGAATGTAGTTTATCAACAAGCCGAGCCATCCCTAACATTTACTGGCGAAAGTGCTACAGGTAATATTCAGCAAGAGAAGATTGTTGTCAAAAGTGGTGGTAGTGGACAGAGAGTAATTACTAACATCGTGCCATCGGAACCAAAGAGTGAGTGATGGGGAGATGGGGAGATGGGGAGACACGGAGATGGGGAGATGGGAGACACAAATAAAATTTTCTATTTTCTATATCTCCGCGTCCCCGCGTCCCCGCGTCCTCTTCCCCGCATCCCCGCCTCCTCTTCCCCGCATCCCCGCCTCCTCTTCCCTATCCCCCGAAGACAACTTCATTCCGATCGCCTGCACCGAGACTAGGTAAATTTTTAATCCCAGAGTGAGGTGCGATCGCAGTGGGGACAGTTTGGGGTAATTGTAATTGTTTGACCAGATTTTGTAAGAGTTTATCTTGTTCTTGACGGAATGAGGAAACAAATGGACCTCGATTAATGATGGTGAACCAAACCAAACCGCGATCGCGTGTGGGTACAACTCCGGCTAAAGCACTAACATCCCGCAGGGTTCCTGTTTTCATCACAGTTGCATTTGGCAAATGACGCGAATGCATAGTCCCACGATGATCTATTCCCGAAGTTGGGAATAAATCTGCTATTGTCATCCCATTCACAACCGCCTCACGCTGTAAAACCATCAACATTGAACAGACAGCACGGGGAGAAATACGATTGTCAACCCCCAAACCGGAACCATTGATTAATTGAATTTCAGATTCGGGTACTCGCGCTAATTTTGCCGCAGTCGCTTGGACAACCGTATGACCTCCCACCGCCTCAGCTAGCATTTCCGCCATGTCGTTATTGCTAAACACATTCATCTCGTTAATCAACTGTTTGAGGGGTAACGAGCGATGTCTCACAAGTAGAGTGGTTGAGGCAACTGGTTCTGTCGCTAAAATGACTCGACCTGCGATTCTCAACTGTGGCTTCGGCGTGCCCTTGGGCATGATCGAATAATGTAGGGTGATATCCCGCGACCAAGTAGTATGGTTCAGGGTTTTTTTGAAAAATTCACCTGCAAGGGTGGGATTGCGTTGGAAATTCATGGCAAAATTACCAACCACAATTAAATTACCCTTAACCTCTTTAATCCCCATCTTGTGCAAAGTATTCGCCAGTGCGATCGCCTCTTGAACGACAAATAATGGATCGCCACCACCAGTAATAACTAAGTCGCCCTGTAATACGCCATTTTGAATTGCTCCCCTCGAACTCACCAAAGTCTCAAATTGGTGTTCTCCCCCCAACATTTTTAGGGACACCAGCGAGGTTGCAATTTTGGTCAAGGAGGCGGCAGGCATTGGTTTTGTGCCTTCATGATTTGCCATGAGAATTGGACCTGACTGTATCCAAATCCCCTGACTGGCGATCGTGTTTCCCGCCACTAGTTTCCCGGTGACTAAGTCTTTAAAATACTGTTCAACAGTTTTGGCTCCTGCTGGGTTTGGATCAGGTGCAACAACTAAACCAGGACTCGTTTGCCAAGCTAACGCTTCCAAGGCATCTAAAGGCTTAACTTTTACCCCAGCCATGTCTAGCCAAAGTGAAAACAAGCCAGACCCAAACAATTCCAGCATTCTTTAGTCCTCAATAGGGATATTTTTGTTAATTTTCTGTGGTTTTATACAGTCTTCTGGGATTTTTCAGACTGAGTAATCATAGTAACTGGTGTTTTTTCGCTGCGGAAGTGGGTTCTGACACAATATGATGACTCATTACCAGATATTTGCAAGATGAGAAGTTACTGATTTCCAAAATTGTGTTAAGTGTCACCCATCCAAAATGGTTTTTTCGACACAAATCACTTTTTGCAAAACCATTAATGCACGCAATGAGTATTTTGTCTACTCTCTTCTGCAATTATTGACCAGCATCTGGAAACTTTATGGTAAATTTTTCCAAAAAACTCAATTTTTGAACATCCCCATATCTTGGCGATTTCGTCTTCTCTCTTACTCATCCCCTTGTTTGAATTGTCAATAATTGTTAACGTAGTTACATGTAATGAGAGAACCCAGAAGCATACTTCTTTGAGTAAAGGCATCTGGTAAAATTTGTAAGGTTTCTAAAAGCTTTAAGCAATGGGATCGACTTGCGTGAGGATCGCAATTGACGCAATGGGAGGGGACTTAGCACCCGGTGAAATCGTGACTGGCGCTCTGCGGGCACGAGAAGAACTGGGTGTGGAAATACTATTGGTAGGTAATCCCCAACAAATTGAATCTGTGCTGCCGCCAAATACCAATATGGCGGATGTTGAGATTGTTCCTTCCGAGGGAGCAGTCGAGATGGAGGAAGAACCCTTAACTGCGGTAAGGCGCAAGCCCAAGTCCTCCATTAACGTGGCGATGGATTTAGTCAAGCAAAAACGGGCAGATGCAGTATTTTCGGCGGGACACTCCGGGGCTGCTATGGCATCGGCTTTGTTGCGCTTAGGCAGACTGCCAGGTATTGACCGTCCGGCAATTGGTGCGGTATTCCCCACAATGGTTGCCAGCAAACAAGTACTCATACTTGATGTTGGTGCTAATGTTGACTGCCGTCCCAAGTTTCTAGAGCAGTTTGCCGTCATGGGTTCTGTGTATAGTCAGTACGTACTGGGTGTAAACGAACCCAAGGTTGGTTTGTTAAATATAGGTGAAGAAGACTGCAAAGGTAACGATGCCGCAGTCCGTACCCACCAAATGCTACGGGAAAATCATCAAATCACTTTTACTGGCAACGCTGAAGGGCGTGATGTCCTCTCTGGTGATTTTGATGTCATTGTCTGTGACGGCTTTGTCGGTAATGTTTTACTGAAATTTGCAGAAGCTGTCGGAGAAGTAATGTTGCAAATTATCCGCGAGGAATTGCCTCAAGGTTTGCAAGGTCAAATCGGCTGTGCAATCTTGAAACCAAATCTAAAGCGCATTAAGCAACGTATGGATCATGCAGAACACGGCGGAGCTTTACTTTTAGGCGTAGATGGAATTTGTATCATTGGTCACGGTAGCTCCCAAGCCCCTTCGGTCTTTAATGCGATTCGGATGGCAAAAGAAGCTGTGGATAACCAGGTGTTACAACGAATTCAGTCTCAATATCAAAGCCTACAACACGAAGGTAGTTAAGGAGTGCTGAGTGTTGAGTTCTGTAGGCGCTTTGCCTTCTCGGAGAGTGTACTGTAGACGCGCTGCTGGGCTTGTCAAAGTCTGTGGTGTGTCTTCAGGGCTGAGTGCTGGGTGCTGGGCGCTGAGTCTTAGGTGTTGGGTCAAATAAAAACTGAATAATTAAGATAATTAAGTGCTTTGACTAAAATAATCTTAATTTGAATACTCAGCACTCAACACTCAAAACTCAGCACTATTTCGCCGATCGCGTGGGAGAGTAGGAGTGCAACAAAATACAGGAATAGCAATTACAGGAAGTGGTTCGGCAGTGCCTACTGCTTGTTTGGAAAATCAAGCAATGACGGCACTTGTCGAGACATCAGACGAGTGGATAACTACACGAACAGGGATTAAAAACCGACGGATTACATCGGAACGCGAATCACTAAGTAGTCTAGCTGCCGCAGCCAGTCTCAAGGCAATAGCTATGGCTGGGATTACTGCTCAGGATATTGATTTAATCTTATTGACGACCTCTACCCCCGATGATTTGTTTGGTAGTGCATGTCAAGTTCAAGCAGCATTGGGGGCAAACCATGCTGTTGCTTTTGACTTAACTGCCGCTTGTTCGGGGTTTTTGTTTGGGATGGTGACAGCTGCCCAGTATATTCGCACGGGAGTATATCAAAATGTACTTTTAATTGGGGCGGATATTCTCTCGCGTTGGGTAGATTGGGGCGATCGCACAACTTGTGTATTATTTGGTGATGGTGCGGGGGCTGTAGTCATGCAGGCTTCGGCTAGCGACAAATTACTGGGATTTGAACTCAAAAGCGATGGCACACAAAATCATTTCCTTAACCTCGCCTATGTCCCCAATACCCAAGAACTAGCCCCAGGTATCACCGTCAGCAAAGGTGGTTATCAAGCAATTACTATGAACGGGAAAGAGGTTTATCGGTTTGCCGTTCAAAAAGTACCTGAAGTTATTGATAAAGCTTTATTTCGCGCTCACCTCAGCGCCGAAGATATCGATTGGTTGCTTTTGCACCAAGCAAACCAACGCATTCTTGATGCTGTTGCCCAGCGTTTGCATGTACCCAAAGATAAAGTCATTAGCAATCTTGCCAATTATGGCAATACTTCCGCAGCTTCTATACCCATCGCCCTCGACGAAGCCGTACGCTGTGGGAAAATCAAGGCAAATGATACGATCGCTGCCTCCGGTTTTGGTGCCGGATTAACATGGGGTGCAGCGATTTTTAAATGGGGAAAGTAACAAGTTAGAGGTTAAGAATTAGGAGTGATCAATTCTGCTGTCAGCAGTCAATGATCAGATTTTTCCCACTCTTATCTGCACGAGTATCTAAGTTTTTCAGGTTGTTGTAGTCACCCTGATAACTGCCATATTATCCATTCCTCATTCCTAACTTCTAACTCCTTACTCCTGACCGATAATTCTTTAATGGTAAAAGCCCCTAAATTAATTTATGGACAGATATATTTAAACATTGCGGTTCAAGCCCCCGGATTTATCCGTGGGCATTAATTGCAAATTGCGAATTGCGAATTGCGAATTGTACTGACTGCTTACTCCTAAACTTTTTTGAAGAGATGACTAAAACCGCATGGGTGTTTCCCGGACAAGGTTCCCAGAGTTTGGGAATGGGAAGTGATTTAATCGAGCTACCTTTATCTAAAGAAAAATTTGCTCAAGCTGAAGATATTTTGGGTTGGTCGGTAGTTGATATATGCCAAAATGACGAAGCAAAGTTATCGCGTACTCTCTACACACAACCGTGTTTATACGTTATTGAAAGTATCCTTGTTGACGCATTGCTGGCAAAGCAAAAACCCGATTTAGTTGCTGGGCATAGCTTAGGCGAATATATAGCTCTGTATGCGGCTGGTGTATTTGCATGGTCAGATGGGTTGCGCTTAGTCAAACGCCGTGCTGAACTCATGGATAGTGCCGCCGGTGGAATGATGGCGGCTCTAATTGGATTTGATCAAGGACAACTGGAACAGACTTTAGCTGAAAATGCTGATGTTGTTTTGGCAAATGATAATAGTGCTGCACAAGTGGTAATATCGGGCACTCCGGAAGCCGTCAAGGAAGTGATGGCGAAAGTCAAGGCAAAACGGGCGATTCCTCTAAATGTATCTGGGGCTTTCCATTCACCATTTATGGCTACTGCTGCCGCCGAATATGAAGGTGTTTTAGCATCGGTAGAATTTCAGACTGCAAATGTACCAGTTTTATCAAATGTAGACCCAACACCGACGGTAGATGCGATCGCTCTCAAACAGCGTTTGATGCAGCAAATGACTGGAAGTGTACGCTGGCGAGAGATTTCGCAAGCATTACCAGGAAATGGGATTGAAAAAGTCATAGAAATTGGTCCTGGTAACGTGTTAACGGGTTTAATTAAGCGGACTTGTGGCAATTTGCAGTTAGAGAATATTCGCACTGCTGCGGAATTACCTGGTGAGTAGAATTTGCTTTCGGGAACGAATTTGTGTATAACTGATTTTGCTTTTTTCCTTGCGTTAATTGCGGACGCTGGAATATAAACAATGAACTACCTAAACACAAAAGCCAAGTAAGATGTCCTGTTTTGCTACCCTCACTCAGCTAGTCGAAGTTCTTTCTGCCAAAATCACCAATGTATCCGATTTGTCTCTGTCATCCGTTTGTACTGGTATTCAAACAGACACAAGGAAACTACAGCCGGGTGAGGTGTTTTTAGCTTTACGTGGTGAAAATTTTGATGGACATGCATTTGTGGAAATGGCAATCGCTAAAGGAGCCCTAGCTGCGATTGTTGATTTTGCCTATGAAGATACGCAATTCCCCGTATTCCGGGTAGAAAACACCTTAGTAGCTTATCAACAACTGGGTTATTGGTGGCGCAATCTCTTTAATATTCCTGTGATTGGTGTCACCGGTTCGGTAGGGAAAACGACGACAAAGGAGTTGATTGCAGCAGTTTTAGCCACTGCGGGGAAGGTTCATAAAACCTATGCAAATTTCAACAATGAAATTGGTGTACCCAAGACTTTGTTAGAAATTAACGAAGAGCATGATTTTGCTGTGGTGGAGATGGCAATGCGGGGCAGGGGACAAATTGCTGAACTCACACAAATTGCCTGTCCGAATATTGGGGTAATTACAAATGTGGGTACGGCTCACATCGAGTTACTGGGTTCGGAAGTAGCTATCGCCCAAGCTAAATGTGAACTTTTGGCGGAAATGCCTGAAGATGGTGTCGCCATTCTCAATCATGACAACCCCTTATTAATGGAGATGGCGGCAAAAGTATGGCGGGGTGAAGTGATTACCTACGGGTTGTCGGGTGGGGATATTCACGGGAAATTAATCGACAATCACACCATTGAAATGCCGGGAATACGTTTGCCCTTACCATTGGCGGGACGACATAATGCCACAAATTACCTAGCAGCCTTGGCAGTGGCGAAAGTGCTAAATATCAACTGGTCATCATTACGGTCGGGTGTGACGGTGGATATGCCAGGAGGGCGATCGCAAAGAATTACGTTAGCGAATGATGTCATAATATTAGATGAGACCTATAATGCTGCACCAGAAGCTATGCTAGCGGCATTAAATTTATTAGCAGAAACCCCAGGAACTCGCAGAATCGCGGTATTGGGGGCAATGAAAGAATTAGGCGAGCGATCGCAGCAATTGCATCAACGAGTCGGCGAGATGGTAAAAAGCTTGAATTTGGATGGTTTATTGGTGTTGGTTGACGGACAAGATGCCGAAGCAATCATTCAAAGTGCAGAAGGAATCCCATCTGAATGCTTCGCCAATCATGCCGATATGGTGGCGAGGTTAAGGAGTTATATTCAAGCTGGCGATAGGTTGCTTTTCAAAGCCGCCCACTCTGTCGGACTTGATCAAGTTGTGAACCAATTACGAGCCGAATTTACCCTGTAAATGAATGAGAATTGCTTCCAATAGGCGATCGTGTAGTGTCAACCTGTAAAATCATAATATTAGAACCAAAAATCAGGAAGACAAAGAAATGATGGGACAATCGGGACGCGGGGAGGTAGTGAAGCGGGGACGCGGGGACAAGGAGATATAGAAAATAGAAAATAGAAAATTTTATTTGTGTCTCCCATCTCCCCCATCTCCGTGTCTCCCCATCTCCCCCTCTCCCCATCTCCCCATCTCCCCCTCATCCCTTTTTAATATGCCTGAACTACCAAAAACTTTAGAAGACGCTATTATTCAAGCCCAACAAGCAACCCAAGCAGCTTTAGCAGACGGTTATACCCGCCTACAAGTCGAATTGCTGTTTCCCGAACTCAAATTTATGCCCGTTGCCCAGCAATTTCTACCAATTTTTGAATCCTACGGCGACAAACTCAAAGTATTTTTTGCTGATGCAGGTGCTTGCGCGCTGGCGCGTCGGGAATGGGCGGATGTCACCTATCAAATCCAAGATGTTGGTACGGGTAGAGCAGCATCAATTAAAACAAAAGTCAAGCCAGAAGACGAAGTTTTCTTATTTGTTTCGCCAACATCAGTAGAGTTACCACAATTAGAGCAAATTTGTCAGGAAATCGGCGAAAATCGTCCTTTTATCATGCTAAATCCTCGTCTTGAAGATTCAGGAGTAGTGGGAATTGGTTATGCAGGAAGACAAACCCGACAACGTTTTATTGGTACTATCGAATCCTGTTATTACCTGCGTCCAATATTTGAAGAAGCCGCAGTCTTTCGCTGTTACCCTGGAATGTGGGAAGTTTGGGTAGAGAATGCTGGCAACTATGAGAAGGTTGCAGAATTACCAAATAAACCATCTGGTGATGAACTGGATTTGATTTTAGCGAAAGGAAAACCCACAACGACTACAGAAGATGGGGAAGTTATACCTGCTAAAAAACCTGGAATGATGCGAGGATTACAACGATTTTTGAAAGCTTTGAGTAGTTAGTATTTTTGGCGTTGCGAATCTTGAGGAATGGAATGGTGCGTTACTGCTAACAGCACCCTATTTTGTACTTTATTGAATCCAGATTCTTAATTAACGTAACCATTAGACACAAACCAATCAACAGCATCTTTGAGAGCAATATTTATGGGTGTTTGGGGTAAACCAAGTTCACGAATGGCTTTGCCTGGATTGTAGTACATTGGATGTCTTGCCATTCTTACGCCATCAAGGGGAACTGATGGTGTTTTCCCCAAAGGTGCAAGGATTTTTTCATCAATCCAAGCAACGGTAAAAGGTATCCAAGCGGGTATGGCATTTTTTGGTGCGGGAATGTTGCTAATTGTGGCAAGGCGATCGAGAATTTGTTTAAGTGAGAGATTTTGATTGCCCAGGATGTATCTTTCTCCAGATTTGCCTTTTTGGAGGGCAAGAAGATGTCCCCAAGCAACATCACGTACGTCAATCAAATTCAGTCCGGTGTTGATGTAAGCTGGCATTTGTCGCTTGAGAAAACGCACAATAATGTCTCCCCCTGTGGGGGTTGGTTTGATATCCCAAGGACCAATTGGGGTGCTAGGATTGACTATGACTATATCTTGTCCTGATTTTGCGGCTTGAATCGCTTCTTGTTCAGCTAAATATTTAGATTTTTTATAATCTCCAACAAGTTCCTCAATGGGACTTTGATGAGTTTCATCAACTGGATTTTTGCCCACACCAATAGCTGCTACAGAGCTTGTGTAAACTATACGTTCTACACCTGCTTTTTTGGCTGCGGCGAGGATATTTCTGCTTCCCAGAACATTATTTTGATAGAGTAATTCTTTATCCCGTTGCCAGAGTGAATAATGTGCGGCAACATGGAATAAGTATTGACAACCTGTAATTTTTTCCCATAGATTCGAGTCATTTAAATCGCCTGTCATTATTTCTAAATTTTGAATATTTTTTAAATTATTAATATTACTATCTGGACGGACAAGTGCAGAAACGAAGTAATTTTCTGATGTGAGTAAGCGAGTCAGATTTGCACCTACAAACCCCGTAGCACCCGTGATAAATACTTTTTTCATTAGTGAGATTTTAATTTTTATGAATTAGTAATTATTAATTAATGGCTTAAATTTTAATTAAAAAATTTACGATCGCGAGGAAACCAATCATCAAGAATAGTATATAAAATGGGGACGACTATTAAACTTAAAATAGTGGAACTAATTAAACCTCCAGCAATAGCTACAGCCATAGGCGATCGCAATTCAAATCCGGCTCCCAATCCCAGGGCAATGGGAGCCATACCTAATATTGTGGATGCTGTTGTCATCATGATGGGACGAAATCTAATTGGTGCTGCGTTAAGTATTGCTTCGGTTCTATTTGCACCTTCTCTGCGTAATTGATTAATATAATCTACGAGTAAAATTGCATTTTTATTACTAATACCAAGTAGGAAGACAAACCCAATTAGGGAAATCATACCAAAGTCACTTTTTGTCAACAATAAAGAAATGATAGCTCCGACAATTGCTAAAGGTAAGGAAATACCAATTACTAACGGGTCTTGCCATCCTCCAAAGAGGCAAACCAAGACAATAATAATACATAATGCTGATAGTAATAGCGTAGAAGTAAAACCACCTAAAACCTCTTTTTGTCTGGCAGAATCTCCTTCTAAGTTTAATTTTACATCTGGGGTAATTACTGATTTGGCAACATCAACTAGTTTGTCTGTAGCTGCTCCTAGAGATAAGTTTTCACCGGCATTTATCTGACCTAAATTTGCACTAATATAAGCAACACGCTGATTATTCAAGCGTTCAATTTGTAATATATTCTCATCTGTATTACCTTCAGTTGTATAAGTCACATCTACAAAACCTGGTAATTTATTTACAGTTTCTGCAATTTTCTGAGCCGCTTGATTCAGACTATTTAAATTTTCACCCTGTAAAGCAATTTGCAGAGGTTTTTGTACACCACTATCAACAAATTGGATATCTTCAACGCTGACTGTGACATCGGGAATTTTAGGTAAGATATTACGCAATTGTTCTTGTAAATCACCAGTTTTGAGATTACGTTTTTCTTGCAATTTCACATATAATGTCCCCTTATTCGGTTCACCTTGACGCGAGCCAACAGTGACAAAAACATTTTCCACATCAGCTTGTTTTCTGACGACAGCCTCCAACCTCTTAGCAATATCGAGAGAATCATTTAAAGGATTAGAAATGGCAACCCCAGTCACAGAAAGTGAAGATTGCGTTCCATCAGCACTAAAAATATTTCCCAAAGCATCCTGCGTACTTTGCCGACTTTGTTCGACTAACTTCGTTAAAGATGCGGTATAGGTAATATTAAATTCACCTCTATCTAACTTCGGAATAAAACCCTTGGGAATAATTGGGATAATTGCGATCGCAATTACAAAACTTAATCCTGCTAATCCCATTACTATGCGACGATGCTGCAAAGACCATCTTAATAAATCTTGATATTTCTGAGCAAAATAACCCCATTGTTGGAGATTATTCTCAATATTTTCCTGTGTTTGCTGTGGTGTCGGTTTCGGTTTAATCCAATAAATCGCCAGCACCGGAGATAAAGTCCTTGCCACCAACAGGGAAGTTAACATTGCTGCTGCAACCGTAATCCCAAATGGCTTAAAAAACTGTCCGACAACACCACCCATTAACCCAATTGGCAAAAATACGGCAACAGCAGTTAAGGTTGCTGCTGTCACTGCTACACCTATCTCCGAAGTCGCAGAAAAAGCTGCTTGACGGGGAGTTTCCCCCTTCTCGATGTGGCGCATAATATTTTCCACATCAACGATCGCATCATCTATAATACTGCCAATTACTAACGCTAATGCTAGTAAGGTAATTGTCTCCAAATTGAAACCAAAGACAGCCATGACAATAAACGTTCCCACTAGGGAAATGGGAATTGCTAAGGCGGAAATAATTGTCGCTTGCCAATTACGTAAAAATGGGTAAATTACCAGCACCGACAAAAGTATTGCTTCAATCAGTGAATCAATCGTTGCATGGGTAGCTTTACGAATAAATTCTGCTTGGGTGGCGGCTAACTTTAATTTGACATCAGTTAAACTAGAGGCTAATTTGCTCACTTGTGCTTCGACGCGACTGACAACCTCCAAAGTATTCGCATCACCCTGCTTAATTACTTGAAATGCGATCGCATCTTTGCTATTAAATCTAATTAAGGTTGCACCCTGTCCGGGTAAATTATTTACACCTTGAGATGGAACAGGTTGCCCCAGCAATAGCACCTTGAGGACTCCAGGCAATTTCGAGATAGTCGGAATAATTTTTTGCTGAGTTAAATTTGATAAATCCTCTAAATTCAACTTCTCACTCTCAACGACATAACTAATTACCGCAGATTCATTGAGATTGAAGGGAATAACTTGATATTCTGCACCTGCCGTTAACTTTACTTGCTTCAGTGCCTCTGTGACTTTACGAGTGGATGCATCTAAATTTGTCCCCACAGGAAATTCTAAACTAACTACCGCTTGTCCTGGATAACTCGATGAGCGAATATCATCAACTTCTTCCAAAGATTGCAAACGTTGTTCTAAAGGCTTTGCTAATTGCGCTTCTGTTTCCAATGCTGTAGCTGAGGGAGCAGTTGCATGTACTACCACCACAGGAAAAGCAATATCAGGGAACAAAGCATACTTCAGAGAAGTAAACGCCAAAATTCCTGCTACCATCACCGCAATCCAAAAACCCAGCGTCAGCCAAGAATGTTGAATTGCCCATCGAGAAATATTATAGCGATCGCGTGTTAATTTCGGGCGAATAGACTTTACCATCGTTGACTGTGCTTGTCACTGGATATTGATTTTAAAATGTTTTTTCCCTTCTATCGCCGTAGCAGCAAAAAATTTATTTTTTGACCGTTTTTTCAATTTTTTCTGCACACAAATCAATCTTGAGATAGATGATATTTTTTCTAAAATAAAAAGAGAATTCGTGATTATCTTAATCCCAGGTATTTTATCGGCGTGAATCAGCCTCCATCTGCGGTAAACTCATCAATTCAAGTAATTCTCGTTCCCCAAGGTGCGGAATATCAAGCAGTACGTAAAGGACTAAGTTGCATTCAGAATCAGAATTGCATTCATACAGATTTCCCCCAACCTATCGCGATTCCCATCGGTAGTCCAGGATTAATTCAATACCTGCAAAATTTGGATAAAATCGCAGAATTACGCAAACAAGTACAACCAAAAATATTAATAATGGGTTTGTGTGGCAGCTTAAAAGAAGCATATCAAGTCGGTGATGTCGTTATTTACGAAAGTTGCATTTATCACCAAAACTTAAACCACAAATTGATTCGCGAATTTGATAGAAGTTTGACAAATGATTTAGAAAAACAATTGAAGTTAAATTATTCCCAAAAGATTTCGAGGGTAAAAGGGATAACCTGCGATCGCATTATATCTTCTGCCCAGGAAAAACAGCATCTCGCAGAAACCAACGACGTAGATGTCGTCGATATGGAAGGATTCGCAATTCTAGATTTTTTTAATTCCCTGAGTGCATCAGTAGGAATGGTGCGGGTAGTGAGCGACGATAGTCAACACGACTTACCCGACTTAAATTTTGCCATCAGTCCAGAAGGCTCATTAAAAACCCTACCTCTAGCACTAGGAATGCTCCGTCAACCTATCGCCGCCACAAGGTTAATCAAAGGTTCATTACAGGGGTTAAAAGTATTGGAGCAGATTACAACTGATTTATTTCAGGTTAAAAATTGAAATGATGCGGAATCCAAGTTTCTTTGGCGTACTTACTCATAAACCCTTCCCTTCCAAGCCCCGCCGCGCCCTTGCCAATGACGCAAAGCTGAATCAAACGTCATTAAAGTGTAGAGAAAACCAATTATTGGTAAAGAAAAAGCAAACAACGGTGAACATTGATAAAAACGAATAGTCGGGTAATAAGCCCAACTCATTAACAACCATCCCCACAAGCCCAAACCCGCAACTAACCAATTCCCCGTCACCAAACCCAAAATAAATCCCCCAGGGGAAGCCAGATATATCACAAACATGCCCATCAATGTTGCCAATAATAAAAATAACGAGTAATTGAGTTGCGTAAAAGCAGTTCGAGCCACCATATTCCAGATACTTTCTAAAGAATTATAAGCTCGCAAACTCTTTGTCTGGGAACTCAATCCCAACCAGATAGGGAAAGATGAAGAGACGCGGTGAGGGGGAGACGCGGTGAGGGGGAGACGCGGTGAGGGGGAGACGCGGTGAGGAGGAGACGTGGTGAGGGGGAGACGTGATGAGGGGGAGACGCGGCGAGGGGGAGACGCGGTGAGGGGGAGACGTAATGAGAGGGAAATCAAGAAATTAAATATCCCCTTGTCCCCATGTCCCCGTGTCTCCGCGTCCCCCTGCCCTATGCCTCTGTCCCCATGTCCACCTATGTCTCTATCCTCATGTCCCCGTGTCTCCGCGTCTCCCTGTCCCCCTATGTCTCTATCCTCATGTCCCCCTATCCCCGCGTCTCCCTGTCCCCATTTCACCGCCCCAGCCAAAGCACAATCATCAATCAAAGCTTCACGAATAGATTCGATTCCGCCAATCCTTTCTAAAGCTTGGCGACGAATGAGAATACAACCACCAGCAGCAGCAGCAGTTGATTTATGGGGATTATTAACCCACGAAAACGGGTACAACTTTTGGAAAAAAAACACAAAAGCCGGAATCAATAACTTTTCCCAAAAACTTTCACAGCGCAGTTTCACCATTATCGAAGCTAAATCTAAATTTTCCTGCACAGCCTTGGTGACAAGACGATTTAAATTACTGCAATCGTGCTGAATATCTGCATCTGTGAGCAAAAAATAATCAGGTTTGAGTAGAGATGCTTGACGAATACCTTGCTCCAATGCCCACAGTTTACCAGACCAACCTGCTGGCAATGTTTCAGCATTAATTACCTGTAATTGGGATGTTTTTTGTAAACCTTCGGCAATTAACTGAGCAACTTCTCCCGTGCGATCGCTGCTATGATCATCCACAAGAAAAATAGTAAGATTACCAGCATAATCCTGTGAAAGCAACGAAGTCAAAGTTACAGGTAATAAATCAGCTTCATTGCGTGCTGGAATTATCGCACAGATAGTCGGCAGGGAAGAATATGAGGACGATGCAGAGACATTGAAGTTCTGTGTTTCCCCCTCCCCGCGTCTTCCCCTCACCGCGTCTTCCTCTACCTCCTCCCCGCATCTTCCCCTCATCGCGTCTTCCTCTACCTCCTCCCCGCGTCTCCCCCTCACCGCGTCTTCCTCTAACTCTTCCAATAGAGGACTTATCCGCCAAAAGCCTCCCCTACCCACAAGTAACACAACCCAGATAACCAAAGAAAGAAATGTCAGAACCAATTCAATAACTGTCATAGACCTAGTGCAAGCGATCGCGGTAACATAAGAAAATACGATTTCTCTTTCGCAAGAGACAATACAAGCCATTTTGCTGCCGTATCCACACCTATTTTGGAGACTGAGTAGTATTTCATGCAAACTCAAGACAGGGTAATCGCCTCAAAAATTCCAACCGCCATCACAGCCAGTCAGAACTATCTTCTTTCCATTCAATACCCTGAGGGTTACTGGTGGGCAGAATTGGAATCAAATGTCACGATTACTGCCGAGGTTGTGCTGTTGCACAAGATTTGGGGAACAGACAACACTCGCCCCCTCCACAAAGCAGAAAAATATTTGCGCTCTCAGCAACGAGTACATGGTGGCTGGGAGCTTTTTTATAATGATGGCGGTGATTTGAGTACTTCTGTTGAAGCCTATATGGCTTTAAAATTATTGGGAGTACCGGAATCTGACCCGGCGATGCTAAAAGCGCGAGATTTCATTGTCAAACGCGGCGGCATCAGCAAAACCCGAATTTTTACCAAGTTCCATCTCGCCTTAATTGGCTGTTATAGCTGGCGCGGTATCCCTTCCTTACCTCCTTGGGTAATGTTACTGCCGGAAAATTTCTGGTTTAATATCTACGAATTATCCAGTTGGGCGCGTTCCAGCACTGTCCCCTTGCTAATTGTCTTTGACAAAAAACCTGTTTACGTTACCAATCCTGCCATCTGTTTAAAGGAACTCTATGCAGAAGGAGTAGAAAATGTCAAGTATGAATTACCCCGTAATCACGACTGGACGGATATCTTTGTAGGATTGGATGAAGCTTTTAAATTTGCGGAGAATTTCAACTTAATTCCCTTCCGTGAAGCCGGTATCCAAGCGGCAGAACGTTGGATATTAGAACGACAGGAAGTAAGCGGAGACTGGGGGGGAATTATCCCAGCGATGCTGAATTCAATGTTAGCTTTACGATCGCTTGGTTATGACGTGAATGACCCCATTATCTCACGCGGACTCCAGGCGATCGATAATTTTGCCATTGAAACTACTGATACATATTGTGTCCAACCTTGCATTTCTCCGGTATGGGATACTGCTTGGGTGATGCGATCGCTGATTGAATCTGGGGTTGCCCCCGACCATCCAGCTATTGTACGTGGTGGTGAATGGCTACTCCAAAAACAGATTTTTGATTACGGTGACTGGGCAGTAAAAAATAAACTTGGTCAACCAGGAGCCTGGGCATTTGAATTTGAGAATCGCTTTTATCCTGATGTGGATGACACGGCTGTTGTGGTGATGGCACTGGCACTCGCCAAACTCCCCAATGAAAAACTCAAACAAGCCGCAATGACAAGGGCAATCAATTGGGTAGCAACAATGCAATGCCAAGGTGGTGGTTGGGCAGCCTTTGACATGGATAACGATCAAGATTGGTTGAATCTTCTACCCTATAGTGATCTGAAAGCAATGATTGACCCGAATACGGCGGATGTCACCTCCCGCGTATTAGAAATGTTGGGTTGTTGCGACACATCAATCAACGAAGATGATTTCCATCGTGCCCTTGACTATCTTCTCCGTGAACAAGAACCCCCAGGTTGCTGGTTTGGGCGCTGGGGAGTCAATTACATTTATGGTACTAGCGGCGCATTGTCTGCTCTCGCTTTAATTGCTCCGCAACAACGCCAAAGCATTAAACGGGGTGCAAACTGGTTGGTATCTTGCCAAAATCCAGATGGAGGTTGGGGTGAAACCTGTCAAAGCTACAAAGACCCCAGTTTGAAAGGTAAAGGAAACAGCACAGCATCACAAACAGCTTGGGCATTAATCGGTTTGCTCGCGGCGGCGGAAGTGGTGGGTGATTTTGCCCAAGATGCCATTCAACGTGGTGTCAATTACTTAGTCACAACTCAACACACCGATGGCACTTGGAACGAAGATGAATTTACAGGAACAGGTTTCCCCTGTCATTTTTATCTGAAGTACCATTTTTATCAACAATACTTTCCCTTGCTGGCACTGGGGCGCTATCAAAAGCAGTTTGCTTAATTCTGGATACAATTTCTCAGTCCCTAGTACGTGAAGGCAGAAGTAAAAAGGCAGTCCCAATGAAAAATTTTCATCGCCAAGCATAGAAGGCGGACACGGAGAGACGGAGACGCGGGGACGCGGAGAATAACAAATGACAAATGATTCTTTCAAGCTAGAAGGAATAAAGCTTCTAAAATAAGCTTTTTGTCACTTGAGAATGGTTTGTTCGTTTCCACCAAACTGTACTAGGTTCAATTAAATACAAAAACCTAAGTTGTTTTGATTGTAACCACACACTTACCAGTATTTTGCCAAAGTGTTTGTATCTCTATTTCTCAAACTAGAACGGGTATGTTGCCTGTTCTAGCTAACTCTAGATAAATTATTGGAGAAAATTACCATTGGAAATGATGTAGCAAAAATAACTTAATTTTGCTCAATCATCAATTATTAGTTTAACTAATATGGAAATTTTGCTGAAGTCAAAAGAGTAATTTGACTGTAATCTCACTTGAGTCAAGCCTTAAGAAAACATCAAATTTGATTCATTAAAATCATCCGAAAGTATGATATGCTCTGGGAAACTTTGACAAAAAAATAGCAGTCTAGATAATTCTCTAAAGGAGTGGATTTGATTATTTCTATCTGCTTTTAAATACTGAGAATATATGGCAGGTTGATGACGAATACAGCTTTGACTAACATGAAAGTGTGAGTTTTTGCAAGTAGGACATTAACTGTAAGAATATTGTCTGCTATGCTTTTGATATTTCAAATTACCTTTAAAACTATTTACTAAAGTCATCATGCCATAATCTGGATTATCGATAAGTCATGCCTATCATATTTTGCGATCGCCAATACATCATTGAACATACAAATTAACAAAAATTGTATATTTATGTAAACGCTTCTGGAAACTTTTATCTAAAATTTTGTAACAGCTTCATCTGTAATTTTTTAACTATTACTTATCTACAGTAATAGCAATAATTAGCCTTTAAGAATCACCCTTTATTTGTTAACGTTGTGTTTAATGACACCGCCAATATGTAAGAGTAAAAAAAAATAAAATTTGATGCTTAAGTTTTAGTTAAATATATGTAGAGCATAAAGTCTCATAATAGAGACTGCAATTGGGGGAAAATAATTAAGAGGAGTGTGATAAATGGATTTACGTAGAGATGCTTTAGAATTATTAAAAGAAACTAGTCGAACTTTTTACATCCCTATAATTCGCTTGCCGCGAGGATTACAGGAAGCAGTTGCTTCTGCTTATTTATGTATGCGTGCAATTGACGAAATCGAAGATCATCCCGAACTCGATAACCTGACAAAAGCGAAATTATTGGAGTCAGTGAGTTTAACCTTACAAGCTGGAGTTGATGGATTCGCTGCGGATGCCTTTACCGATGGGTTTACTGGATACGAAAATATATTACCAGAAGTGACCCTAAGGATTCGCGAATGGTCAATACTCGCACCAGAAACCATTGCACCTCGCGTTTGGGATGCCACTGCGGCAATGTCCGATAGAATGGCATATTGGGCAAAACGAAATTGGCAAATCGATGATGAATCAGATTTAGATCGTTATACGCTGGGAGTTGCCGGAGCAGTTGGTTTATTACTTTCCGATCTTTGGGCTTGGTACGATGGAACCCAAACCAATCGCACCCATGCAATTGGCTTTGGACGCGGGTTACAAGCAGTAAACATACTTCGCAATCATGGTGAAGATTCGACTCGCGGAGTGAGTTTCTTTCCCCCAGGTTGGACTGCTGATAACATGCAAGCTTACGCACGCCGTAATTTAGCACTTGCAGATGCATATAATGCTTCCTTGGGAAATAGTCCTGCCTTAGATTTTTGTCAAATTCCCCTGACTTTAGCTTACGGGACATTGGATGCGATCGCACATGGTAAAGAAAAGCTAAGTCGCAGCGATGTCGTGGCACTGTTAGAAGGGGTAATTGGTTTCAATCCAGGTTAAAAAGCTGGTTAACGAAGAATCATCTTCAGACACCCGGTTTTTCCCCTATGCAAAATCCCCAATTAGCATAAATTTCCCTAGAAACCGGGTTTTCTCTACCACTGATATCATGTTCGGCTAATACTTAGAATTAAAATTTCTCCGTGTCTCTAAGTCTCTGTGTCAGTCTTAATGATAAGTATTCAACCTGACATCGTATGAGTTTCTGTGATACTTGACTTTATAACCTGGGTTCAATATGAATCATGATATTGTGATTTTTCTTGCCAGTGTTGCTGGATTAATTTTATATCTTGTTTTTTCCGCAATCACAGAAATGGGTACAAAATTACCTGGGAAGAAAGGAGAAGAAGAAACGAGGAAAGACGAGCAGATATCGAGATGATATATCTTCAATCATATCCTCATCTCCCTTCCATGCCTTTATTTCCCCTGCTTCTCTGCTAAATTCCTGGGTGGAACTAATCTCCCTTCATAAAATTTCCGTTCAAGTTTACCGAGTTGGAACCAGGTAATAACCAAAACCAGAAACCCAAAAGATGCGATCGCAATATTTGTCGTACTGCTAGGAATGAAAGTATTCAATAAAGGAATGAGCGCCCATATCATCACGCCGACAAATCCAATCCCAGTACGAATTTTTTTAATTCTTGCTAAAGCTTGACGACAGCTACCACACTTTTCTGTATGGGAATGATACCTCTCCATTAACTGTTCGCGGGTTTTTGAGGTTTGCGGTAATGCTTCCCCTGGAAATGGTTCGGCTGCATACTCATTTACCCAACGACGCAATTCCGTAACAAAGCGATCGGCTGCGGTTGGCAAATAAAAAGCCTTGGCATAATTCTCACTTCCCCCTAAACCTTGCAAATACCTTTCTTGAAAATGCAGAAAAATCTGGTCATCTTCTAAAACCGAGTTTTGCCCGATATGTGAATACCAACGTGGTGTAATTTTGAACACTAACTTGGGAAATGGGGAAGCAAATTTAAATGGAAAACGCGCAAATAAGCGACATTCACCTTTACGAATCGGAGTTGCATAAACTACCGTCAACGTGCGTCCAAACTGCTTAGAAGTAATATCATGCCACATTAAACCAGGGGCGATAAAAGTAGTATCCTGTCGTCCCAAAGTCCCCCGTCGCGGTCCTTCTTCCCATTTTCCTGTAAACCCCTGTTTCCCAGACTCCACGACTTCCAATTCCACAGGTGCAGCATTAGCGCGGTTGCCGACTGAACGGTGATGGGTAAAAGGTACATGACTCGCATCCAGAACATTCTCCAACAATGTCAGCGCATCGTAGGGTAAATCGCGAAATGTATCAATACAAACCCAATCATTAGAAATTTCCGCCAAAGCATCAACCAAAGGAACCTTTGTTTTCACCGCATTTTCAGCTTTTCCTGGATAAACAAACAGTAATCCTTGATGCACGCTAGTTGGTAAAGACTTGACACAAGCACGTTTTGAGGATTCAGCTTGTCCCCCTGCAACTTGTTGGGGAATCGTTTGACATTCGCCACTATTGGTAAAAGTCCATCCGTGGTAAGGACATTCTAACAGCCCGTCCTCGTTAATCCGACCTTCTGAAAGCGGGGCAAGACGGTGCGGACATTTATCTTCGAGTACGCTCCAAGATTCACTGCTGTTATCCCACCAAATGACTATATCCCTACCTAATAGAGTGAACTTCGTCGGTACAGATTTATCTAAATCCTGGACGTAATGTACTGGATACCAAGCTTCCAAGACATCAAAACGATTGGGTTGATTCCCACCCGCAGGTATTACGCCTAAAGATACATCATCAATGTCTGTCGTTAATAGAGAAGAAGTCTGACTCATAAAGTCTCAAAATACAGGTGCAAATATCTATCTTTACATTCTGCAATATTCTGACAAATATCGGGGGATAGAGGAAAGGAGAAACTGAGTATTGCGAGTATTTAGCTTAATCCTGTGTTGGAAACTGGGTTTCTCATCAAACAAACAAGTAAGAATTTGCTGGATGTTTAAATTTAAGAAACTGGGTTTCTTTCTTCATCAGCTTTAGTTGATGAATAGACTCTGAAGTAATATTTTTATCTGCTTAAAGTAATTAAGTTTTAGTTAAGAAAAGTCTAAAAATATTTAATTTTTTTTAGATAATTATCGATTAAATTCAATTATCATGTTTTTAACTCAGGATAGAAGCTCTTTCCATTCTGATGGGGGAGTTAATTCATTGTTTTCAGCTTTAGACTGAGCTAAGTAGAAGCCTTTTAATCTGGAAATGGCTTCTAATTTAATCTCCTTAGCTAAGGACACATATACAGCTTTAGCTCCGTGACAGAGAAATATAATGTGGTGCGAGTAGTTTGGCAATTCCAGAAACAGCAAAGAGTCACCCTAGATAAAAATAGAATAGTCAAAGTGAGTTGAATCTTGGCAAGATTTTAGAGACAAGTCACGCCTTCAGGTATTCGGTGCATTTAATCTTAATTTCAAGTATTTTTCAGAAATAGCGTGGTCAAGACTTGTATCTATTCTTGAATAAAAACATAGGGCTGACAAATCCAACGGGTGACATCTAACAACATCAACCAGGGAGCGCGTAACCAAATCACAACAAGTTGTCTTCATTTGCTGAAAGCAGCCATTTGTAACAGCTTGCTGTAACTTGTTAACCGCCGACAGGACTTTACTAATCTATTGGATAGGAAGGTTTCGGCTATGACTTACCAAATCGAAAGCGAACCCACACCACAACGACGCAGTGCTGTTCAAAGTATTTGGGATGTAGGTGTAATAGTATCTCTAGTTATTCTCGCCATCTCTACCCAAAGCGGTAACTTCAATCCAGCGAATATATCTTCAGCGCTAAGACCAATTAATGTAAACCAAGTTGTTAATCATTCCCAGAATCTCAGAGGTAGAACTGTAACGATTAGAAGTAAAGCAGTTCAACAGATGGGTACGAGTTCTTTCACCCTCAAAGATAGCTTCTTTTCCCCACAAGAGCCAATATTAGTTGTGAATGCTTCTGGAGTCCCATTTAATTTACCGAGCGATCGCAACATCGAAATTCAAATAACAGGTAAAGTACGAGATTTTGCGATTGCCGATCTTGAGCGTGACTACAAGTTAGATTTACAGGCGGAACAATATAGTGGTTACGTAAACAAACCCGTCATTGTCGCCCAAAATATTATGCTGGCACCACAACCCAATCAAGTCGTACAAAATCCAGCCAGATATTACGGTAAAACCGTTGCAGTTACGGGTGAGGTAAATAATATTACCAGTCCAATTCTGATGACAATACACAAAAGACAAGTATTTCGCGATCGCAATTTACCAGTTTTGCTGACATCATCGCCGAAAGTCGCCATTAACAAAGGTCAGACGGTTGCTGTAGTTGGTGAAATTCGTCCGTTTGTTACCAGTGAAATCGAGCAAACATACAATCTTAACTGGAATCCAGATGTCAGTAGACAACTGGAAGCAAAATATCGAAATCAACCCGTTTTAGTGGCTGAAACTGTACATCCGTAGATAGCTTGATGAATACTTCTCATTCAGCCAGATGTAGAGACTCAGGGACGCGGGGGCGTGGGGACGCGGGGAGCGGGGACGTGGGGACGTGGGGACGTGGGGACGCGGGGAGCGGGGGGGCGTGGGGACGCGGGGGCGTGGGGACGCGGGGGCGTGGGGACGCGGGGGCGTGGGGACGCGAGGAATAATAAATGACTAATGACTCTTTTAAGTCAGACTTTAATCATAGTTACCTCATTTGAAGATCGGGTAAATAGAAAAGGAGAATAATCCTTTTTAGCCGTCATACTGGTGTACGCAGTTCATGACGGTTATCTAGCTATTGATGCAGCTAGGACTACTAATATAAATGCAACAAAAAATCAAGTGAGTAGGATTACTAATCGCCGCTAATAATTAGCCTGTGGTGACACCAAAGCTATATATCCAACTACACATAAATTATTGGCAATGACGAAATTAAATTGTTTATGTGTAGGTCTTATAAATCAAGTTTCCGATTAAATGCATTTACATAAAGATTGAAGCAGGGATAATACTTTCTAGCCCATATAATAAGCTTATTAGTGGGATTATGATTCATAGTCCTAAATATTAGCTTGTTGGTTCTCAATCTTAATTATTTTTACCCATTTCTCATTATCTCTCTTTCTTTGTCTCCCTTATCCTCCTTGTCTTAAACATCAAGTAAGTGCATCATGGCAAAACCCAAAAAAAACCCCGACCGCCTAGATTTCCAAGACCCCCAATATTATCTCAACCGCGAACTCAGCTGGTTGGAATTTAATAACCGGGTATTGCATGAAGCCATGGATCCGCGTACCCCTCTATTGGAGCGCCTCAAATTTATGGGGATTTTTAGTTCCAATTTGGATGAGTTTTTTATGGTGCGGATAGCTGCACTTAAACAACAGGTTGAAGCAAAGGTGACTCAACTGGCTTTTGATGGACGTACACCATCACAACAGCTTGATGATATCAGCTTTTCATTACGCCCTTTGGTGATTCAGCAGCATCAACATTTTCAGAAAATTTTGCGATCGCAACTCGCTAGCAATCGTGTCTACATTCTCGACTACATCGAGTTAAATCAAAATCAACGCAATTATCTCGATAATTATTTTCAAGAACAAATTTTTCCTGTAATCACTCCTTTAGCAGTTGACCCTAGTCACCCTTTCCCCTATATCTCTAATCTCAGTTTAAATTTGGCGGTGTTAGTCAAAAACCCCGAAACCGAAGAAGAATTTTTTGCCAGGGTGAAAGTCCCCAAGGTACTACCAAGATTTCTACCTTTACCACCAGAATTAGGTGTTCAAAATAACAGCAAACCTGCCGTTTGGACTGGTATTCCCCTAGAACAAGCCATTGCCCACAACCTCGAATCCCTATTTCCAGGGATGAATATTCAGGAATACCACACTTTCCGCATTACCCGTGATGCTGATTTAGCGCTTGAAGAGGACGAAGCCGATGACTTATTAATTGCTATCGAACAGGAACTACGCAAACGTCGCGTCGGTGGCACTCCAGTCCGCTTAGAAATTAATCCACAAACCCCCGAACCCGTGCGATCGCGTTTACTGCAAGATTTAGAATTAACAGATCATGATGTTTATGAAGTCGATGGTTTACTGGGCTTACGTGACTTAATGTATTTTATGTCACTGCCATCGCCGGACTTGAAAGACCGTCCCTGGCAATCGGTAGTACCTCCCAGATTACAGAGAGTTCGCGAACCAATCGTCAACTCCCAACTGATGGAGATAGAAGAGGGTAAAGACTTCTTTGCTGTCATCCGCGATCGCGATTTACTTCTACATCATCCCTACCAATCATTCACAGCATCGGTTGTTAAATTTATTACTCATGCCGCCCATGATCCCGATGTCTTAGCCATCAAAATGACGCTGTATCGCACCTCTGGAGATTCACCAATCGTCAATGCTTTAATTGCAGCCGCCGAAAATGGCAAACAGGTGTCGGTATTGGTGGAACTCAAAGCCCGTTTTGATGAAGAAAATAATATATACTGGGCACGCAGATTAGAAAGCGTTGGTGTACATGTTGTTTACGGTTTAGTCGGATTAAAAACCCACTGTAAAACAGTTTTGGTGGTGCGGCGAGAAAAAGACCGGATTCGGCGTTATGTCCATATCGGTACAGGCAATTACAATCCAAAAACAGCACGTTTGTATACGGATTTTGGTTTATTTAGCTGTCGAGATGAATTGGGAGCCGACTTAACTGATTTATATAATTACTTAACCGGATACTCGCGGCAAAAGTCCTACCGACAGTTATTAGTCGCCCCAGTCAACATGCGCGATCGCTTCCTGGGATTGATTCGTCGTGAAATCGAAAACGCTCAAAATGGCTCATCTGGGCGTATTGTTGCCAAGATGAACTCCTTAGTTGACCCAGAAATTATCGCCAGTTTATACGAAGCTTCCCGTGCTGGAGTCCAAATCGATTTAATTATACGTGGGGTTTGTTGCTTGCGTCCGGGACTCCCAGATATCAGCGACAATATCCGTGTGATTAGTATTATCGGTCGCTTTTTAGAGCATTCCCGCATCTTTTACTTTCATAACAAAGGACAGGAAGAAATATTTATTGGTAGTGCCGATTGGATGCCCCGAAATTTAGACCGTCGTGTTGAGGCGATCGTCCCAATTTTAGACCCAGATATCGCCAAAGATTTGCAAGAAGTTTTAGGCATCATGTTAGCCGACAATCGCCAAGCCTGGGAATTACAAGCTAATGGTAGTTATGTTCAACGCCGCCCTGGTGAAGATTGTCCTGAATCCAGTTCGCAAAAAGCCCTGATGAACATGGCATTAGCTTCGGTTGGTGCTGGCTCCAATGCGATCGAACCTCGAAAAGCTATGCAAACCTCAGGAATTTAAATTGATCGACCAAAAACTCTGAAGTAAAATTTGGAATCCAGGATAGAGAGGAGAAAATTCAGCCTCTATTCTGTATTCCATCAATCATTATCAAATTTTTGGCGGTTTTATTTCTAAATTTGTATGGATTACATGCAATTTATTCAACCATAGGATAGAGTCAGTTTAATAGGGTATTCTTCTAAACTATAAAAGTTATTATTCATCGTTTGTTTTTATTTGGATGTTAATGTTGTCCTGTAAGTCTTCTACCTTGAGGGTTCTAGTGGTTGACGACCACGAACTTACTCGTTTGACCTTACAATTAGCACTTTCTTGCCAACAAAATATACAAGTTGTTGGTTTAGCTACTAACGGTCAAGAAGCAGTCGATTTAGTCAAACGTCACCAACCCGATGTTATTGTCCTAGATTTGCAAATGCCAGTCATGGATGGTTGGACGGCATCAGATCGAATCAAAGCGATCGCGCCGGAGACCCAAATCATCGCCTACTCATCAGTCGAAGACGCAAATGGCAAGGATGCCACACAACCTGGAAATTGGGATGTATTTTGTAAAAAAGATGTGCCGACAAAAGAACTAGTTGCCTTAGTACGACAATTAGGCAGTAGAATCACCCAATAAGCGGTTAAAACTACTGCAAATTTGCCACTAAATTGCACGGTAAATGTGCGATTAATTAAATTCAGGGTACTTGAGAAAACGATCAATTACGATGATAACGTCAGTGCCGGTTAAAAATACCCTAAACACCGACGTATTTTCCGTAGTATGTAGCCTTTACTTTACTTAACCAAAGTTTTAGCTCTCCGTTTCTCCAAAGGTGCGTCTATATTCATCAATTAATTCATCCATTTCTTCTAGAGCTTGATTGACATCTATTCTCAAAGTACCTAAGTTTGGTTGTTCTAAGAGCCTGAGTAAATAATCTCGTTTACTTTGAACTTCAGCAACACGTTCTTTGATAGTTTGTACATCCATAAATTTTTACAACCTTTAAATAATCATCAATTTAAAATTAACTCATAAACAAGAAGAGAGAATACAGAATAAATCAAGCATGGTTTTATACCTACCCTTGATTTCCCAGCAACTTTTGGCAGCAGAGGTAGTCAATCTCCTTATCCCCTTCCCCTTCCTAAGTGACGAACAATAGTCGATGATAGTAACACTGAAATCCTCAGATTTCATCATTCATTACATACCTCATTACTATGTTCGGCAAAATTCGCTTGTCTGTCCTGGGTTTAACTGTAGGTGGCATATTAACAATCATTGGCTTTGTTGCCTATGCTACTGATAACGCGACACTCAATCTCGCTGGTTTCTTTTACGGAATTCCTCTGCTTTTAGGGGGTTTAGCACTCAAAGCTAGCGAACTCGAACCTGTACCCTTTAGCCAAGTAACTACCCCAGAGATCCTCAAACTGCGCGAGACACAAGCAACTGTGACTCAAAATAAAATCCGTAAAGATATTACTCGCTATTGTTACGGACAAGAAGCTCATCTCGATCAAGCTTTTAAATATCTGCAATTAAGTTCCTCTGAAGATGAAATGCCCATTGCTACAGGTTTACGGGAAACGGAAACAAATAATGCCTATACTTTAATAGTGGAATTTGATTCACCATTTGTACCACTTGCGGCTTGGCAAGCAAAACAGGAAAAAATGACTAAATATTTTGGACCTGATGTTGAGATCAAAATTACTGAGACAAGCGAAAATCAAATTGAACTAGCTCTAATTCGTGTTTTAGAATAACTAAAGTTTTCAGGACTCATGTAACTGGCATACATATATTCTTGGCAAACAAAAAAGCAAGATAGGAAGCCTGTTTAGATATGAATACTATATTCTCTGTCATTTCGTCCTATGACAATTATATACACAGCGATTAGTTAGTAGTGATTCGGGTGGAAAACCACCCAATTAGATCATTGCTTCAGCAATAAATTTACCGATTCATCAAGCCCTAAATATCTTGAGCATAATGTTTGAGCCTAAATATTTATCTTTGTGCCACTCGCATCAATAAAAAGATACCAATTGCAATACCGACAAAATTAGGTAGCCACGCAGCTAAAAATGGTGAGAGAACACCAGCAATTCCCAACGCACTAGCAATTGATGAAAATAAATAAAAGGTAAAAATAATCATGACACTAACCCCAAAACTTGTACCTCTACCTGTACGTTGGGGTATAGTTCCCATTGCCGAACCAACTAAACCAAATACAACACAAACAAAAGGAACTGAAAACTTTTGCTGGATTCGGACTTTGAGTTTGCGAATTTTTTGTTCGTCACCCGCTAATCTTTCTAACTCCAATTGTTCGAGTGCTTGAGCAATATTCATTTCTCCATAGTCTCGACTTTGTTCTGCCAAACTTAATGGTGTACGAGGTAATTCAACTTTTTGATGTTCAAAGCGAAAAATGTTGTTATAAGAACGGTCAGCACCTACAAGATAACTAGTCCCGTTATAAAAATCCCAAATATTTTCCTTGGCATTCCACTCGCCAGATTCGGAAACCACAATTTGATTTAAACCTTCTGTAGAACGGTCGATAATAGTCAAACCTTTCATTCTTTTCCCATCAAATTTATCAGCGTAAAATAAGCGGGAAAGTATTTTTTCTTTCTTCTCCTTCCCATTCTCTTTGGTTCTCAGAGTTTTATATTCAGGATAAAAAATATTTTCTTGTTTGAAAGAAGGCTTATCAGATTTTAATGCTTGTTCGAGAATTTGAGTTGATTGGTATTTGGCGGCAGGAGCAACTTGATCGTTAAATACAAATGCAAGTATTGTGACAAGAAAACTCATCAACACAGCAGTAATTGCAATTCGATAAACACTTACACCGCATCCCCGTAAAGCAACTAATTCACTTTCACTAGAAAGACGACTGTAAGTCATCAATGTCGCTAGAAGTATTGACATTGGAAAAGCTAAAACAATAAATTCCGGCATTCTTAACAAGAAAACCTGTGCCGCAGTGCTTGCTGGTAAACCAGATTCGACGATTTTTCTCATTAAATCAAATGCCGCATCAACTGTTACACTAATTGATGAAAAAAGTCCGACCCCAAATAAAAAGGGTGGGATTAGTTGGCTAATCAGATACCGATCCATTGTTGAGAACGGGATGAGCGAGCCTAAAGTGTAAAAGGATTTGAGCTTTTTTGATGCCATCATATGTAACTGATTAAGAAAACTTGCAACCCAGGATAGATAGAGAAAAAATTAGGGGTAAAGGAGAGAGCTTTAAACAATAATTGATTTTGATTTGTATAAATTGGTTTGTATAAAAATGATTAAAAGTAATATACGTAAAGCAGCAAGCCTAATTTCAATTTTACGTTCTGATTTTAATAAATTGTGCAAATTTCCGATATTCTCAGGCTATAAAATATTCCCAAGTGGAAACACGCAAAGACCGATCGCGATTATCAAATTTTAGTTTGGGCAAATTAAGCTTGAAAATTATCACCCAAATAATATTGTCTGACAAGAGGATTGTTATACAGTTCTTCAGATGTGCCAGAAGCAAGGATTTGCCCTTCGCGCATGATGTAAGCACGATCAGTAATCGCAAGGGTTTCACGAACATTATGATCGGTAATGAGAATACCCATATTCCGATCGCGTAATTTGGCGACAATTTCTTGAATCTCCGAAACTGCGATCGGATCAACCCCCGCAAATGGTTCATCCAGTAATAAAAATTTTGGTCCCTCGCATCCCGCAGCTAAAGCACGGGCTAACTCTGTTCTCCGTCGTTCACCACCAGAAAGTTGGATTCCTTTACTATTGGCAACTTTATCTAATCGAAATTCCCGCAGCAATGTATCCATCCGCATTTGCCATTCCCAACGCGGAACATTAGTTTGCTCTAACACAAGTAAAATATTATCGCGTACCGACAATTGACGAAAAACACTGGCTTCCTGCGCTAAATAACCGATTCCCAACCGCGCCCGTTTGTGCATTGGTAGGGTAGTAATATCCATATTATCGAGCCAGACTCGACCCTGATTGGGTTTTTCTAAGCCAGTCGCAATATAAAATGTTGTGGTTTTACCAGCTCCATTAGGTCCTAATAACCCAACTACCTCACCTTGGGCAACCGAGATGTTGACGCGATTAACAATAGTTCGTTTGCCATAAGACTTATGAATATTCTCTAGGACAATTCTCACAATTTGCACCTCATTAATATTTGTAGGGCTGAGTATTGAGTGCTGAGTTGGGAATCATAGAAATTAACGGAAGTTCTCAGTTATTATCCCTGTTTTTACCAGACTCAGCATCCAGGGCACTCAGTACACATCGCTCCCCACTCAAACTTACTTACGTTTTAATGCAGGTGTTTTCGGTGCTGGTGCAGTTGCGGTGTTATTATTCTCTTCAATAATATAAATTGATTCGACTTGGCGACCACTTTGAGGTTGAGCGACAAATCTGCCAGAGTCAATCAAATATATAACTCGTTCGCCACGAATACTGTTACCGCTTTGTTGCAAAATATAGACATTGCCACTTAAAACAATTTGGCGTTCACGGTTAAAAAATTGAGCTTGGGCTGCCGTTGCTTTGATACCGCGAGCATTATAAAGCATTTGCACATTTCCCCGCGCGATCGCCACCTGGGATTTGGCATCATATTCTTGAATATCTGCTGTAATCTGAATTGGACTGCGTTGAACTGTTTGGGCTGTAGCTGGTTGGAGGCGGTTGGGGGAAATGACACCAGCAACCACAGCAGGTAAAAATAAGCCTAAACCGAAACGACGTATCAAACTTGAGGAAATTTTATGAGAGGGGAACATAAGGGATTTAAGAATTCTTTTGGTTTTTATTCTAGTAACTTCTAGTAGTATATCCAGGCACCCATGACATATTCGGGAATGTTGGCTATGTACATAACATTCCCAGCAATCTTATAGCTTGTGGCTCATAAATGAGTTGCACCTTCCGCAACTATAGACGCTTTATCAATGCTTGATGTTTCTTGCAATAAGCAATGGGGTATGGGACGTAGAGTATGGAGTTTTAACAAATCTTTTGTCCCTGTGATGATTTGTCCATAATTTTGTCCACAATGTTAATGTCCAATTAGTTACTTTTGGCATATTTCCCCTTCATTTCCAGGTAATTGCAGATGAGGAATTTAATAAAACTAAATCTAACGTATCTATGACTACGTTATGTGGTATATATAAAACACGGTATTCCGACTAACAAACCGTAGATTAGCTGTGAAGGTGATTAACCGTGGGCATAGTAGTAGAGAACGTATCAAAGCAGTTTGGAACTTTTCAAGCAGTTAATAATGTCAGTTTAGAGATAGAAAGCGGTTCTTTGGTGGCTTTATTAGGACCATCGGGCTCGGGGAAATCTACTTTGCTGCGGTTAATTTCCGGGTTGGAATTACCCGATAGCGGTAGAATTCTCCTGACTGGTAAGGATGCGACATACCAAAGTGTACAGGAACGGAATATTGGGTTTGTATTTCAACATTATGCTTTGTTCAAGCATTTGACAGTCAGACAAAATATTGCTTTTGGTTTGGAGATTCGTAAAGCTCCAAAAGCCAAAGTCAAAAATAAAGTCGAAGAATTGCTGGAATTAGTGCAATTAAGTGGACTGGGAAATAGATACCCTTCACAGCTTTCGGGTGGACAAAGACAAAGGGTAGCTTTAGCCAGGGCTTTAGCAGTAGAACCAAATGTGTTGCTATTAGATGAACCATTTGGCGCACTGGATGCCAGAGTTCGCAAAGATTTACGAGCTTGGTTGCGTAGATTACATGATGAGGTACATGTTACTACAGTTTTTGTCACCCACGACCAAGAAGAAGCGATGGAAGTTTCGGATGAGATTGTAGTCATGAATAAAGGCTGTGTCGAGCAAGTGGGCACACCTGCGGAAATTTACGATCACCCAGCTTCAGCATTTGTAATGAGTTTTATTGGTCCAGTGAATGTGCTACCTAGCTCGTCACATATTTTCCAAAATAATGGATTTGATTCAGCAAATCCAGAAATGTTTTTGCGTCCACAAGACATCATTGTTGATACTGTTGCTAATGGTACAACTGTACCTGCAAGGGTGAGTCGATTAATCCATTTAGGTTGGGAAATTCAAGTAGAATTGACATTAGAAGATGGACAGGTGATGACAGCGCATTTATCACGCGATCGCTTTGATGAATTGAATCTAGAACCGCAGCAAAAGGTTTATGTGAAACCAAAGGATGCGAAATCATTCCCACTTTATTATTCCATCTAGTTATAAATCAACAAACTATCTCAAAAATATTTCCCAAAATTAAGAGCCAGATTTCAACTCGAAATCTGGCTTTGGCGATGACAATTCTCATTTTTTGATAATTTCCCATCTCCCCACGTCACCATCTGTGACTTTCTTTTGGAAAATTGGTAAAACTACTGCTCAATTTCTGACTCCTATGTGAACTACCTACAGTGACGCTTCGCGTACACGGTAGGCTTCCTGTCCAACAGAAAGCGCAGTAGTGGATTTCTTGCGTCCTCCCTTACTCCGACTTACATCTGGGCAACAGGCTTTATCCCCCGTTCCAGAGGAGCCAGCGCCGTGGGCGGGTTTCCCGCAGGGTGGCGACTGGCATGTCAAAATTCGTAGTCCCTCATCTCTGAGGTTAATAGCTGCGTTTACATCCCGATCATGTTTTGTATGGCAGTTTTCACAAGTCCAAAATCTTATATCAAGAGGTAGGCTACCAACTTGGTTTAAGCACACATGACAGGTTTTTGAACTAGGGAAAAATCTATCAACTTCTTGATAAATTTTTCCTTCCATTTCTGCCTTATATTTAAGCATTGTGCAAAACATTCCCCATCCTACTTGATGAATGGATTTAGCCAAACAATGATTATGCATCATGCCTTTAACATTGAGATTTTCAAGCACGATAACTTGGTTTTCGTTAACTATCCTACGCGATAGCTTGTGTAGAAAATCTTCACGGCAGTTAGCTATTTTTCTATGAACTCTAGCAACCTTCTTTCTAGCTTTGGTACGGTTATTAGAACCTTTCTGCTTCCTAGATAATTGCTGTTGTTTGAGTTTTAAATTCTTCTCATGCTTGTTCAGTATTCTCGGATTATCAAACTTTGACCCTTGACTGGTAACAGCGAAATGAGTTAGCCCCAAATCAATACCTATTGCCTTACCGTCTGTGCTTGATTCTGGTTTGTCTTTGCCATCGTCAAACAGAATAGCTGCAAAGTATTGATTGGAACAATTTTTAGATATGGTTACAGTCTTGACTTTCCCCTCGATAGGTCTATGGATAATTGCTGTTCCAGCTAAAATGATTCTTAATTTACCAAGACAGCTATTAGAGTGCTACATATACTGTAATTGTCAACCGTAGTAAATCTTTAAGACGTAACTTGATTTACATAAAATACGTACAAATAGATACTTCTGGGGAAAAATAAATTGTCAAATATAGACAAAAACTCCCATCGCATTTTGGTAAAAATTTGTTAAGAATAGTGACAGCAATGTCAAGCTAAGGAACGACATCTTATGGTAAATGCAGTTGATAATCAGCCACCTCACAATGTCGTCATTGTCGGTGGTGGCTTTGGGGGGCTATATGCAGCGAAAGCCCTGAGTAATGCAAATGTAAACGTTACCCTCATCGACAAGCGTAATTTTCACCTTTTTCAACCCCTGCTGTACCAAGTGGCGACAGGTACAGTTTCTCCGGCGGATATTTCTTCACCATTGCGATCGGTATTGAGTAAAAGTAAAAATACTACAGTTTTATTAGGTGAAGTAAATAATATCGATCCCCAAGCGCAAAAAGTTTTCATGGGTGACGAGATAATTCCCTATGATTCCTTGATTTTGGCGACAGGGGCAAAACATTCATATTTTGGAAAAGATGAGTGGGAAGAACATGCGCCTGGATTGAAGACAGTTGAAGATGCAATTGAAATGCGTCGGCGGATTTTTAGTGCATTTGAAGCCGCAGAAAAAGAAACCAATCCCCAAAAGCGTCGTGCTTGGATGACTTTTGTGGTGGTGGGTGGGGGTCCAACAGGGGTAGAATTAGCGGGAGCGATCGCAGAAATTGCTTACCATACAATCAAGGATGATTTCCGCAATATTGATACTTCGGAAGCGCAGATTTTATTGTTGGAAGGTTTAGACAGGGTTTTACCACCCTTTGCACCGGAATTATCTCAAGAAGCGGCTGCTTCATTAAGACGTTTGGGTGTAACAGTACAAACTAATACTTTGGTGACGAATATTGAGAATGATATTGTCACTATTAAACAAGGCGATAGAGTCGAACAAATTCCTGCCCACACCGTATTATGGGCAGCAGGAGTTAAAGCATCACCTTTGGGTAAAATGCTTGCAGAAGCTACCGACGTTGAGTGCGATCGGGCTGGTAGAGTAGTAGTTGAGCCAGATTTAAGTGTAAATGGCTATCCGAATATTTTTGTAATTGGCGACTTAGCACATTTCTCCCACCAAAATGGTAAACCATTACCTGGTGTTGCCCCTGTGGCTATGCAAGAAGGTGAATATGTGGCTGCGTTGATTAAAGCGCGTCTCAAAGGGAGAAAATTACCGCAATTTCGATATATTGACCGTGGTAGTTTAGCAGTTATCGGACAAAATTTTGCGGTTGTCGATTTGGGTTTTGTCAAACTCAAAGGTTTCTTAGCTTGGTTTACTTGGTTGTTTATTCACATCTACTTCTTAATTGAGTTTGATAATAAGCTCATAGTCATGGTGCAGTGGGCGTGGAGTTACTTTACCCGCAATCGAGGTGCAAGATTAATTACAGGCAGTGACATACTGACACCAACACAAGACACTGACAAATATTATTCACCAGTCGCCAGTCGTCCAACAGCAAACGTATAGTTGATTGATTTGTAGAACTTACCCCATTTCACGAAAACTCTGATACAGATGTAAATCCTGAAAGCTTTGCTGCATCTAAGTTTTTTAATTGCGAATTGCGAATTGCGAATTGCGAATTGCGAATTGCGAATTGCGAATTGCGAATTGCGAATTGCGAATTGCGAATTGCGAATTGCGAATTGCGAATTGCGAATTGCGAATTGC
>NZ_JAYGHN010000018.1:110339-123450 GCF_034931845.1 Calothrix sp. UHCC 0171
AATTGCGAATTGCGAATTGCGAATTGCGAATTGCGAATTGCGAATTGCGAATTGCGAATTGCGAATTGCGAATTGCGAATTGCGAATTGCGAATTGCGAATTGCGAATTGCGAATTGGTATTACCCCATACTGCTCGGTACAAGGGTAGAGGAAAAATGCTGACAAAACCAACTCCAGTCACTCAATAATTACTAATTACTCAGCATTTTTCCCTGTCAATCGAGCCAAATACCTCTCAATGAGCAAAATAGCGACAATATCATCAATGGGGCGTGGAGGTTGGCGCATTCCTGGGGGTAAAATCTTATTTAGTCCTGTGGGTGGAAACATTTGCCAATAGCGATCGCGTGCTTCTAAAGTAGTGTAACGCTCGTCAACTGGAATAATGTTAAATTGTTCGCCTAGTTGCGATTGTAGGTCTTTTTTCCAACGTTTTGAAGTTGTTTGATCACCCATAACCAACAGGGTAATAGGGTACTTTTCGCGGAGATTTTGAATTACACCTATGGCTGCTTCTGAGGACACAACTTCGTGGTAGCATAACTGCCGGTCTAGTCCCATTACCGCAACACCACATTTATCTTTACCGGGATCGAATCCTAGAATCATTGGTTGTGTCAGCGAAAATTGTTGTTCTGATGCCATAAATTTCAAATTTAAAGATTGGGAAATAGGAATTAGAGAATCTAAAATAATTATTTGATTTAGATCAATAGTTATTTAATGCTTACATCTTTACTTCTGCTCTGAGAAAGATTTTCAAAGATTTTGATTACAGCGATATAACAACCTATGTGCCAAAAATAACTTGACCGTTTTGAATAGCAATAAATTTGAGTCTTAATGGTCCAGCTGTAAATGTATCCTCTGCGGCGATCGCTTTTATTTCTACAGGCTGTCCGTACTGCTGCAATTGGGACAAAAACCTGAGAAATGTACTATCAATTTGAATATCATCTAAAATACCTGCATTGCGGGCGCGAAATTGGGAAGCAGAAATTAATAAATCGAGCCTTTGTCGCAACTGAGATACAGTCATTGTCTTTGAGTCTGCATTGGTTGCAGCTAAAATTTCACCACTCTTAAATACAATTTGATTTACAGAAGCATCTGTAAAAAATTCAATGGGTTTTTCTCCACGTACGTAATTTCCCGCAGAAAAGACACGGACGACGTACTGACGACCATCGCTAATTTGTTTACTGAGTTGCAGAATCCGTTCTGGAGAGACTTGCAAAATTTGGAAATCCGGGGGTAGATTGCTACCTGGTTCAGTTAATCGGGCGACTGCATTCAAATTAGCTTCTTTGAGCAATTGCACTGCCGCTTGACGCGCTCCTTCTGGTTTTTGAACACTCACCACTGCCGAGGCAATCAACTGTCCCCTTACTAATGCCAATTTCCCTAAACGCAGGTCACGGAAAGATTGGTAGTATTTTTCTAGCCGGGTAACTTCTTGTTCGAGGTAGCCTTGTTGGGTTTCAAGTTCCTTCAAACGTGATTCGCGCTGGGCAATGATTTGTTCGCGTGCGGTAATTTCAACATTACGCTTTTGAATCAATTCATCGAGCTGGGTAATTTTACGATCGCGAGATTCAATGGCATCTTGACGCTTTTGCAATTCGCGATCGCGTTTCTGAATGGCGTTTTTGGCTTCGTCGATGGTTGCCTTAGCCACATTAAAAAGTCGCTGACTTTCTGCTTTTTGCAGTGCTATCTCCTGTTGCAGCTTGTTACGTTCGTCGTAGACGCTCTGCAACTGAGATATGGCTTGTTGGTACTGGGCAACAACTTGCCCAAGTCGCGACTGTGTCCCCCGCAGTTGATTTTGGGTTTTCGCTTGTAGATCAATTGTGCGGTTGAGGGCAGTTTGGGTTTCTTTTTGCTTTTTGTTGACATCTTGGAGGTTTTTGTTAGTTTCCTCCAAGCGCTTTTGGGCTTCGGCTTGTTGAGTTTTGGCTTCGTTGAGTTCCCCCGTCACCAGATTGATTTGATTTTCGGCTCCTTTGAGTTGTTCGCGCTTGCGACGTAAATCCTTTTGGATATTTTCCAACTCAAATACACCTTTTCGTAATCCATCATCGGCGAGAAACAAAATACCTAACGTTGATGCCGAAATCCCAATACCCGTCAAAATTGTGATGACAACTGCCGTATTTTTGGGACGCAGGTTAAAAAGTGAGAGTCGCTTTTTGCCAACCCGTGTGCCGATGCGATCGCCTACGGTGGCAATAAAGCCTCCCAAAATCAGAATTGCTGTAATCAGGATGTACGCGGTGGTCATCGTTGCCTACCGAAACGTTTCCAGATACAGCCTAATACTTCTAAACCAGTTGTGTGGGGGATTAGAGATGGGCAATATCCGAATGTACTCAATTTAGAGATTTACCTCCAGTGTTGATGGGATTTATATAAAGCAAATCAGATGGGATTTGGCTAACTAATGCTAGCTTATAGCCGCCTGACAATTGAATACAAACATTTACCACCTCAATTCCCCCGGCTAATTCTCCACAAACTGGCTTAAGTTGATTGGCTTAAGTTAATTGGTTTAAGTTAATTAGCTTAAGTTGATTGGCTTAAGTAAATTGGCGACTTAAGGTGACAGGCTTGTGGACAGTGATTTTTTTCTTGTGGATTGAAATCATCTTCTTTTCGCGCAAGTCACCCAACAAGCGAGTCACGGTGACACGAGTTGAACCAATAGCCTCAGCGATGGCTTGATGCGATAGTTTCAAATCAATGGTGATGCCATCCGCACAAGGAACGCCAAAATCGCGGCAAAGAATTAATAAAAAGCTTACTAACCTTGAACCCATATCGCGGTGAGCTAGCGTTTCAATCATCATCTCTGTTTGTAATATCCGCGAAGAAAGACCCCGCAGCATCAACATCGACAATTCTGGATTTTCCTTTAGCGCTTGCTCGACTTGTTCAATGGGTGCAGACAGCAACTCCACAGGGGTAAATGCAACCGCGTGGTAAAACCTGTCCGACTTATTTCCTGTTAATAAGGATAAAACGCCAAATACACTATTTTCCCGTAGTAGTGCCACCGTTATTTCTTCTCCCGCTTCGTACACCCTGGAGAGCTTTACTGCGCCTTTGAGAAGAAAATAAACTCTTTCAGCAGGATCGCCGGGAAAAAAGATGGTCTTATTACGTTCAAACGTTTCCACGACAGGTGGAAACGCTCCGGTCGCCATCTGACGAAAAACATTTGCTAGGGCTTTATCTTGTGTCACGATCATCTCCCTTCCCCTACCCAATGCCAGAAAATTAAAACAGATTACCTAAGAATACACTTGAAAAATCAATATTACATTGTCAACCTTTTTGTACTTTCCTATACTCAACCTCGCTATATCAAGCTTTACAAAGTTTATTTGTTCACCATGATACATAATTTTTGATCTTTATCGCTACTACTTTTTGATATCTATTTACAAAAACTCTTATGCGAAGCTTTTATTAAGAAAAAACCCCGATCGCCAAAAAATATCTTAAGAAATAAGTAGTTTTTGAATTGGTCATTAGGTATTGGTGATTCGGTCTCAATAATTTGTTGTTTGTGGGGTAAAAAAGACACATCAGAAAAAATCAGTGACAAGTCCAATCCAAATAATAAAAAACTATACCTTTTATCAGGGTAATTAGGACAAGCTTAAATACTTAGATACTGATTAGTTTAGAGTTTACAAAAGCTGAATCCTGACTGCGATTCTGCTGAAAAGACTTTTACTTATCTGCTATTGAGTTTATTGCTAGGTCAGAGAAATGCTTTATGAGCAAGGCTAAATACTCAGTGTTCAAGGGAAAAGTCAGTTACTCTCTTGTAACTCCAAGAATTTTTGATCCCCATATATTAAGATAATGCCTAATTTATCTATAATTACCGATTGGCGCTGGCTTGAGAATCAGATTAGGTAGAAAAATTAGGAATGAAATAAAGACAAACTATACCTCAGATTCGAGTATGCTCTAAGGAATGCGTTCGTTTTTAGCGTCGTATCTCCAAGGTGAGAACACCTATGCGTAACGTGGCTTTGTTGCTTGAAGAATACATATGCTAGACCTAACTGGAAAAAATGCCCTTGTTACAGGGATTGCCAACAACCGCTCGATCGCTTGGGGAATTGCCCAACAATTACATCAAGCCGGAGCAAATTTAGGAATTACTTACCTTCCCGACGACAAAGGCAAAATGGAGAAAAAAGTTGCTGAACTCGTTGCACCTCTAAACCCTAGTTTATTTCTTCCTTGTAATGTCCAAGACGAAGAGCAAATTCAATCAACGTTTGCCACAATTAGTGAAAAATGGGAGAAGCTAGATATACTGATTCACTGCCTAGCTTTTGCTAGTAAAGATGACTTGAGTGGCGATTTTAGTCAAACATCGCGATCGGGTTTTCGTACAGCACTAGAAATTAGTACATATTCCCTCATCCAGTTAGCGGGCGCAGCCAAACCATTAATGACTGCCGGTGGAAGTATTGTCACCCTCAGCTATCTGGGTGGTGTACGTGCCATCCCCAATTATAATGTGATGGGTGTTGCTAAAGCTGGACTCGAATGTAGTGTTCGCTATCTTGCTTCGGAACTCGGACAAAATAATATCCGCGTCAATGCTATCTCAGCTGGTCCCATCCGTACCTTAGCGTCGAGTGCTGTCGGTGGGATTTTAGACATGATTCACCATGTTGAACAAGTGGCTCCTCTACGTCGCACCGTTACCCAAACCGAAGTTGGTAACACCGCAGCATTTTTGTGCAGCGACTTATCTAGCGGTATTACTGGACAAGTGCTGTATGTTGATGCTGGATATGAAATCATGGGAATGTAATCAAAATTTTGGGGAAAGGGGAGATATAGAAATATAAAAATTATAGAAATATAAAGATATAACCTGGCGAACGTAGGAAAAATATCTGATTTTCCTCTTCTCACCTCTTCTACTCCCCCACCTCCCACTTGCCAATTAATTATGCAAAGCCTTTCTTCTCATCCCCAAACATCTAGTTTTCCCACACGTATGGCATCGGTAAGTCGTACGACTGGAGAAACTGACGTACAAGTGACCATTAATTTGGACGGAAGCGGAGTTTGTCATGCAGCTACTGGTATCCCCTTTCTCGACCATATGCTGCACCAAATTTCTTCCCACGGGTTAATTGATTTGGATGTCCGCGCCACTGGTGATTTACATATCGATGACCATCACACGAATGAAGATGTCGGTATTACTTTAGGACAAGCACTCTACAAAGCATTGGGCGACAAAAAAGGGATTGTTCGTTTTGGTAACTTTCTCGCACCCCTGGATGAAGCTTTGGTTCAAGTAGCTTTGGATTTTTCTGGTCGTCCGCACTTGAGTTATGGTCTTAATATTCCCACGCAGCGAGTTGGTACATATGATACTCAGTTGGTGCGAGAGTTTTTTGTGGCTCTTGTGAATCATAGCCAAATGACATTACATATCCGGCAACTAGATGGTATTAATTCTCACCACATTATTGAAGCCACATTTAAGGCTTTTGCACGGGCAACTCAAATGGCGATCGCAATTGATCCTCGACGAGTTGGGGTAATTCCTAGCTCTAAAGGTGTTTTGTAAATTTGAATAGGGAGGAAAAACTGGGATAATGACTTTCTAGCAGCCCGAATGTCATTATCCCTCCTCTCATTTCAAAACCCAATTTTCTTGGTGGAGTTTTTCAGCAGACCCTACTTAATTAAGCTTTGATCAACAAAAATAATCCAACCGTAATCATGACACAAGCAGCGACAGTGTTTATTTTTTTGGTGATTTGAGAACTAATCAGTAATCTGGCTCTATCTGCCATAAAGGCATAAGCAAGTTTGACACCACCGACGGCTACTATTGTAATTGCAATAATGATGATGGTATCAAAAAAAGATATTTTAGCAATATCAATAAAAGCAGGGAAAAAACCAAGGTAAAATAAGGTCGCTTTTTGATCCCCAATTGTAATCAAAAGCCCTGCCAGAAAACTTGATACTAAAGAGGATTTCACAAGTTCCTCTATCTCTATATTCCTGGGTTTTGAGCGAAATAGTCCCATTCCCAGCAAAATTAAATAAATCCCACCCAGGTATTTGCTCAGGACAAATAGACTTCCCATTGTTTCAGCTAGAAATGATAAGCCCCAAATGGCTATGATGATGAAAAAAATGTCACCAACTAATATGCCTATGGTTGTGAAAACACCATGAATAAATCCAGATGTTGCTGATCTGGTGGAGACAGTCAAGACACTGACACTAGGAATAGCAGCCAGAATTAGCATGGCAATAAATAATGCAACCATGCTGTTAAATGTCATACTTTTTTGCCCTTTTACGAACGGAGCAATGCCAAATACTCATCCCGAAAATATCGCAAAGTGCTAAACACCGGATTGGGTGCAGATTGTCCCAAACCACACAAACTCGTATACTTCACCATGTCAGATAATTCTTCTAGCAAGTCCAAATCAGGCATTGACGCTTGTCCTTCCCGAATCTTGCTCAACAATTGATACAATTGTACCGTTCCCACTCGACAGGGAATACATTTCCCGCAGGATTCATCCATGCAAAATTCCATAAAAAATTTGGCAATATCCACCATATTGATAGTTTCATCCATGACAATCATGCCACCGGAACCCATCATGGAACCAAGTTCAGTCAAGGATTCATAATCTACGGGAGTATCAAAGGCTGATGCCGGAATACATCCCCCAGAAGCTCCACCCGTTTGCACTGCTTTCGCTGTCCCATTGGCTACACCTCCCCCCATTTCCTCGACAATTTGCCGCAAGGTAGTTCCCATGGGCACTTCAATTAAGCCCATGTTGCGAATATTACCTGTCAAAGAAAATACTTTTGTGCCTTTACTTTTTTCCGTACCAATACTGGCAAAAACATCCGCTCCATTACGAATAATCCAAGGCACATTAGCAAAGGTTTCGACATTATTAATTAAAGTTGGAAATCCCCACAAACCACTCTCCGCCGGATAGGGAGGTCGGGGACGAGGTGTGCCCCGTTTACCTTCAATCGATGCCATTAAAGATGTTTCTTCGCCGCAAACATAAGCCCCTGCACCAACACGAATATCAATTCTGAAATCAAAGGGTGAGTCAAAAATGTGACTACCTAATAAACCAAGTTGTTGGGCTTGGCTAATGGCAATTTGCAAACGCTGGGTTGCTAAGGGATATTCGGCGCGGATGTAAATATAACCTTGGCTAGCACCGATCGCATAGGCGGCAATTATCATTCCTTCGATGACGCGGTGGGGATCACTTTCCAGTACGCTCCTGTCCATGAATGCGCCGGGATCACCTTCATCGGCGTTGCAAATGACAAATTTCCGTTCCCCTTTAGCCTTGGCAACGGTAGCCCATTTGACTCCTGTCGGATAACCAGCACCACCCCGTCCCCGCAACCCACTACGGGTGATTGTATCTACGACTGCACTGGGATTCATTTCCCGTAGTACCTGGAAAAGCCCTTGATAACCACCTGCGGCAATATAGGCTTGAATTCGCTCTGGATTGATTTTGCCAGTATTTTCTAGGGCGATCGCAAATTGTTTGGTAAAAAATGGATGTGTTAAATCACCACGTTGGACTGTTGTCTCTCCCCCCTGAAGTGCTGTAATAATTGATGCTGCATTATCGGGGGCAACTTTCTCATAAAGCTGACTGGGATTTTCTGGATTTGATGGTGTATCAACTCGTACTAATGGAGCTTGACAACACAAACCCATGCAACCAACTCCAGATACTTGGACTTCATTTTCCAAACCAGAGCCTGTGACAGCTGCTTCAAGTTGCTGTTGCACTGCTTGGGAGTTCACAGAGATACAACCAGCCGCAATACAGCAGCGAATTTGAATGGGTTTATCAGATTGGCGTTCCTGTTCCGCAATTTCCATTAATTCGATTAAATCCATTTGCAAAAGCCTTCCATGCTGAGATTGCTGGGGTTATTTTTCTGAGATTAAGGAAAAATATTGAGGATATTGTGAGGGAATCAAACTTTAGAAATACTACAAATCCTCCAACACCTGATAATATGTAGTTCGCCTAAATATCTATCATCAAAATTGATGTGGGGATGGGTAAATCGAGGAGATATGCAAATTTTTTAAATCTAAACACAACAACACCCAAGCTACGACTTGCCTAGTTATTTCCTCTCATTGATTTTGCCACGTAGGGATGAACTAATAGCATTAATTTCACACTCGCAGTGAAAGATAATATTTAGTTGCATTGCCCCCTCTGGACTACACTCATGAGGAAATGTAAGCTTTCGAGTTGGGTGTTGTTGTCAGTTTACGAGACAGATGATGCAACAGTTTTTCTCCTTAATTAGATTTAACTTGTTTTTCTTGACTGTTTTATCTGCCAGGGAAGCTTTTTATTAGCTTCAATTATTAAGTTAGCACTATTTCATCAAGGTGAATTGAGTTAGACAAAAAACTTTACTTTTATTAGTTTTTCAGCAAAATTAAGTTTACTTTTAGTAACAGTTAGCCAATTCCTAATGAAACTCTGCTTGTTCAATAGTACCGTGGAAAAACTCAGCATAGCGATCGCAAAGCGTCTCCTGCGGAGAATCGCTCCCAAACCACCAACCCAAACTTAACTGTGATGGAATTGTAAACCCTGCAAACTCTCGTTCAGCAAGAATTTCCCCACCAAAAGGAATGTAGGTATGCTGTCCATCTTCTGTTTGGTTTCCCCATCGCGGAAATGATATTTTCAGGGGTTTTCCATTAGAGTCAATAACTAGAGTTAAGCTAATAGGCTCATTGTCAATTTGAAAATTTGCTTGGATAGTATTGTCATCAATGGCTTTCCAACTAACATCTTTCCAATTAACAGCTTTTTGGGTATCCTGTGGCGGTAACAAAGCTGAGGGCAACCAGATAAGTTCTCCTGCGAGTCTACCAATAGAAGAACGGACAGTATCGGGATTGCGATCGCTTGCAACAGGTACAATACCCCAGAGAGAGAATTGTACTCTACCTTGAGCATTGGTGTAATAATCAGCACCAAAAAATTTAGATAGACGTTGCCCGATCGCAGCTTTCCAAACAAATCCTCTGGTTGAGAGTATTTCCGATGCTTTCATAGGCAACCATTTATCACCCAATTTAAAATTTCCTGCCATTTTCAACTCCACGGAATTAGCTAAGGGAGTTCCGGGGGTAATTGCGTGTAAAAAGTAGCGTTGTACTGGAGGTGGTAATTCAACAACCATATCCTGAGTGAACTTGGTTATTGTCGGTTCAGTTTCCAAAGAATGCCAAATCCGATTTACTTCACTACGATTTTTCATTTGCAAAATTACTAAGGCAACACAGGCAAGAACAATTAATGTACAAATACCAACGAGAATTTTTACTAACATCATTATTCACTCACCTAATTTCCTATTTCTCGTGAATGCTTGCAGATTTTCTGGCAATCCCAGCACTCACCATCTATAACTTGAGGAATCGCACCTGATTCTGATGGGAAAAATAGCCTTTCTGGACAAATTTAAATGCCAGCACTGTAGAACTTGCATCGTTCTGGGTTAATTAGGATTTGGAACATATACACCTCTATTTTCCAGGGAAATATTTACCCTCAATTTGATTTATAGAGGAATCATTTGAGGAAGTTGTGAGAAATAGAGTACAATTCCCAACTTTTGGTAAAACTCAAGGATATGAAAAAGGATATATTTTCCTCACAAAATCCTCAAGCTATTGTCATAACCTAAATATTGGGGAGATATATCTTGTCATTAATCCTAATTCCCAACATCTGCCAACCAAGCCCTCTCATATCAGTAAATTGGAGGTAAGAGATATGACATTTATATTTAAAAATCGCACTCATGCAGGACAAATGTTAGCGCCAAAACTCGCAAATTACGCTCACAAACCAGAGACAATTGTAATTGGTTTAACCCGTGGAGGTGTTCCCGTTGCATATGAAATTGCCATAGCACTCAATTTGCCACTTGATATTTGTATCGTGAGAAAACTGGGTGTACCGGGCAGCGAAGAACTGGCAATGGGCGCGATCGCATCTGATGGTGTTATGGTTGTAAATGACGATATCATTCGTGAATTTCACATTTCTCAGCCAATCCTCGATGCCGTTATAGCTAGAGAACTGCGCGAATTACAACATCGAGAACGAGTTTATCGCGGCAATCTTCCACCAGTAAACTTGGTAAACAAAACAGTTATTCTTGTAGATGATGGTATTGCTACAGGTTCAACAATCCGTGCTGCGATCGCTATTATCCAACAAGAAAAACCAAAATCAATTATTGTTGCTGTTCCTGTAGCTCCAATTGAGGTTAATCAAGAGTTGCAAACTGAGGTGGATGGGGTTGTATGTGTGATAACTCCAGAACCTTTTTACAATGTGGGCTTGAGGTATGAAGACTTTTCCCAAGTCACCGATGAAGAAGTACATTATTTACTAGAGCGCTCACGTGCGAGATTTGCCGAGGTGTAGGTTGATTCGGAAATATCAATTCAATCAATATCCCCAATTTATCCATCAGTTGGGGATAAGCTGACGTGCAGCTAAACTGTACTAGGTAAGTGGAGAACAAAAATTCACAATTGAAAGTGTTGTTGTCAAACTGCTTCTAGAAGTAGTCTGACTATAATACTCAGCACTTAGCAATTACTACTTCGCCAATGCAGACTATTGTTGTTAAAATCGGAACTTCCAGCCTTACCCAACCAGAAACTGGACTACTAGCATTATCTGCGATCGCAGCATTAGCGGAAACCCTATCCCACCTACGCAGACTGGGAAATCGGATTATTTTAGTTTCATCTGGAGCTGTGGGAGTTGGCTGTGCCAGGTTGGGGTTAACAGAACGTCCAAAAAATATAGCCCTCAAACAAGCGGTTGCAGCAGTCGGGCAAGGGCGGTTAATGCGGGTTTACGACGATTTATTTACAACCCTACAACAACCCATCGCCCAAGTATTGTTGACTCGTAGTGACTTGGTACAGCGCAGCCACTATTTGAATGTTTACAATACCTTTCGGGAATTACTTGAACTGGGTGTCATCCCGATTGTCAACGAAAATGATACTGTTGCCGTCGAGGAACTCAAATTTGGCGATAACGACACACTTTCAGCATTAGTTGCCAGTTTAGTCGAGGCTAATTGGTTATTTCTTATGACCGATGTAGACCGATTGTACTCCGCAGACCCACGTTCTGTTCCCGATGCCAAACCCATCACCCTAGTCAGTAGCATCAAGGAACTTGCAGAAATGCAAGTACAAACAGGTTCCCAGGGTTCGCAGTGGGGAACTGGGGGAATGATGACAAAAATATCTGCCGCTCGCATTGCTGTGGCTGCTGGAGTTCGCACCGTCATTACTGAGGGTAAATATCCCCGCAATATCGAAAAAATCATCAACGGGGAACCTTTAGGTACTCACTTTGCACCTCAACCCGAACCAACATCTGCACGCAAACGTTGGATAGCCTATGGTTTGGTTCCTGTAGGTAAATTGTACTTGGATAATGGCGCTGCGATCGCAATTTCTGATGGTGGCAAATCTTTGTTAGCTGCGGGAATTATATTAGTTGAAGGTGAATTTGATACCCAAGAAGCGGTAGGTATTTTTGATAGTCAAGGAAATGAAATTGCGCGGGGTTTAGTGAATTATAGTAGTGAAGAATTACAAAAGATTCGCGGACGACATTCGCGAGATATTTGCGAAATTTTAGGTTATGCAGGTGTAGAAACAATTGTACATCGTGATAATTTGGTCTTGGTTTAGAAATAATTTATTGGTTAAATTTAGTTAACTTTTTGTTACATGATATAAGTTTTTCCACTTACTTAATATCTAGACTAAAATTAGATGAAAATCTCGCAAAAAACATCAAAATTATGAAAAAAAATCTATTTTTACCCAGTGCCGCTTTAATTGCTCTTTTATCGCTTACAGGTTGTGCAGAAACAAATTCAAATAATCCTAGCATTAATAATGCGGCGAGTATATCTCCAACTGTAACTCCGACTACTAATGTGGCAGCACCAGTTATAGTAACTCCCGTATCTCAAACATCTCCAACACAATTAGCCGACAAACCAGCAGTGAAAACACTAGTTCCTGGGACATACTGCTATTCGGCAAAAACAAATACCCTTGATGCACAAGCAACAGTAAAGATTAGCTCTACCAACAAAATTAACGGTACTGTACAAGCAACGATTCAAAACCCTGCTGAGAGTTACTACACTTCTTATAATCAAACTCTCACGGGAGATTTAGTTGGAGATAAAGCCAAACTTAAAATTGTCACCAAGATTGAAAACGACACTCAAAATAAACAAGAAACTTGGACAATTACTGAGTCTAATTTAAATAATGGTAGAGAATCTTTTACTAAAGTTAATTGTTCTGATATTCTCAAGATTACCTATGAAGATAACGCCACGACAGTCACAAAAAAACCTGTACGGGTAAAGTTTAATCCAGGTGCAAACTCAACTACAATCAAAAATTCCGTCATCAGAGGCGATCGCGACACCTATTTAGTCGGTGCCAAATCGGGACAGCAAATGAACATGAAAATTACTTCCTTGGAAAATAATGCTGTCTTTGATTTCATTGCGCCCGACGGTAAAACAATCAAAACGGAAGTAACGAATTGGAGTGGAAAACTGCCCACAAATGGAGATTATCGGGTTGTAGTTGGTGGGACTCGTGGTAATGCTTCCTACGAATTAACTTTGCAAATTAAGTAATATAATTACTGACAATTAAAATTTCTCCGCGTCCCCGCATCTCTAAGTCTCCATGTCGGTTTATTCTTAATTATTGTGGCGAACCTGATATTACTTCTTGACTAACTCAAATTCATGTGTCATTAGCGATAGCACTATTTTTTCTGATACGACTTCTATCAACCAACGCCCGCTAATTTCATTATTTGCCAACACCTCCTCACCACAAATAATGCCTAACTTTCCAGCTGCGTATTCTGGACTAATAATTAGGACTTCATCTCCTATTTGTGGTGTATTTAAATTGTTCAATACCTTCCCCTCAAC
>NZ_JAYGHN010000019.1:0-26584 GCF_034931845.1 Calothrix sp. UHCC 0171
GTATAACATCAAAAGCCGCCCTAGAAGGACAGGGCTTTAAACCCAGTTTTCGGTAAGTTTTCAACCATACACTATTTTTTGTGTATAGTTCCACAAAGCCAAATTGACGTGGCATAGCCAGCAACAGTGCCTAAAAATAAGCTCTAACAATCAAGCTAGAGGATATTGATTCGTTTAGATTATATATTTCTTTGTACTCATATTTTGTGCGATCGCAGCACAATTTTGAGTTCTCAAAGCAAAAATACAGAATTGACTGGGTAGATATGGAAAGATATCAATAAATTAATTTATGATGGTTTTGGTAGAAAACAGTAATCTAAATCTGATAAATAAGTATTAGATATGGATATCAGCCAATTATTTGCCTTGCCCCCCTCAGGGCGATGGTAAAAGTCTGTGATTTGGTAATCTTTACATATCGCAAACACTGTATGGGCTGAAAGTCCGTTGTAATTTGTACAATGCAGCTGAGAGATGGTTTTTTTCGGCGATCGCCGCTCTAAACGATATACATGAGCATTTCGACTTCGGTACTGAGCGATTTGCTACAGACCCTACCCTACCTGCGACCTCAGTTATACTTCAAGGCTTCGCTGACGGCGCTTTCCCATGCGATGGAAGACCAAGTTTTGGCAGCCACGCTTGAGGAACCGTTAGTTATTGCCAGTTTCCAACGCGAGCGTTTTTACCGTCAGGAAGCACATCGCTATCAAAGACTGGCACAGCGAAGTAATCACATCTACGTACTATCCGCCCCGGAAACAGATTTTGCTAATAGTTCCGATTATTACGAAAAAGTCGCCTTTGAACCGGAAGATGCCTTAAGTAATGAGTGGCATTTGGTTGTCATTGCCCAAAACTACGCCACCTGTTTGGTTTGTCGGGAGGTTCCCCTATCGCTAGCCAAAAAACAGCGAATGGGTGAACTCAGTCCCACCTTAGATACAGATACATCCCGAAGGTTTGAAGGTATCTGGACATCGGAACGGGGAGTCAGCTTACAAGTTGCCAGCTTGTTGCTAGAGCGGATTTTGGTTTACCGACCGGAATTAGCAGCAAAAATCGCCCAAGCGCGATCGCGTTTTCATCTGGGTGCTAATCCTGGCTCGAATTTGAACCCCAAGTTTGGCGAGAATAAACCGCCCCAAAGCAACGAATATGCCTGTGACATTGACACAGACCCCTTTGTGCAACGCTTAGTCACTTACCTCCAAGCCAGTCAATACAAACTACACAAAGCTTATCGTTCCATTGCTGCCCAAGCACAAAAAGAACGTTTAGTCAACTCCATTACTACAGCGATTAGACGTTCTTTAAACCCTCAAGAAGTCCTGCAAGTAGCCGTACAGGAATTGGGGCAACATTTGGGGGCTTGTCGTTGTTTGATTTACCGTGCCCAAGCCAGCGATACCCAAGCAATAGTCGAACATGAATATTTGGGTTCGGGGGTGTCATTACTGGGGCAAAGCTGGAATTTAGACAAAAATTCCCTGTTTGCAGAAGTTGTCCAGGACAGCGAAGGGGTATGTGTTGCGGACACAATGAACGATAGTCGAGTCATTAACTCCCCAGGATTGTGGAAACAAGTCGAAAAGCTGGGGATTCGTTCGTGGTTGCTCGAACCCGTATTTTATCAAGGACGTTTATTGGGCATCATTGAATTACATTACTGTGGCAACGCACCGCACCTGTGGCACGCCGGCGAAATCGACTTGGTAAAAGCGATCGCCACCCAAATTGGAGCGGCACTAATCCAAGCCGAGTCATTTGCCAATTTGGAAGACCTGAATGGGCAGTTAGAAGCACTGGATAGAACCCGCAGCAACCTCATCGCTATTACTGGGCACGAACTTCGCACCCCACTTTCCACAATCCAAGTTTGTCTGGAAAGCCTTGCCACCGAACCGGATATGCCCTTGGAACTGCGTCAAGTCATGCTCAATACCGCCTTATCAGATTCCGAGAGAATGCGAAAGCTTGTGCAAGATTTCTTAACACTTTCCAACCTCGAAAGCGGTCGAGTCGAATGGCATCCAGAATCCTTAACATTACAAGAATGTATAGATTTATCCCTGAGTCGGGCACGTAGTCGCTTTACAATGGAGGAATTACCGGAAATTAAAACCGAAATTGCCAAAAATTTACCATTAGTGCGAGCAGATGGAGACTGGCTAGTGGAAGTATTAGCAAAATTAATCGACAACGCCTGTAAATTTACACCAACAGGCGGCAAAATCACGCTTAAAGGCAAACGTAACCGCGATCGCATGGTTGAAGTTACCGTTGCCGATACAGGTAGAGGGATCGAACCCAACCGCCTGGAAATCGTCTTTGACCGTTTTTACCAAGAAGAAGGGGCATTGCGGCGAACAGCAGGCGGGACAGGCTTAGGTCTGGCAATTTGTCGCCAAATCGTTAATGGCTGGGGCGGTGAAATCTGGGCAGAATCTAAAGGGAAAAATCAGGGCAGTCAATTTCACTTTACAATTCCAGTTGCCAGCAATCGGAATGAGGAGTTGGGGATGAGGAGTAAAAAGTCAGGAGGGTGAAGTGATTAATTACGTCATCTGCATTTTTATCAGTATGATTACTTAGAGGAAAGACTTACCGCTAGAAATTGCGTAGCTTTAGGGAACCGCAGAGTATTACCAATTGCCCCATAACAATTAACCACAAACAACAAACTGTTACAGACTGTGAAATAATCGCAATATTGCCCCAATGGGAGTGTTAGGATGCCGTAAAAACGTTGAGTTAAATCCCTATGGCAGAAACTCTTTCTGGACAAATGCCTTTGTTTGCAGGTAGCACTGGCGGCTTGCTGACAAAAGCTGAAGTTGAAGAAAAATACGCAATTACCTGGACTAGCCCAAAAGCGCAAGTCTTTGAAATGCCAACTGGCGGCGCAGCTACTATGCGCGAAGGTGATAACCTGCTGTACCTCGCTCGTAAAGAGTATGGTATTGCTCTGGGTGGACAACTCCGGAAGTTTAAAATCACAAATTATAAAATCTACCGGATTCTTCCCAACGGCGAAACCTCAAAGATTCACCCAGCAGACGGCGTATTCCCCGAAAAAGTCAACCAAGGACGCGAAAAGGTACGTTATGTCGATCGCAAAATTGGTGATAACCCAAACCCTTCCCAAATTAAATTTAGTGGTAAAGCTACTCACGAGGTTTAATTTAGTTTAAAGTGCTGGGTGCTGGGTACTGAGAACAAACACTCAGGACTCAGCACTCATCACTCATGAATACAGTTATGATTTTTCCTGATTTCTCCCAATTTTCCGAATTAGCAAAGCAAGGTAATTTTGTCCCCGTTTATCAGGAATGGGTGGCAGATTTAGATACGCCTGTTTCAACTTGGTATAAAGTCTGTGCAGGACAGCCCTATAGTTTTTTGCTGGAGTCGGTGGAAGGAGGCGAAAAAATCGGGCGCTACAGTTTGGTTGGTTGTAATCCTTTATGGGTACTGGAAGCGAGGGGAGAAACAACAACGCAGATGCATCGAGATGGTTCGCAAGTGGTATTTACGGGCGATCCTTTTACAGCTTTGTCAGAGTGTTTAGCACCTTTTCAGCCAGTGAAGTTACCAGAGTTACCCCCAGGAATCGGTGGATTATTTGGATTTTGGGGCTACGAACTGATTAAATGGATTGAGCCAAAAGTATCTATTCATAGTCAAGATGACCGTAATATCCCTGATGGATTGTGGATGCAGGTAGATAACCTGTTGATATTCGACCAAGTAAAGCGGAAAATTTGGGCGATCGCATATGCTGATTTACGGGATGGTGACATTAAAGCTGCGTATGAACAGGCAACAGCGAGGGTTGCCGAAATCGTCAGTAAATTATCCTCACCTTTGTCACCCGAAAAAACAATTTTGGAATGGACTCCCCCAGGGAAGCAGAGAAAAGAAGATGGGGAGAGAGATGAAATAGGGGAGTATCAAAGTAATTTTACGCGGGAAGAATTTTGTCGCAGTGTCGAAAAGGCAAAGGAATATATTAAAGCTGGTGATATTTTCCAAGTCGTCATTTCCCAGCGTCTCACTACCGAATATCAAGGCGATCCATTTGCACTTTACCGTTCTTTACGTCAAATCAACCCTTCGCCCTACATGTCATATTTTCACTTCCAGGATTGGCAAATCATTGGTTCCAGTCCCGAAGTGATGGTAAAAGCCGATCGCAATTCCGAGTCGGAGATAATTGCCACAGTTCGCCCAATTGCGGGTACTCGTCGTCGAGGGAAAACACCCCCAGAAGATAATGCCTTAGCCCAGGATTTATTGCAAGACCCCAAGGAAATAGCCGAACATGTGATGTTAGTAGACTTAGGAAGGAACGACTTAGGGAGAGTTTGCGAAAGCGGTAGCGTGCGAGTGGATGAATTGATGGTTGTCGAGCGATATTCCCATGTTATGCATATTGTCAGTAATGTCATTGGCAAACTTGCAGCAGGAAAGACAGCCTGGGACTTAATGAAAGCCTGTTTTCCCGCCGGAACCGTTAGCGGTGCGCCCAAAATCCGTGCCATGCAAATTATCAACGAATTAGAACCATCCCGTCGCGGTGTGTATTCGGGAGTGTATGGATATTACGACTTTGAAGGACAATTAAATAGCGCGATCGCAATTCGGACAATGGTAATGCGGGATGGTAAAGTGAGCGTGCAAGCAGGTGCAGGGTTAGTTGCTGACTCGGAACCAGAGAAGGAGTATGAAGAGACTTTGAATAAAGCGCGGGGAATGTTGGAAGCAATTAGGTGTTTGCGGGAAGTAAAAATTAAGTGATGGGGAGACGCGGGGATAGGGAGAGTGGGGGAGTGGGGGAGTGGGAGAGTGGGGGAGTGGGAGAGTGGGAGAGTGGGGGAGTGGGAGAGTGGGGGAGTGGGAGAGTGATGAATGATTACTGTATTCTCAGTGCTGTATTCTAGATTCTGAGTGCTGTATTCTTGATTCAGAATTTTAGCCAAATGACATCTACCCTTGTTTTAATCGTTGCTGCAACTTTAGATTACTTAATTGCTGATCCAATTAACTGGCTTCATCCGGTTCAATTAATGGGGTGGATAATTGCTAGCTTCAGCAAATTGTGTTTACGATTTTGTCAACATTCTTTGACACAGCGATTAGCAGGAGTTTTGCTGGGAATTTTTTTAATCATAGGAACTGCTACGATTAGCACCTTGATGATTCAATTTACCCGATCGCTCCACCCATTACTAGGAATTATCACCGAATCAATCTTACTTGCCAGTTGTTTCGCAGCCAAAAGTTTAAGAAATGCCGCCGCAACCGTATTACAACCATTAATCATGGCAGATATTGAGCGATCGCGCCAAAATCTGAGGAAATTTGTCGGCAGAGATACCGAAAATCTCTCGAAAACAGAGATATTAAGGGCAGTTTTAGAAACAGTTACAGAAAATGCCATCGATGGAGTCATGGCTCCTCTCTTTTATGCAATTCTAGGTGGATTAATTCCCGGTGTGGGTTGCGTACCACTGGCATTAGCATACAAAGCCAGCAGCACCCTTGATTCAATGGTGGGCTACAAAGAAGCACCATATACTCATCTTGGTTGGTTCAGTGCCAAAACAGAAGACATTTTGACTTGGGTTCCCTGTCGGCTCACAGTTCTTACCTTAGCGCTGATTTCTGGTAAACCTATGCAAGTATGGCAAATTTGCGATCGCGATGCAACCCAAGACCCCAGCCCCAACTCTGGTTGGAGTGAATGTGTCTATGCTGCGATTCTTCAAGTGCAGGTGGGAGGCACAAATTCCTATCAAGGGGTTATCAAACACAAACCATTATTGGGTGACAATATCTATCCCATCCAACCCGAAACAATTGATCAAGCTTTAAAATTAACTCGATACTGCTTTTTATTGTGGTTAGGGGTTGCTACCTCCCTATTCCTAACTACTGCGATTAGGTAATGATAAAAAGGGAAAGAGGGAAGGGGAAAATTCCTCATCATTAACTATTAACCAATTTCCACAAATTATATATAGTGTAATTAATAACTCAGGGGTATCGGTATATGAATCTGTCTACGAAAGTGGTTGAGATTCTCTCGTCTGAAGAACTCCGCCGTACAGTGACCCGTCTTGCTTCGCAAATTATCGAACGAACTCGTGATTTATCGCAGTTGACGCTTCTCGGTATTTATACGAGAGGTGTGCCACTTGCGGAAGTATTGGCGCGGCAAATAGAAGTATTAGAAGGCATTTCTGTATCGGTGGGCGCATTAGATATTACCTTTTATCGGGATGACTTAGACCAAATTAGTCTGCGAACTCCAGCCAAAACCGATATTCCTTTTGATTTGACAGGAAAAACTGTTGTTCTTGTTGATGATGTGATTTTTAAAGGTCGTACAATTCGTGCTGCCTTGAATGCTGTACATGAATATGGTAGACCAGAAGTGATTCGTTTAGCGGTTTTGGTCGATCGCGGTCATCGAGAAGTGCCAATTCACCCGGATTTTATTGGTAAGCAGTTACCAACAGCAAAAGAGGAAATTGTCAAGGTTTATTTACAAAGTTTTGATGGGCGTGATGCGGTTGAACTTATATCCGGCTAAGTTTGGTAATCAGTTAGGTAATTATTCCTGCCATTTCCCTTTTTGACCATTAAATATTAATATTTTTTAATATAATGTCACCAAGATTTACAGGTATCCTATGAATTTATTACTTGCAGTTATGGACAAAGCTTCCTATGACTCTTATCTCCAAATAGCTTTAGTAGTTGTGGGTGTGGGAGGATTTTTAGCAGCTGTAATTCTCGGTTCGATTGGTTGGTATAATTCAAAGCGCCCCGCAGGTTGGGAAGCTTCAGAAACTCCGGGTTGGGTTCCCAAAGTTAATGCTGAAGATGAAAAGAAAGAAGATAATTCTTCTAATTAAAATCGATTTTTTGTAAACGTAAGGTGCGTTAAGGCGATTATTAACGCATCATCCGAGGATTAGAATGAGGGGGAGATGGGGAGACGCGGCGACGCGGAGAATTTTTTGTTTTCACCCCACTATAGAAGCGACGCAGGGACTATTTTTGGTATGAATTTAATGACATGTTACTTATAGAATACATGACTACAGTGCAGAGCCTTAATTCTTAATTCTTAATTGTGCTAATAGCTTGTAATAATTGCTTGGCAGTATAGGGTTTAAATAAAAAGGCTTGGACTCCGATTTCGCTCACAGCATGTATTTTTTCAGTGGAAGCCAGCCCACTAACAGCGATGATTTTCACGCGGGGATTAATTTTTTGGAGGGTGCGGATAGTGGTGAGTCCATCCATTGTTGGCATTACCATATCGGTGACAACAACAGATATTTCGTGGCAACGTTCTGCATATAGGGCTATGGCTTCGATACCATCGCTAGCAGTAATAGCTTGGTAGTTAAAGCTTTCCAGCGAGGCTTTCGTGACATCGCGAATTGAGTCTTCATCATCAACGACTAGAATTAATTCGCCGTTGCCGAGGTTAACATCGATATCCCCATCTTCAATTGTTTCCGGGGTTTGTAAAGCTGGTAAATAGATTTGAAATTGACTACCTTTATTAACTTCACTATAAACATTAACAAATCCACCGTGGCTTTTGATGATTCCTAAAACAGTCGATAGTCCAAGCCCAGTACCTTTTCCCAGTTCTTTAGTTGTAAAAAATGGTTCAAAAATACGATCTATGATTTTAGGACTAATGCCAATACCTGTATCGCTGACGATTATTAATATATAGTTGCCAATTCGAGCTTCTATATTCATTTTCGTGTAATTTTCGTCTATAGATAGATTTTCCGCCTCTATAGTCAATTTTCCTCCGTCTGGCATGGCATCGCGGGCGTTAACGCAGAGATTCATTAACACTTGGTGGAGTTGGGTAGAGTTGCCGGAGACTGTCCATAATTCTGGGGAAATGTGGATTGTGGTTTGAATTGTTTTGGGGAAAGTTTCTTTGATGATTTGTTGAATTTCATAGATGAGGTGTTTGAATTGCAGTGGTGTTCTGTCACCTTCAATGCCTCTTGTAAATGATAAAACTTGTTTGACTAGGTTGGCTCCGCGTTTGGCGTTAGATATTAATATTGGTAACAGTTTTTTGCTGCGATCGTCTTCGGCACGTGATTCTAAAAGTTGTGCTGTCATTAAAATTGGTGCAAGGACATTATTTAAATCATGGGCAATGCCGCTTGCCAGGGTGCCGATACTTTCTAAGCGTTGGGCACGGAAGAATTGCGATTCTAGTTGTTTTTTTTGCGTGATGTCAGTATTAACTACGAGAATTACCTGGGATTTATCCTCGAATTCTGTCACCAATGTCCAGCGACTTTCAACAATGATTTCGTTGCCGGAAATTGTTGTTTGTCTTAACTCGCCTTCCCAAGAACCATTTGTGAGGAGGAGATTAGATGCCAATTGGATTTGTAACAAATTCTTTTCGTCCCATAACTGGGAGGTATATTTGCCAACAGCTTCTTCTTGACTCCATCCATATAATTTTTCCGATGCTTTGTTCCAAAAAAGTATTTGATTGTTTAAATCGCAGACAAAGATAGCATCAGTAGCGACATCAATTAATGCTGCTTGTTGACGAATTTTACGTTCGGCACGTTTGCGTTCTAAAGCATAGCGAATCGATCGCTCTAATAATGCCGAATTTAATTGACTTTTTTCCAAATAATCGGCTGCACCTGCTTCCATTGCTTGAATATCAATTTGGCGATCGCCTCTACCTGTAAGTAAAATTATCGGGGCACAGCAGCCATTGGCGATCGCTTTACTTAACAATTCCAAACCATTACTTTCGCCTAAACGATAATCAATTAGATAAATATCATGTTGATTTTGGGCTATGGAATTAATGCCGCCTTCATAATTATTTACCCATTCCAATTGACAACTCACAACCTGAAATTCGCTACACCAATCTTGAATTAGGATATAGTCATCCTCATCATCATCGATCAGCAAAACTTGGATTGGGCTATTTTTCATGGTTGCCTCCCCAAATTAAAGTGGCAATTCTACAATTTCCAGCCAATAATTTCCTATACTTTGCATCATTTTTACTAATGATGGAAAATTCATTGGTTTAATGATGAATGAATTTGCACCTAAATAATATGTCCGAGATATGTCTTCTTCAGCTTTTGATGTTGTGAGAACAATGACTGGTATTTGTCTAAGTTTCGGGTCATTTTTTATCTCCTTGAGTGCTTCACGACCGTCTTTTTTAGGCATATTTAAGTCTAGCAAAATCAAGTTTGGACGGGGATAAATGTCTGGATTAGCATATTCACCGCGATGGTATAAGTAATCTAATAATTCCTCGCCGTCTTTAACCACACAAAGCTCACTAGACAATTGACTTTCCGCCAATGCCTCGCGTGCTAACATGCAATCATCCTCGTCATCATCTGCTAATAAAATTCTGACGGTTGTTTGCTGACCCTTCACTATATATTTTCTCCTGCTAGGGGGACAAAAGTATTAATTCAGCATTAAATCGCAATGAGAAAGTCAATATTAATATACTTCTATTACTATTTATTGCAAGTAAAAGAAACGTTCCCAAGCACAAAAAATAGAAACCTCCAATAACTCAGCAGATGCAAATAGTTGTTCATCGAAGTAGTGCTTCTGAGGATGAATACTTATTTATTATATTTACAGGAGTTTCCGAGAGTTTATGCAGCGAATTACCATCAATTTATGTGAGCCTGAATCAATCACACCTTCTACGTTCCATAGCTTACCTGTATCTGCACTAACAAAGAACTCAGGTGTCAAGAATTAGGTATCACAATTAATTTTGTACAGTTCTTTACTAAGTATACTTAAGGAATATTTTATACTATTTTTCGTTGGTTCAAAAATTCAGGTATGATATCAAGTCCAGCTGATGAGTTATTATTAATTTTTCTCCGCGTCGGTTTTATCGTCATTACTCAGGCGAAGCTGATATGACTTGGTAATGTGACAATAAATTTTGTACCTTGTCCGGGTTGACTTTGGACAGTAATACTTCCTTGGTGGCGCTCGACAATTTTACGGCAAATAGCTAAACCAATACCTGTGCCTTCGTATTCGCTGCGCCCGTGCAAACGTTGAAACACTTGGAAAATGCGATCGCAATATTTTTCATCAAATCCAATCCCGTTATCCTCAACTGTCAGGTGACATATTTCCTCGCTATCTTCACCCGTAGTCATTTCGCTGTAAATACTCACAATGGGTACTTTGTTGGGCAGATGAAACTTGAGGGCATTACCGATTAAATTTTGTAATAGTTGTCTAATTTGTAACGGGTCTCCCTTGATTGTCGGTAAATAACCAAGTTCGATTTTGCCGTGACTTTGCTGGATACGCACTTCTAAATCAGACAAAACTTCCTGGGTAATTTGCCGCAAATTAATCGGTATAAATGGTTGTGCCCTAGTTGTCACCCGCGATAGGGTTAATAAGTCGTCAATCAATGCTTGCATTCGCTGGGCGGCATTCAACATCCGTTCGAGATAGTCGTTGGCTCGTTCGGGAAGAATACCTTCACAGGTAACTTTGAGCCTGTCACCAAATGCTTGGATTTTTCGCAACGGTTCCTGTAAATCGTGGGAAGCAATGAAAGCAAATTGTTGTAACTCTTCGTTGGAACGGGCGAGTTCTTGACGTTGTAGGGTTTCTTGTTCGAGTAATTTAGCTTGGGCGAGGGCTATACCGATTTGATCTGCTAGTTGGCGCAGTAGCTCGATTTCCCAACTTGTCCAGACACGAGGATGGCTGCATTGATGGGCAATTAAAAATCCCCAAAGATGATTTTGTAGGAGAATTGGCACAACTAGGTTGGCTTGGACAGCGAATTGTTGCAAAAATGACCGATGGCAAGGTTGAATATCGGATTCGGCGATGTTGGCGATCGCACTGATGCGTCCTTGACGGTATTTATCCAGATATTCTTCTCCAAAACAGGGATCAACAATGTCTCTACCTAAAACCACGGGAAAGCCTATTTTTACAGCTTCTTGGACTGCTGTCACCGCACCATTAGCACGGAATCGTAACATGACTACCCGGTCGGAGTTAAGTAATTTTTGGACTTCGTTGACGCTAGTCCGCAGAATTTCTTCAATTTGCAACGATTGGCGAATCTTGAGGGTGAAATCTGCGAATAATTGCGATCGCAAGTTTTGACGCTGTAATTGTTCTTGCACCCGCTTGCGTTCGGATATGTCCATCATTGCCCCAATTACACGGATTGGTTTCCCGGAACTATCGCGAACCACATAGGCACGGTCAAAAATATAAGCATAGGAACCGTCGGCACAACGAAAGCGATATTCATTTGACCAGACTTGTTGTTTATGATCAATAACACTTTGAATATCTGAGATGATACGGCGCTTATCTTTGGGGTGAATGCGATCGCGCCACCAAGTTACGTAGGGGTCAATATGTGACGGTAAGTAACCAAACAAAGTCTGGACATTTTCATTCCACCACCAGCTATTGGTTTCTAAATTCCAGTCCCAAATGACATCATTTGTGGCTTGGGCGACAATTTGAAATCTTTCTTCACTTTGACGTAGTCTCTCTTCTGTGAATCTCCGTTCTATGGCGGCTGCCAGGACATTGGCAATGGCTTGCAAAAAATATATTTCATCGCGACTAAAATCACGGGGTGTCGTCCCATATACCCCTAAAACCCCAAATGGGAGTTCTTTTCCATGAATTAAAACACTGGCACAGCTAACTATATTCTGGGAGGCAAGTAAATCTGGGGGGATAAAACGGCTTTCCGTCGTAAAATCGTAGACAAGAAAACTTTCGTTTGCTAATAGTGCCTGGGCAAATTCAGAATTGATTTTGGCTGTGCCGAGTAATTCCGGTTGCCAACCCACCCCAACCCGCAATAAAAGATTATTTTCGCCTTCTTGCAATTCTAAAACATTGCAGAAATCAACACCTAAACTTGCTGCGATCGCATTTACTGATTGCTGCATTAATGTTGTCAAATCAATTCCAGCTAGGGCTAATTGACTCAATTCTGCTACCAATGCTTGGCGATTGGCATATGTTTCCAAGGCTGATTCTGCTTCTTTGCGCTTGGTAATATCTGTGTCCACTCCAGACATGGCGACAGGAACAGCTGCATCATCGTAAAAAACGACACCCTTGCTCGCCATCCAGCGAATAGTCCCATCAGGTAATAATGCCCGAAATTCAATATCGTACTCTGTAGCCTGTTTGACTGCATCTTGAATTGCACTGACGACTAAATCGCGATCCTCCGGGTAAATGGAACGTAAAAAAGCCTCGTAAGTCCCTGCAAAAGAGCCTTTTTCTAAACCAAACAGTGCCTCTTTATTATCTGACCAGATTACGCGATCGTTGGCAATATCCCAGTCCCAAATTCCCATTTGTGCTGACTGTAATGCCATCATTAATTGGGCTTCCCGTCGTTTTGCCTGTTCGGTTTGATAATGTAATTCCTCCACCGTGCGCTTACTTTCCAGCAAATGACGTACACGCTGGCGTAATACCTGCCAGTGGATTGGTTTAGTAATATAGTCGGTAGCACCAGCCGCAAAAGCTCTATCCACCGAATTTTGATCGGATAGAACTGTAATCATTAAAATTGGAATATTAGATTGAATATTAGATTGAATATTAGAAATGCTATAGATGGCTTGATTGTTCTCAAGATTACGCAACAACTGGCAGCAAGTAAAACCATCCATGCGCTCCATCAAAGCATCTAACAACACCATGTCTGGCTTTAATTGTTGATAAATATCTAATGCTTCTTCACCATCGCTGGCTTCGGCGACGGAATATCCTGCTTGCTGAAGTAATTCTCGCAACTGTCCCCTCGTCACAGCATCATCATCAACGATTAAAATTAATTCAGCCATTTGGGTTAGTGATTAAATTCAATAATCTTAGTTGTCTATGTTACGAATGTTGCATAACAGCTACAGAGAAGCGAAAAGTTATGTCTATATGGTTGCAATCGGATTACAATCTGTAACCATTCTAGCTAAGTTACTGACAATCCAGCATGAATAGATTATCAGAGAAAATTGTTGCAAGTGGCTTTTCATTAGCATTAAAACATCTCGATCATGCACTGAGTTTTGTTGAGAGGTGCGTTACGTTCTGGTAACAGCACCCTACTTTTGGACTTTATTTAACCCACATTCCTGAGGTTCATCGAATTAGTTAAATCAAATTTGCATCATCTTCTGAATATACCCCGGTAAAGCAAATGCTGCTTGATGAATATCTGGGTTGTAATACCGCAAATTATGCTCTTGAGTGAATTTTGCCGCTTTTTCTCGATCAAAATTATTGACAGGATGATTTCCTTGTTTGGAACAATAGGTTAAACTCCACATGCCTGTCGGATACATGGGAATAAATACTAAATAAGGATGTACTGAACTAACACCAAAAACTTCTTTAAGGCATTTATTTAAATCCACAAAGGCATCGGGATGAAATAGAGGTGATTCGCTTTGAATTGTCACTGCACCACCGGGACGTAAACAACGAAAGATATCTTCATAAAAGGATTTACTGAAAAGTCCTTCCGATGGTCCTACGGGGTCAGATGAATCAATAATTACCAAGTCATAGGAATTGTCTTTGGCTTCTTTAACAAATTTAATCCCATCGTCGATGAGTAAATTTAATTTGGGATGCTCTAACGCCGAAGAAATAGTTGGTAAAAATTGTTTTGAGGCACGCACGACAACTTCATCAATTTCTACCATTGTCACCCGCTCGATACTGGGATGACGCATTAATTCTCGAATTGTCCCACCATCACCTGCACCAATTACCAGTACATCTTTAATACCAGAATTAGCAAACATGGGTACGTGAACAATCATCTCATGATAATTTGCCTCATCCGATTCAGTACACATCACCATGCGATCGATTGTCAGCATTTTTCCTCTGTCGTAGGTATCAAATACTTCTACTGTTTGGAATGGTGATTCTTCTTTAAAAAGGCATTCACCTTGAATACGAATAGATAATCCACTCTTGCCATTATGGTCAATTACCCATTCAGAAGGAGTAAATTGGGTAGATGTGGTGTTAGAAGTTGAGACTGGAGAAGTTGTCATTATTTGATGCGCTTTGCCTTTTGCAAATACAGTAATACCAGTCGCTAATTGTACCCGAATACTGAAGCTGATAGCCCGCGACTTTATAAAAAATAATTAGGTTAAGAGTTTTCTTAACCTAAGTCTTAACCTAGTTCTTAACCTCATTATTTCTAGAGGAATCCATTTTGGTTGATGAAAAAATCAAGTATTACAGATGTTTTAGATGCAACGTCGGAATGCATAAAAGTCAATCAGATTAACCTAGACTTAACCAATTAACTTTTGCCAACTAATTGGTCCAATAATTCCATCAGCCAGTAAACCATTTTGTCGTTGAAAATTCTTCACCGCTACTTCTGTTTGTGTTCCATAAACACCATCGATTTCGACCCCGACACGATACTGTATATAACGTATAACTGGTCCTCCAGCATGGTTAGGTCTAATAATTCGCTTGGCTAAAATTTGATTTATGGCTTCCCAGGTAGTGTTACCAATAATACCAGTTACTTGCACACCAACAATACGCTGAAATCTTTCCAGTGCTTGTTTTGTTTGCACATCAATTGTATTGTCTTCGAGCAAAATTTTGCCATCTTTGTCAGTAATTTTCAGTCGATTCAAGGCTCGTTGCAATCTCAAAACTGTAATATCAGCATTATCTTCTTCGTCAGGAATAGGAATAACAGGTCTTGTTGGTAATTCGCCAGTTAATCCTTTGACAATAGCATTTGCGATCGCCTCAGAATTAAATAATGCCATATCTTTTCTGGAGTCGATAAAGCAACTTTCAATTAAAATCGCTGGCATCTTGGTATTTCTCAGCACAAATAAATGAGAACCATTTTTTATGCCCCGATTAAAAAAGCCTAATTTAATAATTTCATCTAATACAGGTTTTGCGGCTTTTCTTCCTTCTGTGCCGACTGCATAAATTTCTGTACCATTGGCTTGCTGATTGAAAGCATTAAAGTGAATTGAGACAAATAAATCAACTTTTGTATTGTTAGCTAAGTCGCATCTGCGTGATAAAGAATCTTTAACATTACTCGCTCTTGCTGGTTTACAGTCAATTACTTCATGACCTAATGATTTTAATTTTGAGATAATTCGACTACCAACATCTAAAGTCAAATTATCCTCGAATTTGATTCCACGAGCGCCAGTGTCAGGGGGACAGTTATGACCAATATCAATTCCAAATCGCACAGTTAAACCTCCATGGAGCTATTTTTACTTTTTGATGCTGGTGATGTATTTTTACTGGTTGCTGGTTTTCAGAAAATTGACGTTCAATAATTTATCAACTATAAAAACAGGTAGTATTTTACACTATCTACCCAAAAGCCTGAATATGATTTCGCGACTTCAATCACACATTGGCAATAAATCCAACTTTTACATAAGTAATTTAAATCACATGGGTGTTGGCGTATACATGATAAGATATACGACGCTAATTGTCCATTATTGAAAATAAGAAAATCTGAGCTTTTTTATCAAAATTGAAATCAATATCGTTTCCCAGATTAATTTTTGAATGTTAATGAATTCGTGACTATTTTTGTTGTCTGGTAACTCCCAATCACCTAAATAGCCTCTATTTTTAACCCTAATGGGTGAACATTCTCTTATTTTGTTGATGTTGATTATCTAAGATAAAACATCATTGGGGAAATGACTACTTGCAAATGAAGGGGTACATATGTCGGGTGCATCTAATTCTTCTAATTCTTCTAATTCTTCCAACTCTAAATACCATGATCCCAAAACACCATCAGATGTCCAAATAAGCTTTGAAGCGCGCAAACCAATTATGGATCCGACGCTAGGGATTGCGGTAAATATCTCCAAAGAGGGAACACCACCGCACCGCTTGGTGACAATTGGGGACTCACTTACACATGGTTTTCAAAGTGGTGCTATCCATAATACTAGTTTGTCCTATCCTGCAATTATTGCCAAAGAAATGGGCTGGAAAGAACTGCGTCATCCTGTTTACAATAGTCCCGATGCTGGCTTACCGCTTAATTTGGAAAAATTAGCGAATGATTTGCACAAGAAATTTGGTGATAAAATCACCTGGTTGAATACGATTCCCGTCATCTTGTTTATTCGTGAATATTTAGATCGGGTTGAAAATTATTGGGAACGCGGTGGGGGCACAAAATTCCCCCAGGAAGGCAAAATTAACCATAATCTGGCGATTTATGGCTGGGATATCCGCAATACACTATCCCGCAATGCAGATATCTGCTTGGATGTTCTTGCCAAAAATCCACCTAAAAATGACTGGATACGTAAAGTTGTCGAAAATCATAACGAACGTGCTTCCTGTTATGTTTTAAATACAGCACGCGATCGCTTTGGGAATGCACTCACACCGATACAAGCAGCAACATTACTCGGCGAAGAGGGTAGTGCCGACAGCGAAGGGATTGAAACCTTAATTGTCATGGTTGGCTCTAATAATGCTCTGGGTTCAATTTTGACTTTTAATGTATCCTGGAGCGAAGAAGGTTATGACGATATGAGTGTCAATGATAAATATACAGTTTGGCGACCAATTCACTTCAAAGCTGAACTGGATTTATTGGTAGCGGAAATCAAAAAAATTCGCGCTCGTCACGTAATTCTTTCTACTGTGCCCCATATCACAATTGCTCCATTAGCACATGGAGTTGGTGGAAAAGCCCGAAATCATTCCCGGTATTTTCCCTACTATTCCTTACCTTGGATTCAAGATGCTGATTTTAATCCAGACAAGCACCCACGCATTACTGAAAATGAAGCTAGGGCAATTGATAGTGCGATCGATCAGTATAATCAAGCCATTACCGAAGTGGTACGGCAAGCGCGGTTGGAAGGTAAAGACTGGTATCTATTTGAACTTTGTGGCTTGCTTGACCGTTCGGCATCACGTCGCTACATCGAAGACCCAGATGCCCGTCCCGATTGGTGGGATGAGGTCGGAGGTGAGTATCAATTACCACCTGCGTTAGAAGCGGTTTCTCCGAGATTAACGTCAGAATTTCTTCTTTCTGAAGCTCAAGGTCGAATTCAAGGTGGTTTATTCTCCCTGGATGGTGTTCATCCATCAACGGTTAGCTATGGTGTGATTGCAGAGGAAATGATTAAAATTATGCAGCTAGCAGGGGTGAAGTTTTATGAAGGTGATGGGAAAACGGAACGAAAAGGGGAAATAAAGGTTGATTTTGAGGATTTAGTGCAGCGAGATACGTTAGTGTCTCAGACTCCACGCAATGTCAAAACTATTTTGGAATTTCTGGGCGGAATTGATAAGAATTTCAATTTCCTAAGTGGAATGATGAAGCGAAATTATTAATTCGGCTGACATTTTTTGAGTTTTCACAGCCCCGACTTCTAAAAAATCGGGGTTTCTCGCTAGTTGAGTAAAAGTAGTTGACAAAATGTACAATACTTGTTCTTTTACAGGAGTTTGATAACTCAATCAACTAAGGTTCAATCTTGACAACTGTACCAATTTTTACCTGCTCATAAAGGGCGATCGCATCTTGATTATGCATTCGGATACATCCATGTGATACGGCTTTACCAATTAACTCAGGTTGGTTTGTACCATGAAATCCTAATCTGGTTTTACCATCTGTCCAAATCCCAATCCAACGAGGTCCGAGGGGGTTTTCGGGACCAGAGGGAATGATGCGTCCAGTTTTAAAGCTTTTGAAAATCGGATTAATTTCTTGTTCGTAAACTTGGAAGGTACCTTTTGGTGTTTCCCAACCAGGTTTTCCAATTGCAATCCGATAATTCGCAATTATCTCATTACCCCGATATACGTACACCTTTTTTGCTTTTAAGTTCACTACCAGATGAATTTCATCGGCTATCGGTTCAACTTCGGGAACAGTTTCACTAGGTTGATTTTGGGGGATTGGTACTGCTTCGACAGCATCATTGGTAGTTATGGGTTTGAATAATGACTGTGCAATAGCTGGTTGTGCTTGGGATAATAGGAATTCTCCCGCACTAAAAACTAATGCCATGCTTGCAAAGGTAAGGAAACGCTTTGCCAAAAAATCTTTGAGATTGTTCCTAGTCCAGCGCATCTGGAAAGTACCGCAAAACGATATTTGGATTACGCAAAACAGCCACTATTAAATCTATTTAGAGTAAATCTATGCAGATTGAGTTAAGACTTACGCACTAGTGACAAAAAACTTGGTAATTGCTGTTTGATGTGGCAATTACGTAGATTGACAATCCATGCGTAAGCCCTATCTATGTGGTTACACTGAAATATTACCACACTGTTAATTCGCCGATCGCAGCAGTTTTCAGATCAATAAACGAAATTTTTGTCTAAGTAGAGACAAAGGAAAATCCGAGAATTTAGTTTAAATCAATGAAAACTCCCAATCATACCGTTTTGCCAAAATCGGGCAACAGATAAAATAAATCTCCGTGTCTCTTCATCTGTGCGTCCCCGCGTCACCATCTGTTACTTTCTTTGGGAGAATTGGTATTACCAAGTTTGGGGAACAATAGTTGGAGAAGGTGCTGGTGTAGGAACTTCTGTTGGTGCTGGTTCGGGTACTGGTACTGGTTCAGGCGTTGGTGCTGGTGTGGATTCGATTTTGGGAACTTCAATTGCTGGGGGAGTAACAATAGGACGCGGGGTAAGATTAATCCGTTTGCAAAAGAAGGGGGTAATTGTTACTCGTGAGCCTACTAATTGTCCCATATGTCCGACTTCGCGGCGATCGAGGGAAACATGTTTAGTGCCTCCACCATCAAGTTCTACCATGACGATATCACCTGTGACAGCATAAACAGTACCGACGATAGTATCTTGTTCAACAGTAGTCGGATTCTCTGTTTCGGCGGCTTGAGCAATTTTGCATACTTTTTTGGCTGGGATGACGATTCCCGGTGTGTTTACTGCTGGGGCGGCGATGGCGCTATTCCAAGATAGTAAAGGCAGTAATGAAACGAAGGATAAAAAGGTTTTTCTCATTGCAATTCAATCCTTAGAGGGATGTAAAAATTATGAATTTGTTCTCAACTTGAATGCATATTTTGAGCATTTTTAGTGAGATTTTTGTCAAAAGTTGTTAAATTTCTGACACCATTAGAGAATGGGAAGAAAAATTATCTTTACTAATAAAATATTTACCATCTTTGCCTATCCCCAGGGAAGCTTTTTTTGCGATCGCATGGCTGAGTTGATGATATTTTAACTTTGAGATGAGAAATTGTATATTATCGTAGAGGCGTAGAGTCAAACAGTTCCGTGCTGGTGTATGAGCAACTTTTGGCACATCTACTTAATTACCTGATATCCAATTCCCAATTCACCCATAACTACCCATGTCACAATTTGAAGCTATCCAAGCTGCATATCAAACCTTTACTGAACAATTCCAAAGCGCTGTCATTAGTACAGTTAGCAAAGATGGTATCCCCAATGCTAGCTATGCTCCTTTTGTGATGGATGATTTGAAAAATATCTATATATATGTGAGTGGACTTTCAACACATACACAAAATCTCAATGACGTACCCAAAGCGAGTGTCTTGTTTGTGGAAGATGAATCCAAAACTCAGCAAATATTTGCTCGTCGCCGTTTAAGCTATGAATGTAATGCCAGTTTATTAAAACGTGATACAGCAACATGGATGATAGTCAACTCTGATTTTGAAGCCAGATTTGGTAACATCATTAAACTATTTCGCGATTTACCCGATTTTCGCATTTTTCAATTAACTCCAACTTCTGGAAGGTTTGTGGTTGGTTTTGGCGCAGCCTATGAAGTGGATGCAACTAATTTAAATAAGTTAATTCATGTCACTGGAGAAAACGAAGATGGATAATATCAGAGTTGCCAAATAATTATATTAAAATCGATGCGGAGATAGAAAGATAGGGGGCACGGCGAAAAATTAATGAGAACTGATTCCCCAGAATTGATATTACTACAAACTTCTTTTCTATAGAGTCATAATCGCCATAACTGAATCATTTTTTTGGACTGAAATCTTTTTATTTAATCTTCCATAATATGCAAACTAGCCAAACATTTTCTTTACCAAAACTCTCTCTACCAATAATGGGATGTGGAACTTGGGCATGGGGTAATCGCTTGCTCTGGGGTTATGATGAAAGTATGGATAGTGGTTTGCAAGAGGTTTTTAACCTGTGCGTTAATAACGGTGTGACACTGTTTGATACAGGTGACTCCTATGGAACTGGCAAATTAAATGGACGTAGTGAGCAACTTTTAGGCAGTTTTGCTCAAGCATATTCAGGTGATAACAAAAATGATATTTGTATTGCCACAAAACTGGCTGCTTATCCTTGGAGATTAACTCGCCATTCAATGGTTGCTGCGGGGAAAGCTTCCGCAAAACGCTTGGGACGCAATATTGATTTAGTACAAATGCATTGGTCAACTGCAAATTATGCGCCTTGGCAAGAGGGGGCGCTGTTGGATGGTTTGGCAGATTTGTATGAGCAAGGTTTGGTAAAAGGCGTGGGATTATCCAATTATGGAACCAAACGATTACGATGGGTACATCAAAGATTTCGCGATCGCGGTATCCCCATTACAAGTTTACAGGTTCAGTACTCATTACTATCAACTTATCCTGTAACTGAATTAGGATTGAAAGATGTCTGCGATGAACTGGGGATTAAGTTGATTGCTTATAGTCCTTTGGCGTTGGGATTATTAACGGGAAAATATTCGGAAAATAATTATCCTCAAGGGATTCGTGGTTTGGTTTGTCGGCAGTTATTACCGGGGATGAAATCGCTGTTTCAATGTCTGGATGAAATTGCAGTTGCCAGAAATAAAAGTATTTCTCAGGTGGCAATTAATTGGTGTATTGCGAAAGGAACAATTCCGATTCCTGGTGCTAAATCTGTAGAACAAGCCAGGGAAAATATTGGTGCTTTGGGATGGATATTAAATGCTGGTGAAGTTGCAGAATTAGATCAAATTGCGGCAAGTTTAAAGAAAAAAATGGTGCAAAATATTTTTCAGACTCAATAATCCTGCAAAATCGAGAGCATTTTCTAGTTCATGCGATCGCACTTAATTATCTTAATATTAATTAATACAAAGCTTCCACATTGTGTCGGAAAGCAATAAATCCTTGTTCACCTTGATATTCCATGAGGGAGGAGAAAATAGCATCGGAGATTTCTGGAGAAACAATAGTTTTGATTTCAACGTTGGTATTGTAACCGGGAATGTCTCCCATCCGGTTGCCGTGGCTACCGACTCCCCTAGCTGGAGTGACAGTATAGCCAGTGGCACCGAGAGTTTTCAACATTTTGATCAGATTATCTTGCAGCACAGCTTCACCAATGATGGTGACTAGTGTGGCAGATTCGAGGGGAAGAGGTTTTAAGGACATAAATAACTCCTAATATATGAAAATGAGTTCGGAATCAGCTAGAATCATGGTGCTATCGTTGGCTATAGCTCCATTTCTTCGGAGAATCAGTAGTAAAATATTCTGAACCTGAACTGACCTGATATTACTAATGTACTGCTAAATCGCCATCATCAATCAGATTCTCTAGGTTGATATTTGTGCATATTTAAGTAGGAATATTTAAGTTGAATATTTAAAGTGAATATTTAAGTTTTATTGCCCAATTTTCCATCCCAATTCCCCACTTCTCCTAGTAAGCTAATAAATATGTAGAAAGTGCGATCGCAAGATAAAATGAACGGGCAAGCAAGGCAGGCTGAAGAGGTAAAAAATTCCCAAGATTTTTCATGGCAGTTTTGGTTTACTTTGCCAATTTATCCCTTTGGAAAACGGCAAACTATCCGTAGGGAAGTCATTAAAAATACAATTTGGACTTTTGAACAAATTCAAGGTATTTTTTATGTGATTGTCCCGATTCGGATGACGGTGGTGAAGCTGAATGAGGGAGGTTTACTTGTTTATGCACCTGTCGCCCCAACTCCAGAATGTATTCGTTTGGTGAATGAATTAGTGGCGGAGCATGGTGAGGTTAAGTATATTATTTTACCTACAATCTCCGGTATCGAACATAAAGTTTTTGTCGGTCCCTTTGCTAGATATTTTCCCCATGCTGAGGTTTTTGTCGCTCCGAGTCAGTGGAGTTTTCCCCTGAATTTGCCCTTAAGTTGGTTGGGTTTGCCCAGTAAACGCACTTCCATACTTCCCGAAGATAGTAGTCAAACACCTTTCGCCGCAGAGTTTGATTATGAGATACTGGGGGCGATCGATTTGGGAGCGGGGAAATTCGCCGAAGTCGCTTTCTTTCACAAATCTTCAAAAACCCTATTGTTGACAGATACGATTGTTTCTGTGCCCGCAGAACCTCCTGCCATACTACAATTAGACCCTTACCCGTTGCTGTTCCATGCGCGAGATCGAGCCTTCGATGTTGTCATCGATAATGCCGAAAATCGTCGTCGAGGATGGTGGCGAGTTGCCCTATTTGCTTTTTATTTTCAGCCAAGTGTTTTGGAAATACCGAAATGGGGCAGTGTGTTTCGTGATGCTGCCAAAGTCAGTAATCGTTCCCGCAAAAACTACTTTGGCTTATATCCCTTCCAATGGAAAGTCGATTGGCAGCGTTCTTTTGAGGCTTTACGGGGTGATGGTCGCATTTTCGTAGCACCAATTTTACAAGCTTTGATTCTCAACCGAGCGCCAGAGGAAACACTAGCATGGGCTGATAGGGTTGCACAGTGGGACTTTCAACAAATTATTCCCTGTCATTTGGATGCACCGATTCCAGCGACTCCGTATCAATTTAGACAAGCATTCTCATTTTTGGAAAAACAACCAACGCTGGCGAGTTACAACAGTTATCTCTTGCCGGAAGTCGATTTTCAAGTGTTGCGGAAAATTGATGCAGGTTTAGATCGAACTGGAGTTGTACCACCTGCCAAGGAGCAGGTTTAGGTAGGGATTACATCATGCCCGGTTAAATAGCAACGATAAAACTGACGCGGAGATGGGGAGATAGAGGGACGCGGAGAAAAATAATAATATAAAATGGTGCGTTACGCTGCGCTAACAGCACCCTACTTTTATAATTTATTGAATCCACATCCACCTTCCTTACTTTGTTTTCTTGCCTTTACGATGGTTATCTGCCTGGAGGAGTAGAGAATCTGCAAAAGCGATCGCATCCTGTGCTGATTTGCCGCCTGCAAGTTGCGCGAGTTCGTCTCGACGTTTGTTTAAATTATCCAATGCTGTCACCCTGACAACGGTTCTCTCTTCACCGTTACCATTGTTCTCTTTTTTACCTTTGACTTGATTGAGAACCTGCTTAGAAACTCGAAAGTGTCTATCTGCCATTGCCGCTACCAGAGGTTGGTGAGTAACACATAATACCTGCTGTTGATGGCTAATTTGATGTAATTTATCGGCGATGCTTTGGGCAACTCTTCCCGATACCCCGACATCGATTTCATCAAATACCATTGTTCCCGGTGCATCTATTTGGGAAAAACATGATTTTAAAGCCAGTAAAAAGCGGCTCATTTCTCCACCCGAAGCAGTTTCTGAAAGGGGTTGCAGAGGTTCCCCAGGGTTGGGACTAAACATAAAGGTGATTTTGTCTGCACCTGTAGGGGTTGGTGAAGTCGCCACTATTTCTACTTGAAATTGTACCTTTTCCATCGCTAAGGGTTTGAGTTCGCGGATGATTTGCTTTTCCAATTGCTTCCCCGCTTGGCGACGCATTTCCGTTAACTTGCCACAGGCTTGGGTTAATTTCTGGAAACAGGCTTTTTCCTGCTGTTCTAAATTCTCGATGGATTGCTCGCTATCGGTAAGGGCTGCCAACTCCGCTTGGGTACGGTTGTAATGAGCGATCGCATCCGCTAAAGTGGGACCATATTTGCGGATAATTTGTTTAAGTTCACGAATCCGTGCTTCTACTTCCTCTAACCTCTGGGGGTCTGCTTCTAAATTTTCACCATAGGTATTAATTTGGCGCGCCACCTCACTCACAGCCATTTGAGCATCGCGAATCAAATCTAATAAATCCTGTAGTTGAGAATCATACTCAACCATATCCAATAATTCACCTTCGCTATCACCAAGTAAGTCTGTGACAGTTGGTGTATCGCCATCATTACCATCATTTTGATATAAAGCTTGGTAAACTTTATAACTTGCCTGTTGTAAATCAACCACATGGGTGAGGCGATCGCATTCCTGTTGCAGTTGTTCTAGTTCGTCAGGTTCACTGAGATTTGCAGCACCCAATTCCTGCACTTGGTAGGTAAGTAAATCGAGTTGCTGTAAGCGTTCCCGGTCAGAGGTACGGCGTTGTTCTAAAGCTAGATGTGCCTGTTGATACACTACAAAAGCACTGGCGATCGCCTGACGCTGCTGGAGAAGGGCATCCCCACCATAGACATCCAACCAATCCCGCACCTGGGAAGACTTTCCCACCTGAACACTTTGACCTTGTGCGGTGATTTCCACGAGTTTTTCCCGTAACTCGTTCATCACTTGACGATTAACCAAAACCCCATTCACACGCGATCGGCTGCGGATATTACTGGTAGTGGCAGAAATTTCGCGACTTATTACTACTGAGCTTGCATCAAGTAAATCAATTTCTTGCTCGCTTAACCACCCAGCTAAAGCATGATTTGTGGCAAAGGTTGCTTCCACCAAAGTCCGACTCGTGCCAGTACGAATGACTCGACTAGATACTTTACCACCTAAAACAGCATCGATCGCATCCAGAATAATCGATTTCCCTGCACCAGTCTCACCCGTGAGTACATTCAGTCCTGCACCAAATTCTAGTTCTAACTGGTCAATGAGGGCAAAATTTTCAATTCGCAGCAGACACAACATCGAGGCAAAATCTCCATGAGGAAGACGCAGGAATATTTGTTACTTGAGAGTTTAGTAGTATTGCATCTTTTTGAGTCTACCAAAACTAATTTGCTTTGACAGTATTTGCAATAATCAGTGACAAAATAGATGTTGCCAGAAAATTACCTTTACAATAGTTAACATTATCCTGAAAGCAAAACCCAAACATGAAAACCCCAATCCCCAAGCAAGTGTGGGTACAAACCATCGCCCGTGGATTATATCAACTTGGTTCCGCAGTCCTACTTTTCTACATGCCAATTGTGTTTGTCAACTATGGGAATTTATCGGCGACGGAAGTTGGATTTGCGGTTGGTGGCGGTTCGGTAGCGGGATTTGCGGGGAATATTTTGGGGGGAATTTTGGCTGATTCTCCCAAATTTGGACGCAGGCGAAGTTTAATTTTATCCTCTACTTTTGCCGTTATCTCTGCATTAATTGCTGTATTTACAGAAAGTTTTTCGCTGTTGTTGCTGGCGAATATTGTCTTTGGTTTAAGTACGGGTTTATACTGGACTGCTGCGGATGCATCAGTAATGGATGTAACTTTACCTGAACAGCGTCAAAGTGCCTTTTCTCTATTGGGTGTGGCGGATAATCTCGGATTTGGTGCCGGGACTTTGGTAGGTGGATTGTTATTAAAGCGACTGCATCCGGCGGAATTGCTCTTTGCTGCCAGTGCGATCGCATTTTTCATCCTACTACTTTTATTTACTGTGGCGATGCGGGAAACCCGTGAGTCGAGCAGTGAAACGCAAGAAATTCAGGAAATCCAGAAGGGTTGGAAAACAGCTTTAACTGATTCACGGTTGTTGATTTATTTATTGGTAAATACTTTATTTATTAGCTATATTGCTTTATCTGGTGGGACTTTACCACTTTACTTTGTGAATTTTGGCGGAACTGCGGATGCCGTTGTGGCGAATTTGTTTACCTGGGGTTATGTGGGTTTAGGGGCATTGTTACAGGTTCCAGTCATACGAGTTATCGCTAAGTTGAGTTATTTGAATGCGCTGATGATTTCCATGGCTGTTTGGGGTGTGGGTTTCTTGCTGGTGTCGCTTTTGGGTAATACCGGAGAGATTTATCAGTTGGGAATATTTGCCGTTTTCGCGATCGCTTCCATCATCTATAAGCCTACATCTTCCGCCTGGATTTCGGAATTGGCACCTGCACATTTACGAGGAGCTTATACTGCGATCGCCTATCAATGTTGGACAATTGGATATGTAATTGGTCCAATTATTGGTGGATGGCTAATCGATCAATCCCATGATGTGGCGCAATATACTTGGCTGGCGGTGGCTTTGAGTACCTTGTCTGGTTTAGTTGTGTTACAGGTTTTGAATAAGCGGAATAATGCTTTGAAGGAAAATATTGTGGTTGAAAGTTAGTTTGTAAGTAGCCATCATGAACTGACATAGATTCAGAACGCATGAAAAGGCTATTAGTCGTCAGGGTTGAAATCAGGGACTGTAGCTGGCAAGATGCCCTGGAGTAAGAATATCTCCCCGGAAACTCCTCTCCGCACTACCAAAAACCCCTCACAACAAAATTGACAGACTACT
>NZ_JAYGHN010000019.1:26740-70385 GCF_034931845.1 Calothrix sp. UHCC 0171
TATAAGCTGATGTGCAGCTAAATCATATAAGTCAAAAACCCAAAATAATTGTAGTGCGGGCATCTTGCCCGCGTCTCATAGTTTACAGCCTCATATTATTAACTGTATGTTCGCTTACCTGTAAACTCTCCAAGTCAATCTCAATTTATCAATTTTAGCTGGGCAAAGTAACTATAACTCCGCCATTAACGGCATATAAACAATAAAAACAGAACCTTTACCTGGTTCACTTTTAACTAAAATCTCTCCCCCCATCATCTGACAAAAATGACGGCTAATTGCTAAACCTAAACCAGTACCACCATACTTTTTAGTTGTGGAAGCATCACCCTGGGTAAAAGGTTTGAACAAATGCTGCTGCTGATGATATGACATGCCAATACCCGTGTCGCTAACAGTAAAAATAATTTTTTCGACTGTATGCTTCCCGCCTTGATGATTTTCTTTCTCTATTTTTTCCGTCCACACTTTTAAGGAGACTTTTCCATTAGTCGTAAATTTAGCCGCATTACTCAGTAAATTCAACAATACCTGTCTCACCCTGGTTTGATCTGCATACATTGTCCCCAATTGGGAATCGCAGAGAATTTCCAAAATGTTGCCATTTTTTTCGATCGCAGGTCTGACTGTAAGTACAACATTATTAATCAATGTCGCAATTTCAAATGTTTCTGGGTAAAGCGTCATTTTCCCGGCTTCGATTTTTGACAAGTCAAGAATGTCGTTAATCAATTCGAGTAAGTGCCTACCTGCTGCATTGATTGTTTCTAAGTCGGTGGCAAAATCTCCCGATAGTCCCATATCAATCGCATCATCTTGTAATAATTGACTTAAACCAATTACGGCATTGAGGGGAGTTCGTAATTCGTGGCTGATGTTGGCAAGAAACTGACTTTTGGTTTTACTTGCAGCTTCGGCTTCTTCTTTTGCTTGTTGTAATTCTTTTGTTCTTTCTGATACTCTTTCAATTAATCTATTCAGTGATTTTGCCAGTAGACCAATTTCATCTTCCGTGGTTATTGGTGCGCGTAAATCGAAATTAGATTTTTTAGCAACTTGTTCGGCGACTTGTGTAACAGTGATAACAGGTTCGGCGATCGCTCGGGAAGTTCGCCAAGCAACGACGGCAGCAATGACGACAGAAACTAACATACTGATAATGCTAATTCCTCGTTCGACCATTTTTGCTTCTTTGACATCTTCATTACGCTTAGTGCGTTCTTCTTCTGCACTTTGCAGGGTATTCACCAGTCTTTGAGAAAGTTCATCTAATTGGAGAGCAGTTTCTCCACGCATGACTTCCAGCAATTCTGATTGCAGCACGGCAACTTCCTGTGGTTGAAGTTGCTGTTTAGCCTCTACCTCTTGTAAAATCGACTCAACTTGACCAACATAAGAATTTAAATTTTTCGCATAATCATCTAACAATGCTTGAACACTTTCAGGTCTGGGAACTAAACCCCGTTGGCTACCAATAAATTGAGTGATTTCATTTTTCCACTTCTCTGCCTTCTCAATATCCCGAAAAAATTCCTGTTTTTTCGCTTGTAACTGCTGGGGATTTTGGATCAAAGCAGGTAATTTGAAGCTACTTAACTGCGCCCCTAATGCGGCATCTTTGTAAGCAGCTAAAAGCTGAGATTGAGTATCAGCTTGCATTAATTGCCGAATTTCTTGACCCCGATAGTAGTTGGCAATGAGAAAACCTGTGAACGAACCAAAAAAGCCAATACCAATAGCCAGAAAATATCCATAGCCAATTTTTTGGTGGATACGCCAAGAACTAGCTTTTAATTTCCTCCGGGAAGGAAACTCAATAGTTGGTAATTCATCATCGGAGGACTGTTCGACTGGCACTGTTTTTGCTTCAGATTTGGTTGCAGTGTACTCAGAATATTGATAGAAAGTGCTTGTTTTTTTGATAGCATATGCTGTTCTGGCGATCAAAACCACTATGTAATGCACTTAATATCGAGGGTACTAGAAAATAATAAAAATAGCTCCAGTATTTGAGCGTTATCTCAAAAAGCCCAGAAAAGGGCACGGGAAACCAAAAACAGCTACCTATGCCCTATTAATCTATATTGATTTTTAACCTGTCATCCAGGTAGTACGAAGAATCAGAGATATCCCTAAAACTACAACTACGCTAACGCAGCAGGTTTTAACTCGCTCGCCGCAGCTTTCAATAATGCTGCCTTATCGGTACGTTCCCAGGGTAAATCTAAATCATCTCGACCAAAATGACCGTAAGCCGCGATGTCCTGATAAAAACGTCCGCCTCGTTCTTTTGGCAAGTTCTTTAACCCCAATGTGTGAATAATTCCTGCGGGACGTAACTCAAAATTATTTTTGATTAATTCCAGCAAGACATCATCACTAACTTTGCCTGTACCAAAAGTATCCACGAAAATACTTGTTGGTCTAGCAACACCGATTGCATAGCTTAACTGCACTTCACACTTATCAGCTAAACCTGCCGCAACTATATTTTTAGCAACGTAACGGCAAGCATAGGCAGCACTACGATCAACTTTTGTGGGGTCTTTACCAGAGAAAGCACCACCACCATGACGCGAGTAACCACCATAGGTGTCAACGATAATTTTACGTCCCGTTAAACCTGCATCACCTTGAGGTCCACCGACTACAAACTTACCTGTAGGGTTGACCAAAAATCGTGTTGTGCTATCCGGCTTAATTGTGATGTCACCGAAGACAGGCTCAACTACAGCAGTCCAGAGGTCTTGTTTAATTTTTTCCTGTACTGCTGCCTCATCGGTAATATCACCAATTGTGGCATCATGTTGGGTCGAAATCAAAATTGTATCAATACCAACGGGACGAGCATCTTCGTAAATCACGGTTACTTGGGTTTTACCATCAGGGCGTAGGTAAGACAAAGCACCATTTTTACGAACCGACGCTAACCTGCGAGCAATGCGATGGGCAAGGCTGATGGGTAAAGGCATGAGTTCAGGGGTTTCGTTACAAGCAAAACCAAACATAATACCTTGGTCGCCAGCACCGATTTTGTCAAACAGTTCATCACTGCTTTGCTCGCGGGTTTCGTGGGCTGAATCGACACCTTGGGCAATATCGGGTGATTGTTCGTCTAGTGCCACTAAAACCGAGCAGCTAGTCGCAGAAAAACCGTTATCTGCGTCGTTATAACCGATTTCAGAGATTTTTTGCCGAACTAATTTGACGTAGTTAACATTTGCTTGGGTAGTGATTTCGCCTGTAATTACTACCATTCCAGTATTAACTACTACCTCAGCAGCAACGCGGCTAAGGGGGTCTTGTGCCAGTAATGCATCCAAGATAGTATCTGAAATTTGGTCGCAGACTTTATCGGGATGTCCCTCTGTGACTGACTCGGAGGTAAATAGATTTTTACGCGACAAATGTAATTCCTCCATAAACTATGGAAATATGGAATTTTGCACCTAGATAAAACTTCTAGATTTTATCTGGATACTCAATTTGCGATCGTAACACCATTTTCAGTGCTGATACTTAGCGTTTTGTTATCTTTACGAAAATTCCTCGATTTTTGTTCAATCCCTTTAAAATAAATACATATGTTTGACAGCTATTTTTTACATGTTTTTGTCAGATATTTGACAAAAATGTATTCTCTGATTCAGAAATCATATCCAACACAGCTTAAATTTGGTCATGGCACAAAAAAGACACCATGCGGTGTCCTTTGGGAAGTTAATGATTTGTTGGGTATTTGAACTAGAGACTTAAAGTTAAATACTTAAAGTTAAATACTTAAACTTTTGCTGCTAACTGAGCTTCTTTTGATGTTAAACGTTCGTAAGTGGCACGCATTTTTAAACCAGTAAGCACTTGGAATAATCCAGTACCATTGTTGGAACCTGGGTATTCGCGGTGCTGAAGTAACAGGTGTGTCATCTCACCTTCGTATTTAGCAGATGTCTTGCTCAAATGAGTCTCGATGTAAATAACTTCATCGAGATTGTCAAACTGACCATCGACCTCTAATACGGAAACATAGCGACCATAGTACACATCTGAACCGTAGTATACTTGCATACCAGGATATGAACAAGTTAGCTTACGTCCGCAAGGAGTCCAGTTAATTGTCGAACCTTCATCGAACAGGTAAACGGGTTCAAAGCCTTCTTTGTTTTCACGCTGGAGCATCCGCACACGCAATACTTTGCGATCTTCGTCGTTTTTGATCAAATTGGTTGGCAATACCTGGAGAACCACATCCGCAAATTCGCGTTGAGGTTCGATGTATTTTTGGAAGTCTGGTTTGCGTGAGTTGATTGCTTGCAGCACATCATTATAGCTATGACCGCGCTCTGCCATGTCGCGTTGAACCTTCCAGGCAATTTTGACTTCATCACTGATGTCAAAGTAAACGCTAAAGTCAATCAGAGCGCGTACCCGTTCATCATATAAAGGATGTAAACCTTCAACAACGATAATATGATTCGGTTCGATTAATTCGGGAGGATCAATCATGCCGGTTTCGTGGTTATAGATCGGCTTCATGATCGATTGACCTTCTTTGAGCGTTTTAATTTGCTCATACATGAGGTCAAAATTGTTTGCTCTGGGGTCAAGCGCAGTGATTCCAGTTTCTTTGCGCTGTTTGCGATCGAGACAATGATAGTCGTCCAGACAGATAACTGTCATTAACTCTTCACCAAATAAATCTGTCAGGCGACGCAAAAACGTAGATTTACCACACCCAGAGTCTCCAGCAACTCCAATCAGCACCACCCGTTCCGGCTTAGTCGTCATAAATCTCCTCTAAATAAAAATTGAGTAAACGCTATATTTTTTTTCTTTTCACACAAAAGATGTTCAGGTGAGGTTCGGAGTTTACCCCACTGGCTTGTCCTGCGTTCTTGCCACAGAGCAGCACCATAGAAGAATCTACGGGTAAAAGAGTTATCAACATTATTTACCCGATCGCCTACTTTTAACTTATTGCTGCTAAGTATTTAATCCTAGTGTTAAATCGAATTTTAACAGAAGGAGGTTATTCTATACAAGGCTTATTTCATGAACCATAAATACGACTGAGCGATCGGGCTAAGGGTATTTGCAAAAATGAAAAAAATACGATATTGGCTCCAAAAAACACTACGAATCCAGGAAAATTTAAACTACGAAATCGAATCACAAAAGCATTAATAAGTTTTATTTATAAAAATTTAACTTTTTCGCAAATAATTTTAACAATCAACTCAGTAAGTGAGGTGATACTGAAATTCAGAGGCGCTTCTTTGCTTTTTATTAAGCGCAGAAAATCAATTAATTGCCCTTTTGCTGTATTTTAGGAACTTATTCTTTTCAGGGATAGCCGCAAAACGATTACAAGCTAGGGACAAGCAATGATAAATGGTTGACAGAATTTTCACATCACGTAAAACTTATATATTGTAGTTACTTATATAATTCATCTCTCTGAGTGGCAATATTGTCAGTTGAATTAGTCACCCTGACTGGCAAAGACCAAATTAGGAACCACATTTCCTCTGTAAAACACTCAAAGAACAGAGTTGGAAAAGTAACTGGGAGTCTCCTTGGAGCTTGAAGAAGCAGTCTGATATTCACCCATAGTTATTTATAACTACTAAATTGGGTAACTATTTGGCACAAATTCCAGGGTCTTATACTGTCAACAACAACTAGGGAGGGCTACTCCCGAATTTGTGTTTGCGGATGGCAGTTGCAATAACGAAGAAAACCAGTCTTTGGTTATACTCCGGGAAGCAAGCTACTTTTGGTGGGGAAATAACCCTCCACATGTGTTATCACCTGATGGCAAACGCCTAAAGGGATAAATTCACAGCCAAGTAGACTCACCGCAGCACAACACCTCACAAGTAAGAGTCAACTCCCTTGGAGGCAGCGAGAAGTAGACATTAAGCTGGTCGGTAGACGACTTGATTAAGTTCTAGATAACAGGTAGCAGTTCCAGAAAAAAAGATTAAATTGACTCATTATTAACATTCTCCCAAAGACTTATCCTCTAATTTAGAAGGTGAACAGGTGTGTCTTTGCAGTGCCTGCATGTCTTTGGCGAGTGTACGCAGCAAGGCATTATTTTTTTAATGCCGATTAACCCGAAGTGACAATTGTTTTTAACTTGAAAACAACTGCACGTAGTAGGGAGGGTTTTTAAGTAAGGTTAAGTAGAAAATCGGAGTGGGAAAGCGAATGAACAATCAAGGTGCCGTTGAAGGTGCTGCCATCACAGCATCAGGTAGTCGCATCTTCGTTTATGAAGTGGTGGGCCTGCGTCAAAACGAAATCAGCGATAAATCAAACTACCCAATTCGCAAAAGCGGCAGCGTATTCATCAGAGTGCCTTATAACCGCATGAATCAAGAAATGCGGCGAATCACTCGTCTAGGCGGCAAAATTGTTAGTATAATATCGAGCGAAGAATTTGATGCTTCCAACGGTAGCGCCTCATCAGCAAATGGGACGATTGCTAACATTGAAGGGAATGGTAAAGCCACATCTGAGCAACAGCCCAAGAAGACAAAAGAAGGCAACAGCATGACTCAAGCGAAAGGCAAACACGCTGACGTTCCCGTAAATATTTACCGTCCTAATTCCCCTTTTATTGGCAAATGTATTTCCAATGAGGCTTTAGTGGGCGAAGGTGGAATTGGTCTAGTTCAACACCTTAAATTTGACTTGAGTGGTGGCGATTTGCGCTACATTGAGGGTCAAAGTATTGGTATTATCCCACCTGGATTAGATAAGAACGGTAAACCAGAAAAACTCAGACTTTACTCCATCGCTTCAACTCGTCATGGCGATGATGTTAATGATAAAACCGTATCACTTTGTGTCCGTCAGTTAGAATACAAACATCCTGAAAGTGGTGAAACCGTTTACGGTGTCTGCTCTACCTACTTGTGCAACCTCAAACCTGGGGATGAAGTTAAAATTACAGGTCCGGTAGGTAAGGAAATGCTTTTACCTGATGATCCAGATGCGAAGGTCATCATGATGGCAACCGGAACTGGGATTGCGCCAATGCGTGCTTATTTGTGGCGTATGTTCAAGGATAATGAAAGAGCAGCGAACCCAGATTACCAATTTAATGGTTTTGCGTGGTTAATTTTTGGTGTTCCCACAACTCCCAACATTCTGTACAAGGAAGAGTTGGAAGAAATGCAACAGAAATATCCCAATAATTTCCGTTTGACTTGCGCGATTAGCCGCGAGCAAAAGAATGCTCAGGGTGGCAGAATGTACATCCAAGACCGCGTTGCTGAACATGCGGATGAACTGTGGAAGTTAGTTAAAGAAGAAAAGACCCATACTTACATCTGTGGCTTGCGCGGTATGGAAGATGGTATCGACGCTGCTTTGACTGCTGCTGCTGCTAAAGAAGGTGTTGTTTGGAGCGATTACCAGAAGCAACTCAAGAAAGCAGGTCGCTGGCACGTTGAAACCTACTAAGTGCGAACTATTATGCACTGATGATTTGTACTTCGCCTTCTCCTAGAGTATGCTGAGTGCGAAATAAAATATCTAATTTAAGTAGGGTGGGCATTGCTCACCCTATCATGTTTGGTTTTTGTGAGTCCAAATTTTTGATTAGTTAATTTCTGTTTCTGAGAAAATTTAACATGCAGTAATTATTACTCATTACTAAATTAATCTGGAAAACTTAAGCTGTAAAACATTTAATTTACATATTGAGACTGTAACTTGCCGCCGCGAAGCAGTTGGTAAAGATAGGAAAAAGGTAACATCTACATCCTTTTCCTGGGATAAACCCAAAATATGCAAGTTAAGCTGGAAATCGCTGACTAAACTATTGAAACTAGGGTGTTTTGATTATGGGAATAAAATTAGGCATATTAGGTTTAGGTACAGTGGGAACCGGCACTGTACAGTTATTGCTAGACAATGTGGGTCGCCATTCTTTGTTACGAGAATTAGAAATTTGGCGGGTGGGAGTAAAATCTCTTGATAAACCTCGTGAAGTCGATTTACCCACAGGTGTCATTACTACAGACTTAGAGTCTATTGTCAATGACCCACAGATAGATATTGTAGTGGAACTAATTGGTGGAATCGATCGCGCCAAGGAATTAATTCTCAAAGCGATCGCCAACGGTAAGCATGTCGTCACAGCCAATAAAGCTGTAATTTCCCGCTTTGGGGCAGAAATTTTTACTGCTGCAAATAAAGCTGGGGTGTATGTGATGCTAGAAGCGTCTGTGGGTGGTGGGATTCCCGTGATTCAGCCCTTGAAGCAGTCATTAAGTGTTAACCGTATTCACACTGTGACAGGTATTGTTAACGGTACAACAAATTATATTTTGACGCGGATGCAAACCGAAGGCAGTAACTTTGATGATGTTCTCGCAGACGCTCAAAGACTAGGCTACGCCGAAGCTGATCCGACAGCCGATGTTGATGGCTGGGATGCAGCCGATAAAATTGCAATTTTGGCATCGTTGGCATTTGGAGGACGGATTAATCGCGAAGAAGTATTTAGCGAAGGGATTCGCCAGGTTAGTAAAACTGATATTTCCTATGCCGATAAATTAGGATTTGTAATTAAACTACTAGCGATCGCCAAGCGCATTTCTCCTCTTTCTCCCTCTTCTTCCTGCCCCACTCTCTCCGTGCGAGTTCACCCGACATTAGTGCCCAAAACCCACCCCCTTGCCAGCATCAATGGGGTATATAACGCGATTCTTGTGGAAGGGGAACCATTAGGACAAGTCATGTTTTTTGGTCCCGGAGCTGGTGCAGGTGCAACAGCGAGTGCAGTTTGCTCTGATATTTTGAATCTTGCTGCCCATCTCACATCTGCAAACAATTCTAGTTCTAGTTCTAGTTCTAATATTGACCCACTTTTAGCATGTTCACACCAAGATTATTGTCAAATTGCACCTGTTTCTGAACTGATAGCCCGATTTTACACTCGATTTTTGACCAAAGACCAATCTGGAGTCATTGGTAAATTGGGTACTTGTTTTGGTAAATATGATGTGAGCTTAGAATCGGTGGTGCAAACGGGTTTTCAAGGAGAACTTGCCGAAATAGTTGTTGTCACCCACGATGTCCAAGAAGGTAAGGTAAAACAAGCTCTGGATGAGATTCGCACAATGGAAGCAATTCATAGTATTCCCAGTTTGTTGCGGGTGATTTAAAGGTCAAGCAGTTGTGAGGGGAGATGGGGAGATGGAGAGATGGAGAGATGGGGAGATGGGGAGATGGGGAGATGGGGAGATGGGGAGATGGGGAGATGGAGAGATGGGGAGATGGGGAGATGGGGAGATGGAGAGATGGAGAGATGGAGAGATTGATGTGTCGCAATATTTTGTTTGGAGAAGTGGTATGAGCCAGGCGATTAAATTACTTTAGCTATCTCATTGAGGAAGTATTACACATTACCCGTATTCAAGAACATGAAAAAATAGTGCGGTTTTTTACGTTGGCGACGAAACCTTATAAGCTTTAATCAAGAATGTGTGTTGATTCGTCTATTTTGTGTGTACTTTCCCTGTAATGATGGTCTTGGCATAACTTGTATCAATTTCTTGCAGTAATTTAATTTACTCTAGTAAAAATAAAAGCGCGATCGCGGAAAGAAAGATGACAAACTTACCTCCTGCAAACCCTCGCTCATCTCAACGCAATCCTCTTGATTTTGATGAATTTATCGGAGTCATAGTTGCATTTTTAACTATTGGCTCAATCCTATTTTGGGCTTTATCTCGTAAAGAATCAGGCTGGAATTTTGCTCAGTGGATGCCTTCACTGTCTCCATCTGTGGCTCCAAGCATACAACCCAATGCTCAAGTAGGTTTAGATAATAATCTTAATAATCTACTTCCTGGCATCCCTAAAGTTCAAGTTACACCCGCTTTAGAGCCTCAAATACCTGCTATTCCCAGTTCTGATGTTTCTGAGGGCACTATCAAACCCGGTATTCCAGCAGTCGAGATGCCGACACCAGAAAAACCTGTTGTTCCGGCGGTTGGGGTTTTTGGGGTAATTCCGCCACTGGTTGATAGTAATACCCCAAATATTTCGCCCCAGCCTGAAGTTAGCACGCCAGCAACAAAACTACCTACTATCCCGCCTCCAAAAACTTTTACGGATGTACCGAATCAATTTTGGGCGCGGAATTTTATTGATGTGCTATCTTCACGCAAAATTATCGAAGGCTTTGAAGATAATTCATTCCGTCCAAATCAGCCAATCAATCGGGCTGAATTTGCAGCGATTGTCAATCGTGCCTTTAAGAAAGAGATTGGACAGACAAAGTTAAATTTTAATGACATTCCAGCCAACTATTGGGCAACAGGAGCGATAAATGATGCGATCGCCACTGGATTTATGAGAGGATTTCCAGATCAAAGCTTTAAACCTGAGCAGAAAATTCCCCGTGTTCAAGTTTTAGTTGCTCTTGTTAGCGGCTTAAATTTAAAAATACCAGCTGCTCCAGAAAAGGTGCTAAGTATCTACAAGGATGCTAAAGATATTCCCAAGTACGCCATTCCTAAAGTTGCAGCAGCTACCATCGATGGGCTGGTAGTCAATTATCCCGATAAGGGAAGTCTTGCCCCCAAACGAGAAATTACCCGTGCTGAAGCCGCAGCAATGATTCACCAAGCCTTAGTTAAGATGGGTAGGTTACAGCCAATTAAATCTGAAAATATCATCCAAGCAACCAAGCCATAATTTTCTCTAGAGTTGCGCCGGTTTGAGATAACTTCCAAAAACACAGCCACTGCCGCGCAGTTTCTTCTGCTAACTAGCAAGTGGCTGTATTTTGCAGCAAATTTTGAGATATTTTATTCTTTGCCGACAACTTGATTTTTAAGAGTTGAGATTTCGGAAGTTAACTCGTCTCGGCTTGAGGCTTTGAGTAAATAGCGGTAAATAAACCAAACTGAGTAACCAATCCCGATTAATTCAAAAGTTGGTGCTACTAAGGGAATATCATTCAATGCATCCAATATTGCTAACACTACTCTGAGCGTAACAATCGAAGCCACAATTAAACCAAAGACAATCAATGGCTGCTTGTATTGATTGAATATGTTTCCAGCATATTCGGGCAGCGTTGCTAAAATGCTAGAAAGCTTCTCCCCGTATTTGAGCCATTCGTCTTGAGAACCAGCTGGTTGAACCCTGGTAATGGTTCCTGTTTGGTTGTTGATTTCTGGCATTGTCGCCTCTGGAGATTTTGTTTCCATGATTTCCGGTTCTTGCATTTCCGCTTCCATTTATAATGACAGTTAAGCTTTTCTTATCCGACAGAATACAACCAAAAGGCTGTTGAATTGGAGGATGCAGTTTGCATCGCTCAGGAGGAACTGACAAACAAGCTCACTTCCTTACAACAATAATTGCTTTTATGCCATTTCTTCATCAACTACAAGATAGAAAATGTATAGAAAGGCAGAAGTCAATTTGTATTGGATGAAATATAATTAGCGATTCTGGAGTTTGTGTTGTTGCAAACTGGAATCCTAACCTTTGTCAGCATCCCTATGCTTTGTCATCCGACATTTATCGTAGGAGAAAAGTACATGTATTGCAAAATTTGTTTACCTTTCTTTTATACAAGCCAGAACGCTAATTTTGATTGACATTAAGCTATGTTAAGATGCTCACTAATATTTCTAATGTTGAGATGACTGTGATTATTGAAATCAATTGTTACATATCTTAATCTGGCTAGTTTTAATTAATTTTTGAAATTTAAAATTTGAAAAATGATTTTAATATATCTGAGGATATTGATTGACAACTAAACATAGTAGAGTTGTGTATTATACGAATCTATCTCTGTATTGCCGCATCACAAATTATTGCAATTTTGATCCAAAAGAAAACAAACCCATCAACAATCTAAAACCAGAAATCAGCTTTTCTAGCTGTGAATACATGTATCAAAATCAATATCGGAATATTTGCCCTAGATTCTGACCATTTACTGGTTTTTGAATCAAATTTGATGTTTAAAAAGCTCTAAAAATCTCATCTAGCTTGACTTGATTTAAAAACATTGCATAGCGATCGCAACCCCAGTAGGAGGGAAAGAAATACGTGTACATACTTAACATCTTGAGTTAAGATAACAACGCACATAGAGTTTTACCCTAAAGAAAATGACAGCAGATAACTCCCACAACGGAAGTATCTGGGAACGGCTAGAGCGTGGCAGAAAGTTAAAGGCTGCACGTGGTGGTTACGCTGGTTACGGTTCACCACCATACGGTCTGACCTCAATTAACGGCGAACTCGTTGAAAACCCAGACGAGCAAGCCATAATTGAGATGATTCGTCGCCACCATAAATCAGGAAAGTCTTTACAGCAAATAGCTAATTGGCTAAACGAGAACGATTACACAACCAAAAGAGGTCAGATGTGGAAACGAATATCTGTGAAGCGAGTGCTTGACCGGTTATACGGCAAGACACCTAGAATATCAGGCGTGACTACAAGTAGCAACTCGAATTACATCGAAAATCGCAATACTCACCATCAACGTATCCAATTGGAGGAAAATTCTTAATCTGGTTCTAGATTAATCAGTTAGCTACTGGCTAGTTTGGCAAACCTATATAGATTGTAAACGCTTTTATTTGCTGAATTTGCACCCAACAAAGCGTAACATCCGTTATCATATGTTTCAATTGAAACAAAGTCCACTAGCCATAGCGGAACTGTATTGTTTATGCACTTTGATGAGTCATTGACAACCGAAAGAGATATCGACAGCGCTATTGATCGTCAGCCATTATTAGTTACTCCTGAGACTCCCCTATTTGAAGTAGTGGTTCTAATGACTCAGAGTGGGCTTGATAGCCAAAACCAATCTAATTTAGCTGGTAATCAAGGCTCGAATCATCCAAAATGCAAAACTTCAAGCTTTGCACTGGTGATGAAAGACGAAAAGCTGCTAGGGATATTTACAGAGCGGGACATAGTGAAATTAGCGGCTGAAGGGAGAAATATTCAAACTTTAACCGTTGGGGAAGTGATGACTCCTCAAGTGATTACTTTGCCAATCAACTCATTGCGGGATTTATTTGGTCCATTGTTTTTGTTTCGCAGGTATAAAATTCGACACTTACCCATAGTTGGCGATCGCGGTGAGTTGATTGGTATTATTTCTCAAGATAGCATTAGGCAGCTAGTAAAACCGACTGACTTTCTGAAACTTAAGCGAGTTGCAGAAGTGATGACAACGCCAGTAATTGTTGCACCTCTGCAAGCGTTTGTATCAGAGATTGCTCAACTCATGACAGTTCATCAAGTTAGCTGTGTTGTTATTACCCAAGATATTGAAGTAGAGGGTGAAGAAAATCGGGCATTTCCTGTGGGAATTGTGACTGAACGGGATATTCTCCACTTTCAAGCTTTGCAGCTCGATATGAGTCAAACTCCTGTGGATAGGGTGATGAGTAGTCCCTTGTTTTTATTGCAACCGGAAGATACCCTGTGGACAGCCTATCAAGAGATGCAGAATCGCCAAGTACGGAGACTGGTTGTATCGTGGGATTGGGGAGAAGGAATTGGGATTGTCACGGAAACAAATTTACTACAAAGTCTGGAAATCAAAGAAATCTTTGAAGTTGAAGAAAGCATCGAAAAGACATTTCAACAAGTAGAATCACAAAAAATTCAGCAAATACTCAATCATAAAATTAATCATCAGGAAAAATTAGAGCGTTTGCTGGCTCAAGTTTCTGAAAATTTAGGCAAGATTTTTAGACAAAATCATATTTCCTTAGAAATCCAAAAACCGCAGATACAATCTGTATTACTTGATGTTGAAGCAATGCAAGTTTTAGTTTGCCAAATTAATCAAGAAACTAAAGATTTACAAAAGATAGCGCAAGCGAACCTAGATAATGAAGAAAATATTCACCAAAAACAGCAAATAATTGAGCCAGATATCAACGAAGAAGATGATAGTGATGATGAGGGAATAGAGGAAAATATTCCCAAGCAATTACCTCAGATAGCGACTGGAAGCTAATGTTAAGTTGTCATTATTAATATTTAAATATATTTAAATTAAATATTGGAAATCAAACCCATACGAATAGTACAACTTGGACTATTAATTCTCTTCACAAATTGCTGCTTTGATGACACACTTTGAATTTACCTCTTAACTCTGGATGTGTGACAAAGTAATCTGACAACCACGAACAACTTTGGTTGAGAAAATCATCAAAATGCTCATCTAAATTCCACAGTTTTACGGTGTTATCAGAACTAGCGGAAGCAATAATTTTACTATCAGGAGTAAAACTAAGACTAATAATCCTTCCTTGATGCCCTCTCAACTCACTCGCAAGGCTACCATCCGCCACTTTCCATAACTTGACTATCATATCGTCGCCAGTTGAAGCTAAAATTTTACCATCAGGGCTAAATGTCACCCTTCTAATATCACTTTGATGGGCATTAATTTTATTAATTAGCTTACCATTATTCACATTCCACAATTTAACTTTACTATCAGTTCCACCAGAGGCAAATATTTTTCCATTAGGGCTGAAACTAATACTAGAAACATGGCTGCTGTGAGCTTTAATATTCAAAAGCACAGACCCAGTTATGGTATCCCATATTTGCACATTGCCGTAGGAGCAAGCAACACCGATCGTTTTACCACTGGGGCTAAAATTAATACTTCTCACTAAGCAACGTTTGTCTGACGTATCTTCAAGGGTTCTTATGGGAGTACCATCTTGAATATTCCACAGTTTTAATCTTCTATGACCTTTAGTTGCAATAGTTTTACCATCAGGGCTAAATCTGACAATACTATACTTATGACCATCCTGAAGGGTTTTAAATAGATTACCATCCTTAACATTCCACAAACGCACTGTTTGATCATCGCTAGCGGAAGCTAAAAATTTACCATCGTGACTAAATCGAATACTGCGAATCGCTTTATCATGTTTAAATGTAAAGAGTAGTTGTTTACTTCGCATATCCCACAGTTTTACAATCCCCTCATTACCTGCGGATGCAAATAATTTACCATCTGGACTGATGCTAACGCTAATCAAACTATTAGCAGAAACATAGGTATCGACTTTTTCTTCTAAGTTCCATAATCTGACAGTTTCATCGACACTTCCAGATGCTAAAGTTTTATTATCTGGGCTAAAAGCCACACTCCAAATTCTTCCTTGATGTCCTTTGAAGACTTGAGCTTCGGTTGAGACATCAGTAATATTATCTACTTTTCGTAATTTGATTGTACTGTCAGCACCCAGAGAAGCTAAAGTTTTACCATCTGGACTAAAAACAACACTCCAAATCTGAGCGCGATATTCTTGGATAGTTTCTATTTCCTTACCATCTTTTAAATTCCATAATTTAATACTATTATCTTCGCTACCGGAAGCTAAAACTTTCCCATCTGGACTAAAAGCTACGCTTCTGACATTACCAGTATGACCTTCAAGAGTTCGCAGTAAATCACCAGTTTCTAAATTCCATAATTTTACTGTGCGATCGGCTCCAGTGGAAGCCAAAATGTTACCATCAGGACTCAAACTCAGATGTGTCACCCAACCGCGATGTTTGTTTAAAGTCTTTAATAAATTACCAGTTTTCACATCCCACAATTTAATTGTGCCGTCAGAACTAGAAGAAGCCAAAATTTTACCATCTCGACTAAAAACCACACTTCTCACCCATTCACGATGAGCAGGAATAGTTCTAATTAGACTTTGTTTTTTTATATCCCACAATTTCACTGTCCCATCATCACTAGCAGATGCCAAAATTTTACTATCGTTGCTAAATGTAACTTGCCAAATCTTATCGCTATGACCTTCAAATGTAAATCTTAAAAACCCCTTTTTATTCCACAATTTTACTGTATTGTCTTCACCACCAGAAGCTAAATATTGACCATCTGGGCTAAAGCTTACACTTCTAATAGTACCTCGATGGCTTTGTAAGCGATTTCGTTCTCTAATTACAAATAAAACTTGTTGTAATGTAGATTTTATTACTATTCTTGTATTAGTTGCAGATGGTGCTACTTGTTCTAATTCTTTGAATTTTTGTGACCCTTCCATCACTTTTAACATTGCTTCAAAGGGATTTTCTGGTAAAATTGCTTGCGCGAATAAACTAAGAGTTACTACCTGACTTTCTGCTAATTCTCGTTCTTTCCGTTTTCGTTTTTGCTCAGTTATAGCTGCTTGTTGTTGAGCATTTGCTCGCGCAATTTCTGCTTGAGTGCGTCTAATTTGAGCCTTTTCTGCTAATATTTCCGCTTGCTTTACTGTTCCTTGAGCTTGTTTGCGTGAAGTTTCAGCTTTTTCTGCTCGAATGTGAGCATCTAGTGCTACATTTTCTGCCTCTTTTGCCTTTTGTTGAGCATATTTGTGTTGTTTTTCGGCTAAATATGATTTTTCCCTCGCCGAATTTTCTTTTTCGATAGCTTGTAATAAGTCCTGCTGTACCTCTTGAGTTTCGATTTGGGCTAATTTGGCATTTTCCTGTTCTTTATCAGCTTTACGAGCATAGAAATCAGCTTTTTTTGCCCATCCTGTCGCAACTAATATCATCCCCACTATGGAAATAGAGCCGATAGTAATTGTCCTCTTTAATTGCTGTTTAGCTGACTTAATTTGTCGTAATACATGATTAACTTGTTGTTGTGCCTGTTGCTTTTGTAAATTAGCCTGATTAAGCTCTGTTTCAGCATCACCTAAAGCAATTTCAAAATCTTGAATTGCTAATTTTTGGCTATCCGAAAGAAACTGATAATCTAAATCACTTAGACTTTTACCTGTTGCCCATTTCAAAGCTATTTGTAAGTCTGTTTCTTGTAATAAATATGTAGTTCCCTGATAACCAGAAGCTTGCCATTTTAAAAATGCTTGTGTATAAAAATTAGGACGTAAGTTTTCTAGTTGTTTGTCAACCCAATCACGATTAAAAATTGACTCATAAATGCGATTATAAACTCTTATTTTGCCTTGCTGCTTAACTACTAAACCTGATAGCCTTAATTCTATTTGCTCACGACTATCATCAGCAGTAATCTCCCCTTGTTGCAAAATCTGTTGATACAAACCCAATAACCGACAACTACGAGACTCATTACTTAAAATACGCTCTTTAATTGTTTGTAAGTGCTGTTGTTTATCCTGTGTCCACCAATTATCAATTATTCTTTCTTTAACAATTTCTGCTACCCACTCAGCTTCATTATTTGGATACACAAATATAGAAGGATATGTACAAACTATTTGGCACAGCCATTGAGTTAGAAATGGTTGCCCACCTGTCCAATTTAATACTTCCTGCAACACCAGTTTTGTATTTCTAGCTATTCCCACAAATCCTTGTTCCAGGGGAACTGATTGCTCAAGTTCCAAACCCGTTAATTCCACAGCTTGACTATCAATATTAAACGGTGTGAGATTACTATCTGCTATCAAATCTGTGGGTGTTGCAACTCCTAATAATGCAAAAGTTAAGCGATTATATTGATAATTATCAGCCCTTTTATTATAACAGCCACTTACAAAAGCAAAAAAATCATCTTTAAATTTTAAGTTGAGTAAATTATCAATTTCATCAACAAAAATAATTATTTTTTTGCTATTAATATTATGAGCAAACTTCTCTAATAATTCCTCTTCAATAAACTTACTTAACCTTAGTAACGGAGAAATATATTCATGCTGATACCACCATTCTCCCACATCAATTTCTAAATTAAAACCACTGACGATTAAACTCAAAAAACCACCAAAAAATTCATCTGGTGTCACTCCATACCCACAGATATCCCTCATTTCAATTGCACAGCAGGCAAATCCTTCTGCTGCTAATCTTCTCATAGTTCGCACTCGCAAACTAGATTTACCCATCTGTCGAGAATTTAACACATAACAAAACGCACCAGCCTTTAATCCTGCATACAGTTCCTCATCAGCTTGTCGCAAGACATAGGTAGTTGTAGTCAAAGGTAAACTACCACCAACTTGATAACAATTACTGAATGTTTTGACTGTACTCATAAATCATCCAATTTTGGATTATCCTATATTAATAATTACTAATTTAAGCCTTATTTAGCTTGAGAAATGAAGTTAATATAGATGTGGTTTATGTCAGAGATTTAGCAAGTGTTTTGACGAATATTAATCATTTTCTTGACAACGCTGGCGAAAATAAAAACGATACAATTCATAACGGGGTCTAGCACTTGTTTGCGAAAGTGTAACTAAACCTAAATCATTTAACTTAACTGCTGTATCTTGATTTAGTAGCCCATCGAATTCAACGGAAATATCTGTGGTGACAACCTTTTTAAATGCTGCAATTAATTGAGAATTAGCCAAAAGGTTCTGACAATGTTTCTGTAAATGATAGCGATACATACCCCATCCAGTCACAGCAGTTCGCAAAACTTCTTCTAAGGATATATTCTCCTGGGATATATGTTTAATGGCTTCTCCAACTAAATAAGGATGTCCCCCCACCATTACCATTAACTGCATAACTTGATTTATATCCCAATCTAGACCATATTTTTGTGCAAATAACAGTACTTGTTTGGCAGTAAAATCTGGCAAACTTATCTCTGTTCCTGCATTAAAAGGTGACTGATTGATATCTAACTGCATATAAGCTTGAGTATGCACCACAACTAACCGCAATTGTCGCCACAAAGGACGAGTTTTTGCATCTTCATGCCAAGTTCTTAACATCCCTAGAAACTCGCCTGTAATTTCTGGGTAGGGAAACATTTTATCGACTTCATCTAAAGCTAAAACCAAAGGTTTATCAGCCGTTAACAAATATTTTTCAAAATAGGTTCTGCACTTAATTTTGCTATTTCCCAAACTTTTCCGCCAATGTTCCGCAACTGGATAACTCACCTGCAACATTTCCGTAATACTGGTACACAAGCACTGTAAAAAGGCGTCTAAGCTACAAAAATCTGCCGCAGTTGCGTCCCGCAAATTTAACTCCACTGTTCGATAGCCTTGATTACTTGCATAATGCAATATTCTCGACATCAGCTCAGTTTTTCCTGTCTGCAAAGGAGCTTTGATTCGTAGCAGACATCCAGGTTGGATAATCTCTGTAAAACAGCGTTCTTCGATGGGAGGACGTTCGATATAAACAGAGTCTCTTGGTATTAATGATAATTGTAAAGTTTGACTAATGTCATTAATTACACACTTGTGCTGCTTCCAACTTCGTCTTAGTGCTTCTTTAAAATTGTGTTTGCTAACTTTTTCTCCCTTTCCCAATGCTTCGGTAAGCTTATTCCACAACTTATTGCCAACATCTTTGTTTAGGTATTCAGCACTATAACCGTAATTATCTGCCATTTGCGGATAGGTGACACCTTCCCAAGAAGCCTGAAGTACGTTTATTTCAATATCTTTTAAATGAATACCAGTGTTGTCAAATATAAGCTTATCAGCAAATTCCAGGGCTGTTTCCCAAGTAAAATCTGATTCTGTCATACAAGTACAAAGTTGGATAACTTTGTGTTTAACTTTCTTGTATAGCTTCAAAGTTTGAAGTAGTTTTTCGGAAGTTAACAGACAGGCTTTACATTTCTTGACAATTAGTTTTTGTTCACCAGTACCTAATGGTGAGTCCATAAAAAATTACTGGGTAATAACTGAGGCTGAGTTAATTATAGTTTTTCTTTGACTTGTGGCAATGATTGCCAGCTAAAACCTGACTTTATCCTATTTTGGTTTATAACTACCTGATTTTTTCCTATGTTTAATATCTGATTACTTATTTTTTGACATTTTTAATGTCTGATTATTTCCTATTGTGAGCTTGATTTACTTACGTCATGATATAGCCATGAACTGAAGAGATGAATATTTCATAAATAAAGCTTAATGATTTTCATCTCTCAAGTAGATATCACAATATTAATGGGTGAAAATTATGAAATTTAAACCAGTTTTGTCGGCAGCTTTGTTACTAAGTGTTGTGACCTTATCTTCAACTATGAATACAAACCAAGCTGTAGCACAATCGAATCAAAAGGCTTATTGTACAGCCGCATCGAATAAAGGGATTAGTTATTATGCGTACGGTGGTAGTTCAATTGCCGATGATTGTTTCAGTGTTTTTCAAAAGGTATTAAATGCTGGTCATAGTGTAGATAGAGCCGAATGGGGATACTACAAAACCAGTGGTCAAAATACTGGAAAAATCTCTTGCATTCAAGGACAAAAAACAGTGAGAGGAAATGGAGGTGACTTTTTTGTAAATGCATCGAATATGCGTGTGAGTTCAGGTTGGAGTGGTTGTACTTTTAAGGTGACTAGTTAGTTATAGCTGTTTAATGTTTTAATTTGTAAATTTTGAGTAATGCGATCGCCTCTAATATCGCATTACTAAATTTTCTTGTTTTTTGGATGTTTTTGATTATTTCTCAGGAGTTAACATCATGTTAAATCGCAAAATTTTGACATCATTAATGGTCATAAATACTTTATGTACCATTTCAATCTCCAGCGTAGCATTTGCATCAACACCAGTGAATCCACCCGGTTGTCCCGATGGCTGGGTTCCCGCAACACCTCCTTTAAATCCTCAACTTGGTTGTATTCCCAATCGGATCAAACCTCGACCATTAAACGGAAATTTTCAAAATCCAAATCCAAACAGTCAATTTAAATTTCCACCAGAAATACCTCAAGATTTTCAGATTAATAAGTGTCAATTGGGCGTAATTGATTCGGTTGACTGTCCGGAAAATAATCCAATTCCAGCACCAAGAAACTAATTAAAATAAAGGTAATAGTGATGAAATATTATCTCAAAATTCTTGCAATCAGCACTTTAATTGCAGCATCAATATCCCATAGTGTGTTTGCACAAATTACAACAAAGGATGATTTAGGTAGTTCCCCTCCTCCGTTGGGTCCAAGTTTATCTCAGCTGGGTGGTACGACTGCATATGTCCCCATGAAGCGTAGTAACTGTGAAGGAGTTGTTGATTGTGGTATCCATGTTTTAGCTACTAAATCAGGAAATCTCGACATCAAATTCAAGCTGGGTATGACTTGTCCTGCCGGTCGTCAAATTACTTATTTAGCTTATCAACCTCAAGGACAAAGTACAAGGGTTGTGTTTAATGGAAATACCAATTTTCAGAATTATTCTGGAACTGTGACCATGCAACCATTTTCCTTAGAAGAATTAGAAAAAGCAGGACAAACAGCTTTAGGTGGTGCTTGGCCTAAACCTGGTCCATCTAACAATAAAACGAAGACTGTCAAAAAAACTCTGAAAAAATCAATTGATGTGTGGGGACAATGTTCTGGTCTTGCAAGACAACAGAAAACATTTCCTGTCACAGTAACTGCAACTTTTGATGACAAAGATTTTCCATCTCAAAGAGTGCGATAGCAAGTAATCGGAGATTGGTGTTGTTAATGCATACACGTCACATTCTCGACCAGCTAACAACTCCAATCGACTTGATTTTACTTTTCTTAATTTTTTATTGATAGAGAATAAGTATTTTTATGCATATTTTTTCAAAATCCCCCGTACGTAAATATAAATGGACAAGCAAAAATATTATTCTCAAAGGAGTTTAAGCGATGCGGACACATAAACTGATAACTGGTACATTTTTGGTTTTGAGTATTGTCTCAACTAGTTTATTAGGCATAACAAATATTGTCCAAGCTGGAGAAGGAAAGTGTGGTGATTCTGCTGCACCTTGCCAAGAAAACCAAATACCTAATCAACCAACAATTAGTATTAAATATACGATTGAAAATAAAACTGACAAAATAATTAAGTTTGCTCTCCCGACAGGTAAAATTTATGAATTAGCTCCAGGGCAAAAAGCTTCCTATCAAAATACTTTACCAGCGAACCGTCTACGTCTATTTATCGTCGGTACAGGTAAACAGTATCCCTTAAAAAATGGTAATTATCAATTTCGCAAAGACCGCAGTGGCAAAATTTTATTAGCACGGGTGACAGCACCCCGAAGAGTTACAACTCGGCTAAATCCAGCTATTTCTTTTCCCAATAGAAGCCGAACTCGTGTATTTTCAAACTTACCAGGTAGGGTAGGAACTCCAACCGAGAAAAAACCCAATCCAACAGATACAGCAACTGAAACTCAAGAACCAGAAGCTGAAAATCCCGATTTAGCAAATCCAGAAACCCCTGACTTAGAATCTAGTGATAATTCGCAATCTAATTCGACAGGGTTGGAAATAATTCGGGAAATAGCTGGAATTGTCAAAACCGCAATTACCGCAGATGCAGAAACTGAACAAAAACGGATTGAAACTTTAGGTCATCAAGGAATAAGATCAGATAATTCCAATTCTGCTTCAGAAAATGCAGAAGAACTGGCTACAAACCCAAACTCACTACCGGGAACTCCACCATCAATTGTTCAAGTGGGTAATTCGGCTGATGAAATTTTAGCTAAATGGGGGTGGACAAAAGTTGATTGTGATTCTGGAAATTCAGTGGTCATACTTACAGGATTAAGTAATAGTGATGTGTGCGTCAATCCTACTTCAGAAATACCTGCGGGTAAGTATGAGTATAATCGAACTTCTCATCAATTAACGCCGGTAAATCAACAATAAATTTACTTTTGATATTCAGTATAGTAACTATGAAAACCATGAAAATCTCCATGACTTTTTTCTCAACTATAATCTTAATTGTTGCTTCAATTTCGACTGCCACTGTAGCAGAAATTACACCAAATGAAGTTAGAGAAAGCTCCTTCAACAAGTCCATATCTCCAACTCCGCCAATAATCCATGCACAAGTTGAGCGGCAAATAAATCAAGCTAACTGGACACCAAAACGACAAGTTGATGCTGCAATTAATACCTACAAAAATAAATTTAATGTTCCGGGGATGAGTGTTGCGATCGCACAGAATGGCAAAATAGTTTATGCTGCTGGGTTTGGGTTCGCAGACATCGCTAAACAGCAAAAAGTTGACTCTGGGACTGTATTTCGCCTTGCATCAGTGAGCAAACCAATTACAATGGCTTTGACTATGCGTCAAGTTGAAAAAGGTCTTTCGCTTGACAAGCCAGCCCGTTTTTATGTCCCTGAACTACCAGCCCATCACACCTATACTGTTGCTCATCTACTAAAACGTCAATCTGGTATTCGTCACTATCGGGGAAGTAAAGCCAAAGACTGTGAAGTTCCCAATAACCCGAATTGGAAGGATTCCAGCAATACCCAATATTCAACAGCTACCGCAGCGACAAAATTATTTAGTCAAGACCCCTTGATGTTCAAACCTGGTACTAAACCCTGTTACAGCACCCATGCTTATACAGTTTTAGGAGCGGTACTCGAAGGTTCATCGAAAAAGTCATTTACGGGATTAGTCAATCAAGAACTGACTCAAGGGTTAAATTTATCAAGCTTGCGTCCTGAATTTATCAACCAAGCCAACAGTAAACGGGCAAATATCTATCAAGATAAAAATGATGCTAATGATAAGAATATACCAGCAAATCGAGATAATCTGAGTTGGAAATATGCAGGCGGTGGTTTTGAGTCCTCTAGCGTTGATTTGGCTAAATTTGGGATGAAAGTCATCGATGGTTCATTCCTGTCTCCACAAGGACGACAACAATTAGGATGGAACAGTGTTTTTACTTATAGTGGTGCTCAAAGGGGTGCAGAATCTCACATCAGGCTTGAGTTTTCCAAAGGTATTGCGATCGCGGTATTATCCAATCAACGGATCAATTTAGATGAGGATGATCCTAACTATAGTCAAGAAGGTGTAGGCAAGTTAGCGACGACAATTAGCAATATCATCAATCAGAAATAAATCAAATTGTTCCAATTTATAGATGAGAGTACGTCAAATCTTCTGTATTTTCCCTGAGCTAGCGACAAGTCTGTCTGCTAATTACGCCAATATTCCCATAAATGCTCAACATGAATCGCGGTTGAGTATTTTTTAGTTAAATACTTGACCACGGGCTTAAAGTATAGTACACTTGAACTACCACTTGTTAATTAGTTGAATATCTTTAAAGATTCTCAAGTCCCCCCAATCAAGAAATTGCATGGCAAAAGTCATCAGAATCAGCAATTTAGGAGAGCTAAATTCATGAAGCTGTCGAGACTGAATTTGAGTAGTGTAATTGCTGTAGCCCATACAAATGGGCACTTGCAGTTATTATTAAATCGAGGCGATGAACTGGAATTATTGGAGATAGAAGCACCAGTCGCAGTATTTGCAGGATTGCAAGAACTCAATGAGATAGTTGCAGAAGCAACGGCACTACCTCCAGCTAATGAATCGATCGCAATGTTACCAATTAATTCGTCGATGGCAAATGCAGTTGGCTATGATGCGGACATGTCTGTTTTACAAATTGAATTTCGTAACGGTGCAGTTTACCAATATGCAGGTGTAGAGCCGGAAGTTTGGCAGGATTTGCATGATACAAACTCCGTTGGTAAATACTTTAACAATGAGATTAGGGGTAATTATTTATCTAGCCGCATATATGAGAATGATTGCGATTGCTGATTGCCCTTGACATCATGTTCGGCTAATCACTTACAATTAAAATTTCTCCGCGTCCCCGCGTCTCTAAGTCTCCGTGTCAGTCTTAATAATAAGTATTCAAGCGGACATGATATGACTAAGTGTTCCTGGTTGCTCCTGGCTAATTGCAAGTTGTGTAATTAGCCATTTCTTCAAATTTTATCTTCGTTCGTCCTTCACTATTGGCTTTTAGCTTATATTTAATATCCCCATCCAATTACAATCCTTCAATCGCGATGAGAAGAATTTCAATGAACAATTTAAATATTCCTTCCGATAGATAGATTATTTTCCAGTTTAATAATATCTTTACGAATAGGTGGGAACAACAAGACTAAAGCTTAGTTAATTGTTTCTACCGAAGGTTTTCAATGGCTCCAAATCAGAAGTATATGCCTCGTTATAGCTAAATTGGCTTTATTTGCTTTAGCTGTAGCGAGAATTTTGTCTTTTTGGGGAAATGAGTTGCTAATCGAGCTTGAGTTAGGTGCATTTGGTTTCGCTTCAGGTTAGCTTGGATATATAAACTCGATTAAACAGACTAATTTAATAAACTCGTGTTAATCAATCAAACTTTAAGTGCGACTCCAACTTCGCGGGTATCTGCACATGAAACAGCATCTGTTACAAAATTACAAATATCGCCAAAAAAGTTAATCATTTTAACTTTAGAGTTGCTTCTGGCGATACCTCTAGGCTATATCCTGACTCAGTTCAACTTTGGAGGAATTGCTTGGATATTTGGAGGAATTGCTGCGGGTGGAATTATCTTTCAAAGTATTCGCATATTATTTCAATATCAAGCCAAACCCAACCGCATGGCGAGGAAAGTAGGGATGGTGTTGGTGGGTTTAGCAATTGGTTTTTCTAACGCCAAAGCGAACTTTGCAAATGTGGCTGAGGGTATTCCTGTATATATTGTCTTGACGTTTTTTTTATTAATTAGTGGTTGCGGGATTGGTTATGTTTATTCACGCTTGAGTAAAACCAACTTACTTACAGCAATGCTGGCGACAGTACCTGGAGGAGTGGGGGTGATGTCAGCGATCGCAGCTGACTATAATCGTAATGTCACCCTTGTAGCCTTGGTTCAAGTTATTCGTGTTACATCCGTTGTCTTGCTGATTCCCCTCATTGCCAGAACTGGGATAGATACGGATGTGGTGCAACCATATTTTCTCAGCAATTCACCATTAATTAATCTGGAACCATCATATTTAGGATTGTTGGGAATAGTATTCTTGTTTGTAGTGATTGCAGTGAATTTTGCGGTACGTTTACAGATACCTGCTGCTGATTTTTTTGCCGCATTAATGGTTGGCATGAGCTTTCATTCAATCATGAATAGTTTGCCATTTGTCAGTGAGATTAACTTTACTCCTCCATCATTATCTAATTTAATTGGGCAAATGTTATTGGGTATTACAATTGGGGAATATTGGGGAGAAAAACCCACCTTTAGCAAGCGAACTTTGATCTATGCTATTGTTTGTGCGATCGCAACATTAGTTGCAGGTGTATTTGCATCTTTAATTGCTATGTTCCTAACAGATTGGGATTGGTTGACATGCTTGCTAGTCACCGCACCTGGAGGCGCTGCGGAAATGATTTTAGTGGCACTTTCTTTAAATCATCATGTTGAGATAGTCACAGCAGGACATTTAGTCAGGTTGATGGCAATTAATGCTTCTCTACCACTTTGGTTATATTTATTTCGTCGTCTTGATAAAGTTAGAGGATGAAAAATCGGTTGAGGAAGCAATAAAAATTGCTCCCCTAGTCGATGCGCTATTACTAGATTCTGGAAATCGAAGGCAAATTGCAAGAGTTTTTTAAGCAGTTAAAAGTCCTGAGTTAGGAAATTACGAATTACGAATTATTATGGTTGTCTGGCAACTCTCGGTTGACTCAGATAACCATATACAACTTTAGAGACTTGACTGATAAACTGGGTTCCTCGCGAATCTCCAAAAGGTCTTCTAACCATGATACCAGCTAGATAACGCTTACCTGATGGTAGTTGAATAATTCCTGCATCTCCGAGAATTACTCCTAATGTTCCAGTTTTATGAGCAATGACTGCACCTTTGCCAATTCCAGATGCGAGCAAACTTCGATTTCGCACACGCCGCATAATATCTATCACTTTAGTCTGACTGGAGTTAGTTAATAACTGATTATTGGAAATTAATGCCGATAGTCTTACCAAATCTTTGGGACTAGTGGTATTTGTACCTTTAAAATCACCTAAAAGATTGCGAATGACTGTATTTTGTAATCCCCAATTGCGAAAGCGAGGATTGAGCTTTGATTTTCCACCCAAACGATCAATAATCATATTAGTTGCAGTATTATCGCTGATGGTAATCATTTTGGTGGCAGTTTCCATCAAGTTAAAGCGAGTTCCAGCAGGTTTGTACTGCATATTTCCAGAACCGCCCGTCATTAAGTCGCGCCGCATCACCAAGGTTTCATTCGGTTTGATTCTACCCGCGTCTATTTCTTGAAAAAGAGCAATTAGAATCGGAAACTTAATTGTACTGGCTGCTGAAAAAATTTTTTCGCCGTTGTAATCTAAATAATTACCTGTGTCTAAATCCAGAACAAATATGCCCGGTTCGATGGATTTATAACGTGCCATTAGGGTTCTGACTTGAGCAGCTAGTTGTGATATTTCACTACCTAAAGGAACTACACCTGCAAAAGGGGAAATACTACCTACTTGAACAGGAAATTTTTCTTCACTAGATTGAGAACCACCACTAGAAATACGTTCAATGGATGAGAAATTCACAATCCAGTGTGAAGCCGAATCACCACGAATTAATACCTTTTCCGGTGAAACAGTATATCCCGGCGCTAATTCCACAACAACCCTAGCAGTTTTGCTATCAACTTTACCAATGCGAACTTCCCTAACTTTAGAACCAAAGCGATCGCGTATGGTATTTCCCTCAATATTTGTATTTGGTAAATCTAGTACCAATCGTGTCGGGTTCTGAATTAAGAATGCCTTTGGTTGTACTGCTGATTCTGTAGTAATATTGAGTTGATTTTGTGTCTGATCGAAATACCATGATTCTAGTCGAGAAGCATTTGCGGGAGAAGAAAGCAGCCCAATACTGGCGACGCTAAGTAATATAAAGCGTAACTTCATGTGTATTATTTCGAGTGTGTGTGAGAATTACTAGGACAAGTTTTCTTCTTTTTTTCGATATATCCGGAAGAAAACGGATTCGCTATCCATTAATGAAAATGGAATACTACGAAATGACACGTAAATTTCAGAATTGTTCCAGAATCAAAATACAGAAATTTGTGTTTAGGTAATATATAATACCTATCTATGCCTATGCATAATCAAATAGAGACGCGATATGTCACGTCTCTATTGGTAATTTTATAGACTAGTACAGTTCGGCGGAAATGAACCAATCATTCTAAAGTGACAAAAAGCTTATTTTAGAAGCTTTATTCCTTCTGCCTTCTGCCTTCTTACTTCTGCCTTCTGCCTTCTTACTTCTGCCTTCTGCCTTCTTACTTCTGCCTTCTGCCTTTTGCCTTCTTACTTCTGCCTTCTGCCTTCTTACTTCTGCCTTCTTACTTCTGCCTTCTTACTTCTGCCTTCACGTACTAGGATAGGATGAGTAATATTCGTTCTAATTTGGGCGTGGTGCATTAAAAGCTTCCCATGCAGCTTTTGCAGCATCCTGAAGACGCAAACCTAACTCGGTAAACTGGTTGACAAACAAATGCCAATTCTTTTCAGCCTCTTGTTGCATCACATTCAACGAGTTTTCAATTTTTTCCCGTTCAATAATTTTTTCACCTTCAATAGTTTCCCGTGCTTTCCGCACTGCACTTAAATAGGTTTCGCGAGTTAGTGTTCCCGCAGATTCGGCTTCAGCTTGGGCACGGCGTTTTAGCGCTTCAATCAAAGCTTTTGTTTCCTGTTTTAATTCATCAGTTTCGCCAGCCATTTCTGTATCAACCATATCGTTGGTTTGTGGAGTGATGTCAATTTCTACGGGTTCAATATTATGGTTAGTCATACTTTCAACATCCTTTTGTTTGTAATTATGGTGTTATTGGCAGGAAGTTGCACCCATAAATAGAAATAGGGAAAAGGAGAAAGGAGAAATTATTATTTACTCAGAATTTAGAATTGGGAATTTAGGATTCACTACTATCTAATTGGTAATTCTTTTTCCAAATTGAGTAATGCTTCGATTCGTTTTTCTGTTGTCGGGTGAGTTCTAAACAAATTAGCGAATGAACCACCAGAGAAAGGATTAATAATTAATAATGACTCAAATGCAGGATTTCCAGATTCTACGGGCATTTGACGTGCAGTTGATTCTAAACGTTGCAAGGCACGGGCTAAAGCACGAGGATTTCCTGTAATTCTGGCGGCTCCGGCATCGGCTGAAAACTCACGGGTACGGGAAATTGCCATTTGAATGACTGTTGCAGATATCGGTGCAAGTATCATTGTTAACAATAAACCGACAAAATTCCCACCCCGGTTATTATCATCCCGCGAGCCTCCACCAAACCAAAATAGGTTTTGTGCCAGGAAGGATATTGCACCTGCAATCGTGGCTGCAACCGCTTGTGTAAGGGTGTCGCGATTAGCTATATGTGTTAATTCATGGGCGATGACAGCTTCGAGTTCGTCTTCAGGTAAAATATTCATAATCCCTTCTGTGACAGCTACTGCTGCATGTTCAGGATCACGTCCTGTAGCGAAAGCATTGGCTCCAGAGTCAGGTACAATATATACTCTCGGCATCGGTAAATTTGCTCGTTGAGACAACTTGCTTACCATGCGGTAAAGCCCTGGTGCTTGTGCCTCACTTACTTCTTGGGCACGATAAGCTGCTAGTGCAATTTTATCTGATTGATACCAAGAGAATAAATTTGTTACTGCTGCCAAGCCAATACCTACAATCAAACCTGTAGTACCGCCAATAACCCAATAGCTGATAGCAATTAAAAGACCACTTAATCCAGCAAGCAAAGCAGCTGTTTTGAATTGATTTCCCATATTTTTATTTTCTCCTGAAGACTGCATGTCTTACTGCTATTAAACTTGTTTAAGAAACAGCATCATTTCAGCCATGTCTTAATTGTATCGAGTCAAAGATGATTTTTTCAGGTAGAAATAGCGCTCCAATCAGGTTCGGTTTTCACACTCATTTGGGTATTGGCTAGTAACAATGCTTATGGTTGGAAAATACATAAAATTCAATAGTAAAAACTAAAAAAAACATGAAATTTAAGAGTGTTGTTACTGTCATCTTCTGAACTGTATTTTTGATATTGTAATTGAGGTTTATGAGAAATGCGATCGCACTTAAATTGTGTTAGCTTTGATTAACTATTTCCCTGTAACCGTGAAACTTAAAAAAACAATATTTCAATATTACTTTAATTAAACATATCCTGACTTATGAAAACCCTGAATAAATTACCCAATTATATCAATGGTGAATGGTGTACATCCGCCACTGCCAACTACCTAGAAGTGAGAAATCCCGCCACAGTAGAAGTAATGGCGCAAGTGCCTTTATCAACTGCTGCTGAGGTAAATGCAGCTGTGCAAGCGGCAGCTACAGCATTTATTTCCTGGCGACGAACTCCAGCAACAGAAAGAGTACAATACCTATTTAAACTCAAAAATCTATTAGCAGAAAATTTTGAAGATTTAGCCAGAACTATTACCCAGGAATGTGGTAAGACACTGGCAGAATCAAAAGGTGAAATGCAACGGGCAATTGAAAATGTGGAAGTTGCTTGTGGTATTCCCATGATGATACAGGGAACTAATTCCGAGGATATTGCACGCGGTATCGATGAAATGATGATACGGCAACCTTTAGGAGTTTGTGCCGCAATTTGTCCGTTTAATTTTCCAGGGATGATTCCGTTTTGGTTTTTACCCTATGCATTGGCTTGCGGCAATACTTACATTATCAAACCTTCGGAAAAAGTACCGCTAACAATGCAAAAGATTTTTCAATTATTGGAAAAAACGGGATTGCCTAAAGGAGTTGTCAATCTAGTTAATGGAGCCAAAGAAACTGTAGATAGTATTTTAGATAATCCCCAAGTTCGTGCAATTAGTTTTGTTGGTTCTACACCCGTCGCTAAATATATATATTCTCGTGGTGCCGCCAGTGGTAAACGAATGCAGTGTCAAGGAGGTGCCAAGAATCCAATTATTATTTTGCCAGATGCCGAGATGGAAATGACTACCCGTATTGCTGCCGATAGTGCCTTTGGTTGTGCAGGGCAAAGATGTCTCGCCGCTTCCTTGGCTGTAACAGTAGGAGCCGCGCAAAATAGTTTTACGGAAGCCATTGTGGAGACAGCCAAAAAACGAATAGTTGGTAATGGTTTAGACCAAAATGTGGAAATGGGGACTGTAATTTCCGCCGAAAGTCAAAAGCGGATTGAAGGTTTAATTCAAAAAGGTCATGAAGAAGGTGCAAAATTATTAGTAGATGGACGAAAACCCCAAATTTCTGGTTATGAAAAGGGTTATTTTATTCGTCCAACTATTTTGGACAATGTCAATCCAGAATCAAAAATTGCCAAAACAGAAATTTTTGGTCCTGTGCTAGGTTTAATGCATGTGGACACAATTGATGAAGCGATCGCACTAGTAAATAGTGGACAATATGGTAATATGGCTTGTCTCTTTACCACTAGTGGGGCTGCTGCGAGGAAGTTTCGATATGAAGCAGAAGCTGGGAATATTGGTATTAATATTGGCGTTGCTGCACCAATGGCGTTTTTCCCTTTTAGTGGTTGGAAGGAAAGCTTTTTTGGCGATTTACATGGACAAGGAAACCATGCTGTGGAATTTTTTACACAAACAAAAGTTGTTGTTGAGCGTTGGCGTGATGATTGGGCGCGGAAATTTTAATTGAACTGGAGTTTTCTGGAATTATATCAGGTTCGCTTAAATACCTAGGATAAAACTGACGCGGAGATATGGAGATAGAGAGACGCAGGGAAAAGTTAATAATCAATGATTTGCCAGACTTGAAATTATCTTCATCTCTAGTTCACTAGAGAGTTTAGGATGATATTAGCCAGCAAAGGTAAATAAATAATAAATCTATGTTAGTTCAAGAACAGTTACAACAAATTGGCACAATCGCCAAAGAAAGCGGTATACCCATTAAAACCATTCGCTATTACGAAGAAGTCGGTTTAATCAGGGCTTCGAGTCGAACTGAAGGCGGATTTAGATTATTTAATGCAGATATTATCGAACGTTTACATTTTATTAAGCGATCGCAAAGTCTAGGTTTAAGTTTAACAGAAATTAGAGAGTTTCTCGATGTCCACGATCGCGGTAATTTACCCTGCCAACATATTAAAGCGAAATTGCTGGATAAACTAGCTGCGATCGAAGAACAAATTCAACATTTACTTGTTTTGAAGTCGGAACTAGAAGAAATTATTTCAGATTGGGAAAAAGTTCCAGAGCAAACTGAAAATAAAATCTGTCCGATAATTGAGCGCAACTAAATTTTAGTGCCTGACAGTGTTTTTACATCCTTAAATGTAGTACATCAATGCCATATGAGAATGCTTCTTCTCTAAATCACATAAATCTTGCAGGCTACGCTCTTGTAAAGCTTTATACAGCGCCTTACACCCATCTTGCCAAACTTCTTGAATCACTTTTCCGCCCACAGTTTCCGGGTTAATATTCGCACTAGGTAACGTTGCTTCCAATCCCTCAATACACTCTAATACGTCTAAAACATTGATTTGGTGAGGTTCTCGCGCCAAAACATAACCCCCTTTAACTCCCCTTGTACTTTTAATCAAGCCCCCACGTCTGAGAGTTGCTAAGACTTGTTCTAAGTATCTTTTGGGTATATTTCGAGCATCTGCGATTTGTTGAATTTGCAGGGGTTCGCCGTTATTGTGAAGGTTTGCTATTTCTAACAACGCTAAAAGCGCGTATTCTAACTTACTTGATAATTCCATAGGCGCAACTCTGCCAATTAATATTTACAGCAATAAATTAACTTATGTTGCTGTCATTAAATAATAAGTGAAAAATTTCACCTTGATGTTTACATATCTGACTTTACCTTAAAGCCTCGCGCTCATAAAATCAAATATTTGCTAATCACCGATAAATCGACCAGTTTACTGGAGATTGTTTGAAATGTCTCAGGCTGGGCTTGCCTAAGTATTTTTGCGACTGGAAATTAGCTGAATTTCAGTTTTCGCAAATGCAACTACACAAACACTACATTTGCTTGATTGCTTGGGATTGTAGCCAGGTACGAAACTGCATCAGTCTATTCTCCTAGAAATAGTTAGTTCTCAGAATAGCCCCAGTGACTAAATATTTATTGAGAGAGGGCGATATATCACTTCTCTAGCCAGGAGAATTAAAGATTGATGTTGAAACAAATTCTAGAAAAAACATTCAAAATAAAACCTAAATTTCGTCCTATTCGTCGCACTCCCACATTACTACAAATGGAAGCTGTGGAATGTGGTGCAGCATCATTAGGAATGATATTAGCATACTACGATCGCATTGTTCCTCTGGCGGAATTGCGACAGGCTTGTGGGATTTCACGAGATGGGAGTAAGGCAACGAATGTACTTAATGCAGCCCGGAGTTATGGTTTACAAGCGAAGGGTTTTAAGGTTGAATTAGAAGGTTTAAAAAATCTCGAAGCTCCCTATATTGTTTTTTGGAATTTCAATCATTTTTTAGTTGTCGAAGGTTTTAGTAAAAAGTACGTTTTTTTGAATGATCCAGGAACAGGAAGACGTAAAGTTACACTAGAGGAATTTAGCGAAGCATTTACGGGGGTTGTCTTAGTATTTGCAAAGGGTAATGAGTTTAAGAAAGGTGGACGCAAACCCAGTTTATATTTATCTTTATGGGAAAGGTTACAGGGAAATATTTGGTCATTAATTTATTGTGTTTTAGCTGGATTTTTTCTGGTATTACCGGGTTTAGCAATGCCGACTTTTTCCCAAGTTTTTGTTGACCAAGTATTAATTCAAAATCGCGAAGATTGGTTACGTCCCCTAATATTTGCAATGTTTTTTACAGCCATTTTAAGTGGGTTATTAACTCGATTACAATTGCAATTATTGCGACGGATGAAAATCAAGTTGGCAATGGGAATGTCAAGTAAATTTATTTGGCATTTACTCCATTTACCTGTTAGTTTTTATGACCAAAGATTTGCTGGAGAAATCAGTAGTAGAATTCAAATTAATGATAATCTTGCCAGTTTACTTTCCGGTAAATTAGCAACAACAGTAATTTCTGCCGTAATGGTAATTTTCTATGGTATTGTCATGTGGCAATACGATAAAGTTTTAACATCAATTGGTATTTCTTTTGTAGTAGTTAATCTTGTCGCTTTGCAGTGGGTGTCTCAACAGCGTGTAGATACCAATATGCGCTTAATGCAGGAACAAGGGAAAGTAAGCGGGGTAGCAATATCTGGTTTACAAAGTATGGAAACTTTGAAAGCTTCGGGTTTAGAATCTGATTTTTTCAACCGTTGGGCGGGATATTACGCGAAAGCAATTAATGTTCGTCAAGATATGGACAGTCTCAACCAAGGTTTAGGAACATTGCCTGGGTTTTTATCAGGTGTAACTTCGATGCTATTACTGACTGTCGGCGGTTTGCGGGTAATGAATGGTAACTTGACTATTGGGATGTTGGTGGCATTTCAAGCTTTGATGCAGCAATTTCTCCAACCTGTGAATCAGTTAGTTAGTTTAGGTAGCGATTTGCAGGAACTCGAAGGAAGTGTAAATAGACTTGATGATGTTTTACAAAATCCCCCGGAAGGAAGTGGAGAAAAACAAGTTTCCCATACCCAATTTGCCAGAAATCATACGCAATTTCCCAAATTAGGAGGATATTTGGAATTACGGAATATCACTTTTGGTTACAATCGGAATGCTGCACCTTTAATTGAAAATTTTAGTCTGGCATTGAAACCGGGGCAACGTGTTGCATTAGTGGGTGGCAGTGGTTCGGGTAAATCAACTGTTGCCAAACTTGTGGCTGGTTTATACCAACCTTGGACAGGTGAAATTTGTTTTGATGGTAAGCCGAAAACAGAAATTCCCCGTCAAGTTTTGGCTAATTCAATTGCGACTATTGAACAGGAAATTACACTCTTTGCGGGAACTGTACGGGATAATTTGACTTTGTGGGATACAACTATTCCTGATAGTAATTTGATGCAAGCTTGCCGCGATGCTGCGGTTCATGAAATCATACTTTCTCTTCCTGGTGGTTATAATGCCGATTTATTGGAAGGCGCAACCAATTTGAGTGGGGGACAACGACAGAGATTAGAAATAGCTCGTTCTTTGGTGAATAATCCAGCTATTTTGGTGATGGATGAAGCAACTAGTGCATTAGATACAGAAACAGAAAAAATTATTGATCAAAATTTACGCTTACGTGGTTGCACTTGTTTAATTGTGGCGCATCGTTTGAGTACGATTCGTGATTGCGATGAAATTATTGTTTTAAATCGCGGTAAAGTTGTCCAGCGTGGAACTCATGATGAGTTACGTCAAGTTGAAGGGCATTATTTAGAGTTAATTAAGAGTGAAGGTGGCACATTAGCATAACAAGATTCTGGAATATTGATTGGCGGAGAAAGATATGTATCATCAAAATCAAAATTAAAATCAAAATCAAAAAGATTTTTTATTTTTTCTCCGCACAACCGTCTAAAACAGTATTTCCGAGAATAAAAGTTGCAGAGTATGGGTATTCTTTATCAGACATCCCATCACTACAAATATCTTGCTTTTTGAGAATTAAAACATTGTGATTATTATTTCTGCTTCTCATTCGATACACTCTGACTGTATCAAGAGTACGCCCGGAAGCCGAAAGGGGTTTGACGTAAGGGAAAGTCTGTTTTTTCGCATCAGGAGTTGAGTAAACAATACCGTTTTTAGTCACTTCAACGCTCCAAAATGGTTCTGTTCCTCGACTAATAAACTCATCAACTTTTACTGGTTGTTTCTGATTTGCAAAGCTAGGATTATTGGTAATTATGAGAAATATCATTCCTAATAAAAAAACACCGACAGCTAGTATTTGCAAACTTTTAGTTGCGAAAAGTTTTCTAGAAATCATGATTCATCTTCCTGAAAAATACTGATTAAATTTAAACTCACTAATTTGCAGTCTCGTAATCCTGATACTGATTGTATACCGTTCTAATAGTGTTTCATATATTCAGGATAATAGATTAAGTGCGATCGCCTCAAAAAAATTTTGCTTCTTTTCCGAAATCGATGTCAACGCCTGGGTAGTAATAATCAGTTAAGCAACTTATACCGAACTCTATATATCGAAAACTTCGGGGACTTACCCCAATACTACTGAAGAACCTAGTCGTAACTGGCTAGGTTCTTTGCTTTTTGGGAATTATTGGGGATTATATCGTTTCTCCAAAATCTGGCAACACATAAAATTAATCCCCGCGTCACCATCTGTTACTCTCTTTTGGAGAATTGGTATTACTTCCTTCTCCCTCTTTCAATGTCTCCTCTGCCATCAGGTAGATTTAAAGATGAGGAATCATCTCAAATCCAAAATATTACGAAATGTAAATCTTTTCGAGATTAGTTGCATAAATAGCTTGGCATGTTTCGTAGTTAAGAGTACCAAACGTAAAATTCTCGTAAAGCTCGCAAAAATGTCACTATTGTCACTATGACGAATTAAAATTTGGGTGAATTGTCCTAGTTAACTTTAATTGTGAATACACTTCTAACTAAACGACTCTTTTCGCTAGGGAAAAATCCGAAAAAACTCTCTTTGGGAATTTTAATTTTCGGTGTACCTGTATTTTTTCTCACTTACTTAGTCTCTTTACAGCCATTAGGACGTTTAGCATTAAGTCCAGAAAGATGTCATGTTAAAAAATGGAATCTACCGCAAACAACCGCAAAAAAAACTCAACCAACATCAACAGGTTCAGCCGTACTTGTTCTGAGACCTTGGGTAACTTGCTGTGAAAATGATACATCCTGTTTCGATCATCAAATATGGGGTGAAGATGAAACGATCGCAGATCAAAAAGCACTGATAAATTCAATTAACCAAAGCTTGAAATATTTAAAAACTCCTAAGGCAGAAGCGGATTATCGAAATTATCCTGTAACTGGCATCACCCGTAACAATGTCATTCAAAGTTTGATTAGATTCCGGGAATTATTACAAACTAGCAAGTCAGCCAGACAACTCAACGACGCAGTGAGACGAGAGTTTCTGATTTACCAGTCGATTGGCGGTGACAAACAAGGAGGGGTACTATTCACTTCCTATTACGAACCGATTTATGAAGCAAGTCGCGTTCCTACTAGCGAATACCGTTATCCAATATACCGGGTTCCCCCCGATTTAAAATCCTGGAAAAAACCCCATCCTACCCGTCTCGACTTAGAAGGTGCAGATGGATTGCAAGCTAGCAAAAGTAAACTTAAGGGTTTAGAATTTTTTTGGTTTCGCGATCGCCTGGAACCTTATATGATGCAAATACAAGGTTCAGCAAAAATTAAACTTGCTGACGGTAGTGAAACTCATGTTGGTTATGCAGGTAGTATTGCCCAAAATTATAAAAGTATTGGTAAGTCACTGGCTGACGATGGAAAAGTACCCCTAGAGGGTATGACAATGCCCAAGATTTTGGATTATTTTCGTAAGTATCCCCAAGAATTAAGTATATACATACCCAAAGACCCCAGCTTTGTCTTCTTTCAAGAAAATTATGGTGTGACAGCAACAGGTTCAACCTCAGTACCAATTACAGCCGACCGTTCTATTGCTACCGACAAAGCACTGATGCCTCCCGGCGCTTTAGCATTAATTCGCGCTCACCTTCCCTTCCCTAATTCCCAAGGAACTATGGAACATCGGATTGTTAGTAGATACGTACTTGACCAAGATGCCGGTGGTGCGATTAAAGGCGCGGGTCGTGTTGATTACTTCACGGGTACGGGGAAAGTCGCAGGCGAAAGGGCTGGTGTCACCGTTGGGCGTGGACAATTGTTTTACTTACTGCTGAAACCAAAATCATGAAAAAAGTCATAATTATGCTTTTAAGGGTACGTAAGTATATCTTTAGATAGATGCGAAAATTATTTGAAATTAAAAAAATACAATCTCGAAGTCAAAATTTCTAGATGAATAATGTTCGCTGATTCCCAATCTTAAAATTAGTGAATTAAAGTCAGTTAATTGTCAAAAATAAGCAAGTAGCAATCACACAAACCATATTTAGAGATGTAAATGATTAGCTTGCTGGCAATACACAATTTTCAACTACCAATTCACCAACTAAGTCAATAGTTATTAATTTTTATTCATTAAAAATAATAGGAACCAGAAGGTATCTCTTTCGTCATGAAAAATAACATTAACTACTTAATTGATACTGTTACTTTTGAACGAAAATAACAGGATAAGCAGTAATTTATACGTAAACATTACTTGAATTTCTACAAAAAATGCCAATAATCAGAAATTTCACTATTTGAGTTTGTATGTAGATATATTCCTGAAGTGAAGTGAGAACAGCGACTCATTCGTACTTCATATTGCATTAATCGCTCAGTCATTGCTTAGTCAAGCGGGAGTTTTAAAGTGATTGGAATTTTAATTGATGCTGATTTAATACTTGAAGCATTAATGAATCGAAACCAGTTAGTAGGAGATATTGGCGAATTATTTGACAGAGTGAATCCCCAGCTAAAAATGTATGTTACTGATATTGGTTGGGAAAAAGTTTATACCTATATCAGTCGCTTGCAAAATACAAAAGTTGCTCAAGCTGTTGTTGATTGGTTAAAAGACAAAATTACTATTTGTACAGTAGATGGCGATATGCTGCAATTAGCTCGTGCTTCGGCAATTCAAGACTTTGAATCCGCAGTCGAATTTGCTTGTGCTAGCTTCCAAGAAATAAATGCGATCGTTACTCATCGAAATCAAGACTTTACAAATGCACCAGATAAATTTTGGATTTGGTCAATTTCCGAATTACGTCTCCGTTCCAGTCTTGAAAATCAACTACAAGCGACTAGTCAGTATACTCTCCCATCAACATATTCACGTTAAAGAATGATTGTCAACATACAGAATTATAGAAGATAAAAATTGGCAGACAGAAGCAAAAATTATTACACTCAATAGATATAATTCGGAAAATTTACTCATCCATCTACTATTCAGTCTTTAGCCCTCTAGCCAGGGCTAATCATAAGTATATCAAAATAAATGCGGCTAAAACAGCAGGAATCAGCCCACAACTATTTCTCAAAAACGGCGACTTGGAATTGTAAATCACCGTTTGACAGCGAATCTAAATTTAGAAATAATGCTGTCAATTTACCGCATTACTTTACTGTACAGTTAAATTTAATGTGTAATTTAATGTGCCATTCCCGCTTGTTTGTTGCGAAATATTACTACCCGAACTGACGATATCCACATTTACATTAGCGGAAGCTGGCTTATAATTAGCTTTAATCTCAATTTTTTGCTGACCAGTTGATAAATAGGGTGATAAATTAATCTCAGACTGGTTGCGATCGAGACGTTTTATAACTTTTCCATTAATCAAAATTTCGCCTTTGAATTCTGTTCCAGACGAATTAATCTTTAAAGTTTGGGGTTGTTGCAGATTTTCTGAATTGACACTAATCGTACTTTCTTGAATACTGGAAGAATAGCTAGAGTTAGAATTCTGGGTTTGGATAGAAGTAAAGCTTTTCATATCACTATTCCCACTAGAGTTAATAGAAGAATCAATAGAAGAATCAATCGAAGAACTTTGTTGACTGTACGAAAAATTGTTGCTGAGTGCAGTCCAGAGACTAATGATTAATCCTACGCAAAGAGCGTACAAGAGTATATTTTTCATATGAAGTTTGATATTTGAAATCTAGGGTGAGGTTTGGGAAGAGGAAATAGGCTATGGGGACTGGATTACTAAAAATTTGACGTTGTTCAATCAGGTGATGATTGCTACTAATTATCCCGCAATGATTAAAAACTGAGACTTTATCCTGTTAATATTGGGACTACTGAGTTCTAAAAAATAAACCCGGTTGCTGACATTAGTCGTCACCCACCTTGAAAGGCATAGTTCTAAGTAGTTAATTATTTGCCTAATTTCCAATTCCCAATACCCAGCCTCTTATTTCAATTTATCGAAGAAAGACGAAAAACCCCCGTAGGGGTAATATATCGTTGCAATTTATATTGAGGCGATCGCATCAACTGAATAGTTAAGGTATCATTTAGGAAAAGCTGGGACATTAACCTTAACTTCGACATTATTGTTAATCGGTTTGACACGAACACCAGTGGGATTATTACCACCAGATAAATGTTGATTACTATTCATATTTTGGTTAACAGAACCTCTACCTGTATAAACTTGAGTGCCTGTAACGCTTGATTGGTTATTAAAGCAATCATCACTAGCACTTTGGCTCGCATTTTGGTTTTGGTTAGCAACACTATTTTTACCATGAATACCAACTTGTACACCCACCCGGTTGTTGATACATACTGCATTAGCTTTTTGAGTTAATGCTGGGGTAAATGCGGACATGGCACTGATGCTAAAAGCACTCAAAGCAAGTAATTTCAGTTTCATTTTTCTCCTAATAATTTTGGTATTAGTTAGTCATTAATAATTGTTAATAATTAGAGACTATTCAGTAATAATTATTAACTAAAAACTAGGATAAGCAGGGACATCAATTTGAGGATTGACATGTATTTTAATCGCCGGCATGGGGACTCCAGTCGGGTTGTTGCCACCGGAAACATATTGACCAACATTACGATTTTGGTTAACAGAACCCGCACCTGTATAAACTTGCGTACCCGTAGTTGTAGCGGTGTTTCCGTAGCAATCTGGACTAGCTTGCTGACTGACATTGTTATTCTGGTTAGCAACGCTATTTTTGCCGCGAATCGCGATTTGTACACCAACATCTGTGAGGACACAAACAGCATTTGCAGAAGGTGTTAATCCAGGAAGAAAAGTCGAGATAGCGCTAATCGAGAAAGCACCTAGTGCCAGTAATTTGAGTTTCATGTTATTTCCTTTCCTTTAAGTGTGTGAAGTTAAGTTAGTGAAGTGAGTTTGTACGGTCAGTGTAAAAGCAGCAGTTTGTATAAATTAATTACATACAGTTGTCGAAGAAGACGCGATCGCTTGACTACCAGCTCTGAAATAACGTCTATTTTGGCGAACGTTACGACATTTCAAAACTTTGTTCGTACGATAAGTCTGTATGCGACGGTTGTTGTTGAAGTTACTGTTTGGATATACAGGAAATACTGGAGCCGTTTTGATGAATACACCATTTTGACCCAGTGACATTTGCACGTTGCCAGTATTAATATTTAAATCTTGAGCATTAGCGATTCCAGAAGTGAATACCAGGGGAATCGAGCAGAGTGCGATCGCGAATATGATTTTTTTAGCAGGCATGGCGTTCATCCTCAATAAAATAAAAAAGTGAATTATTTACAATTAGTGGGTAATGGTGAATTACTAATGATTAAAAGTTATTTTTACTTTGTCATTTGGTTATTTGTTCATAACCAATAACTTATTAACTAATAACTAATAACCAAGACCCAATACCCAATAAGTAAATAAATTTAGTAACAACGACCTGCTGCTCTTTGCTGTTGTACAGTTCTTTGGATAGCATCGATATTTACGCGATTACCATGACCAAAAACAACCGCATTTTGAGCTAAGTTTTGACCAGAACCTTGGATTTGAGCGCCAGAATTACACCAGCCAGTTTTCTGTTGGCTTTGGTTTGTAATTTGAGTTCCACTTGTGCGAACAGAGTTACCAGAACCACCGATAACTACATTTTGATCCATATTCTGGGTTGTCCCTTGGCTTTGTTGGGCAAGCGCTGCACCAGGAGATATAATCAGAGCAGCAGCTAAAAAACCGAAGGTGTAGATTTTATTCTTCATCTTTCTAGACCTAATTAGTTGTGTGTTGCTGGTTACGAAGCTAATGTTGCTAATGTTTTTGAGGGTTTGGCTAATTCCAAAACATTGAGCAATAATCAATAGCCTCGCTAACCAGATTTTTTTGTTTTCTTGAAGTTGTGAATTCAGGTTGTTGAGAGTATTTAACTTATCCAACCTGGCATCGAGTCGCCAATATACAGATTTAACTAACTAATCTGTTTATCGTCTGCGGAAACGAACATAATTACCAGAAGTTTGACTTTGATTGGTATTGGTAGTGTTATCTATTCCTGTCACGTTACCATAACCAGTGTTTCCAGCCCCGATACCTGTGTTAGTTCCATTACCTTGAATTTGGCTACCAACTCCAGAACCATAGAAAGGACTACCATATTTACCTTGGTATTGGTTAGTGTTAGTGCTGTTGTTAATACCTGTGACGTTACCAACGCCAACGTTGCTAGCACCAATACTTGTATTGGTGACGTTACCTTGAACTTGATCACCAGCAAATGCAGCAGGAGCCATTGCCAAAGTAGCTAATACACCGAGAGCAAAAGATTTCTTCAACATGTTCGTAGTCCTTGTTAGATATGTGTTATGTGTTGTGAAATTAAATCAGAGAAAAATTTAGACTTGAATCCTCTCCAACCCTACCCTTGAGTAAGGGAAGGAGAGTAATGTGATTGCGGAAGCTTCAGATTCGTTATTACTTAGTAACGGAAATAGCAACCAGAACCAGCTACTTGACTTTGGTTAGTACCAGTGGAATTAGAAATTCCTGTTACGTTTCCAACACCAACGTTTCCAGCCGAAATTCCAGTGTTAGTAGCATTACCTTGAACTTGGTTTCCAGAAGTACGACACCAGCGACCACCAAATTTGGCTTGGCTTTGGTTAGTACCGGTGCTGTTGGTAATCCCAGTCACGTTTCCAGAACCAAAATTGCTAGCGCCAATACTTGTATTGGTAACGTTACCTTGAACTTGGTCAGCAAATGCAGCAGGAGCCATTGCCAAAGCAGCTAATACACCAAGAGCCAAAGATTTCTTCAACATGTTCGTAGTCCTTATTTAGTTATGTGTTGTGTTGTGAAATTAAATCAAAGAAAAAATCGAAATTCGAGAGGAAATTGCTAATATCACTACATGGTTTGGCTGATGTGGCAATTTAATTGCAGATATTAGCAACACAAGATTTAGTAGCGGAAATAGCAACCAGAACCAGCTACTTGACTTTGGTTAGTACCAGTGGAATTAGAAATTCCTGTTACGTTTCCAACACCAACGTTTCCAGCAGAAATGCCAGTGTTGGTAGCATTACCTTGAACTTGGTTCCCAGAAGTACGACACCAGCGACCACCAAATTTGGCTTGGCTTTGGTTAGTACCAGTGCTGTTGGTAATTCCAGTTACGTTTCCAGAACCAACGTTTCCAGCATTAATTTGTGTATTGGTAACGTTACCTTGAACTTGATCGCCAGCAAATGCGGCAGGAGCCATTGCAAAAGCAGCTAATACACCAAGAGCCAAAGATTTGTTCAACATGTTTCTAGTCCTTATTAGTTATGTGTTGTGGGGTTAGTTTAAAAATTTGCCAAGATAAAGTTGCTAAAGCCTGAGGGTTTGGCTATTTTCGAGGTATTAGCAACACCTCACCAAGTTATATGTGCATGTTTGCAAATTTAGTCGCGCAGATTTGGAAATGCAGACTTGGGTGAAGATTAGTAAGAACAGCCTCTAGCGTATTGGCTTTGGCTGGTGTTTGTACCGTTAGAAATTCCAGTTACATTACCATAACCGACATTGCTAGCAGAGATTCCAGTGTTGGTAGCGTTACCTTGAATTTGGTTGCCAGTTACGCAGAAAGGATTAATATATTTTCCTTGATATTGGTCAGTGTTGGTGCTGTTAGAGATACCACTGACGTTACCAACGCCAAAATTACCGGATGTAATATTTGTATTTGAAACATTACCTTGAACTTGATCA
>NZ_JAYGHN010000019.1:70713-118886 GCF_034931845.1 Calothrix sp. UHCC 0171
CCAGCAAATGCAGCAGGAGCCATTGCAAAAGCAGCCAATACGCCAAGAGCCAAAGATTTGTTAAACATATTCGTAGACCTTCTTAGTTGTGTGTGGTTGATGAAAGTAAAGAAAAATTGAGACTAGGACTTGATATCACCTAGTAATGTGATTTAGTAGCCGTAGTAGCAGCTAGTACCAGTTATTTGATGTTGGCTAGTACCAGTAGAGTTGACGATTCCTGTAACGTTACCCAAACCGATGTTTGCAGTTGCGATCGCTGTATTGGCTACATTACCCTGAATCTGGTTTCCGGAAGTACCGCACCAACGACGACCATATTTAATTTGGCTTTGATTGACGCTGGTGCTATTGGTGATACCAGTGACATTCCCCGCGCCAACGTTACCTGTGGTAATAATTGTGTTGGTGACGTTACCTTGAACTTGGTCAGCTAATGCAGCAGGCGCAAGAGCGAAAGCAGCTAATAAACCAAGAGCAAAAGACTTCTTCAACATATATTTAGACCTTCTTAGTCGTGTGTTGTTGATTCTGAGATAAAAAGAACACCTAAAATTTTTAATGTAAATGCATTACCCGAAATAGTTAGGTGTTAAAGACAGCAAAAAGCCTATAGACTCAATGCATGTATCTAACAGGATGTTTGAGCAAGAAAGGGTTTGGCTATTTTCTTGTCGCAACACTGAAAATCTAATCTTTCCTTGCTTACATTTAGGGATAGTAAGGGAAAACGTAATCAGAAGCTTGACTCTGGTTAGTGTTTATTGTTTAACTATTTCCAGTAAGTATTTGGTTTAGTGTTTTCTTTTTCTCTCGTTTGGAATAATCTAAGCTACATATTTCACTTGAATCATTCCGGATAGGTTAGAGATGTTTGGGAATTTTTATATTTTTTCTATAGTTAGCTCATCGCTAATCTATAGGTTGCGCTTTCTCTGACCTCTGAGTATAAACCCTGATCGACTATATTTTCGGAACTGTTCCTGGAAACATTCCTTGGAGATGCCCTATACCTAATAGTTTTAACCAAAGATTTTAGGTGTGTCAAGTCTTGGGTAAAAAAATTGGGCGTTATTTTTTTTTGGTGCTACGATTGACGACTATAGTTGAACTAAGCGTGTTGTAACTGTGAAACGGAAAGCTAAACCACGGATAGCGTCTTTGCGTGAAAGAGCAGGATTAACCCAGCTAGAGCTATCACGTCTTGTCGGCGTGACAGAAAGTACGATCCAAAACTGGGAAAGCGGTAGAACTGGAATCGACCACATTGAAAGGATTACAAAGTTTTGTAAAGCTTTGAATTGCCAAGTGGAAGATTTAATTGAGTACATTAATGAAATATCGGAAGAGCAAGCCGCAAAACCGAGTTCGTTAACCGATATTAGGAATCTACTGGGAACCGAAGAGCCAACACAAGTTGTATCCGATTTGGAGCCAAAACCTCAGCCCAGCGAGAAAAGCAAATCTAAGGCTTAAATCAAAGGAGTTAGCCCAGGCATGGAGAAATATCTTTCTTGTCCTTGTGTCTCTATTTACACTATCCTCTAATTTCTTGCCACAGACTGTCAATTGTGACAAATTGATAGCCTTGTTTGAGTAATTGAGGGATTAAATTTGCAACTGTGGCGGCTACATCCTGTCCACCGAAATATCCGTCGTGTAATACGATGATTGAACCGTGTTGGACTTGATTTAACACTCGTTTTACCACAGTATTTATACCAGGTTTTACCCAATCTTCTGGCACTACGCTCCACATAACTGGACGGTAATTCCACTGATGCAAGAGTTTTAAGGTATTGGGAGTAAAAAAACCGTTTGGTGGACGAACATCATGGATTTTTTCGGGGGCGACATTGCAGGCTTGAGCAATGGCGATTTGAGTTTTTTGCAAACTATGACGCAATTCTGCCTGAGACAGAAAGGGAAAGTTGTGATGTTCGTAACCGTGTAAACCAATCCAATGATTGTGACTGGATACCATTTTTGCTATTTCGGGGAAGCGGTTGACACATACACCCAACCAAAAGAAGCTAGCAGGAATGTTGTAATAGTCTAAAACTGCGAGTAATTGCGGTGTATATTCTTGATGGGGTCCATCATCAAAAGTCAGGGCAATATTGGGAGAATGGGGATTACCCCGCCAGAGACAATTGGGAAAACTTGGCTGGAGAATTTGATAAATTAAGGGATATAGTGGGGCAAATTGCATCATTACTAGGATACGTACTGTTGCGATCGCAATAATTGAATTTATCTTAATTAATTTATTTATTATTTTTTTTATTAATCTTTATTAATCTTTTTCTCTAAATCTCCATATATATGGTATGCACAATATTCCTTTAGCTAATACCATTCAAGTTTAGGTAATTGCCTACTGGTAAAATTCCTTTGCTTCAGATGAAATCATCAATTTTGAAGTCCCATTTCTCACAAATTAGCAACAGTTTATTTTCTTTATTAGCAAAAAATAAATTTCTCGCCAAGATGGGAATAATAAGCGAGTAAAGTTAATGATAGTATCGGGGGGAAATCCGATTGTATGCCTGATATTAAGATAATTCGGGCAGCGTTTCGTGAAATCCAGAAACTACCACCTGCTGATTTGCAAAGAATTTATCAGATTTTGCATCGGTTGAGTTTAGGGGATGAAAGACAGACGAAAGCGCTGAAGGGGGTGAGCAATCTTTTGCGTACCCGTTTAGGAAAATGGCGTGTGATTTGGCAACGCCAAGATCAAAATAATATTGTGGTAATTAAAGCTGGGTTGCGTGGTGGCGTTTATGATGATGCTTTTGATAGTCGCGATCGCACTCAACCACAAATTATAGAGGAATTGTTGCACCCGCAGGGGACAATACTGGCTGAAAATCCTTCTTATCAATGGAATCATGAGCAGGATAATGATTGGTATCGGTTTGTGTATGGTAGTTATCGTTATTCACCGATTTTGACTGAATATCAGCGAAATATTCTGGATGAACCTTTAAAAGCTTTATGTTCGCAATATCCATCAAGCACAGTGCATCAGTTTGAAGATAGTTCTTGTGTTGTGATTCAAAGTGCGCCAGGTACGGGAAAAACAGTATGTGCGACTTTATTTGCATGTGAAGTTCATCGCAATTATGGATGGAATACAATGTTGATTGTACCGGAAGCTTTGCGGCGTGATATTGCGGAGTTTTCGGAAGTTAAACAAGTTATTGAGCAAGAAAATTTTTGGTTGGGTACATTTCCACAATGGTTAGGTGAAATTAATCCCGATTTTGATAGTCGTCTGGCTTCACCACAGCAGGAGTTGGAGGCTTTACGACAGGCGTTAAAGTTTACTCGTCAAAGTGATATTACGACTAATGATGTTTTGTTATATCAAGCATTTGTGTTGGATGAGGAGAAACGTCTGCAAGACAAAAATGTCATGTTTCAAGTCAATTCACACCGAGTCAATAATTTATTAAGAATTAACAAAAAACATTTTTATAAGGCGTTATCATGTCGAATTTGTCGATTAGATGCGGCAAAAATTCTCCAAAGTAAGCTTAATCAGATTCCGAGTAGTTCTGATTGCACTTTATTAATTATTGATGAAGCTCAAGATTATTTATTAAGTGAATTACAAGCAATTATTTCAGTTTGTAAAGCATGGTCAGAACAAGGGCATAAAACCTATTTATGGTTGTTGGGAGATTTAAATCAGCGCATTCAAACAACTGATTTTAATTGGGGACAATTGCAAATTAAACATTCGATTGAGTTGGTGAGAAATTATCGAAATTCCCAACAAATATTAGAATTTGCTAATCAATTTTGGCATGTAGCTCAAAGTATTACAGCGAAAAATAAATGTAAAGAGTTGCCGCTACCAGCTAACCCCCAATACGCTTTTGAGAATGGAGAATCAGTTAAGTTATTAGAGTTAGATTCTCAGGCTTCAGCAATGTTATTTTTAGAGCAACTAGCTGGAGAATGTAGTAAAGAAGAAAATCGTCGTTATTTGTTGCGCGATTTAGCCAAAGCCATCAAAGTCCTCTCTAAAACTTCTTTAGATACCCGTGAAAACTTAGTAATTTTAAATCCAGAAAATGCCAAAGGTAGGGAATTTGAATCCTGTGTCGCTTTCTGCTTATTTGCAGGTGACACAGCCCCATCATTAGAAGAAAGTTTTCAATGGTACACTCTCTTAACTCGTGCCCAATCACGTTTATTAGTTGTAGCTACCACTGCGGAAATTAACCGCCTAAAAGATAATGGCTATGACTTTTTTAAAAAATGCGATCGCATTAATGCTCATGACGCGATTAAATGGATTACAGAAGTAGTTAGTGACACCGATTTAAATCAAATTACTGATGATGTCCAACAGCGCTTATTAAAACGTTGTGAAACAGGTTTTCTTTATTGGGATACATACCTGGCTCTGCAATTTGCAGGTGTGGAAAATACAAATCTTTATAAATGGGAAACTCAGGCAATTTCATTATTGAAACAGCATTCCCTAAAACATCTCCAGTATGAGTTACAACAAACTCAAAATATTCACCTGCGTTGTCTTTTACTCAGAGCTATGGAGCATTCTTGGGAAGCAGTTGCAGAAGCTTCATTATTAAAAAATAGTGATACCAGAGAATACGAACATTTACTCAAAGCGATTGCCAAAGATTTGGAAGCTAAGGGAATGCCCTATGAAGCTGCCAGAGTCAGAGGACATATTGCTAATGGAAATTACAAACAAAATTTTCCTTTTTGGCAAGAGGTAAGTTCTCAATCAACTCCAAATATATCTCTGGTAAACTTACTCTGCCAATCATTTAATTCCCGTATAAATAAACTTATAAAAAATCAGGATGATAATCAATGAAAACACTTACCGATTTAGAAGTTGCAAAACAATTAGACGAATTGTGGCAAACTATAGAACGGGGGATGAAAGTATCTCATGAAGTTTTAGAAAAAGCACAAAAAATTCATACATTTATATCTCATGAAAATAGCAAATTAGAACAAGTTACATCAGATGCATCTTTAATTGCAAATACTATTCAAAATTCAGTTAGGGAAATCCAACAACAGCAATTACACCTGCGTGAAAATATCAAAATAGCATCTCAAATTAATGATGAGATTGCATTGAAAGTTGAAAAAGTTGGTAATTATGACGATATTATCGAGAAGTTTCACCAAGAACTCGAAAATATTCAGAATAGTCTTGATATAGCCCAAAATAAACTACAAGAACTACAATCAATATTGCCAAAACCTACTGATAATTTTTTCCAAAATCTCGATGATATCAAAGCTATAGCATCTCAAATAAATATCAGCCAGCAAGAAATAGTAAGGATACAAAAACAAACTGAAGATGCAGCAAATGAGACTAGTGAATCATATGTACAAATTCAAAAAATCAAAAATGAGATAGAATCTATTTTTAGCGAGTTTGGAGGCAAAGAATATCTAAATAAATTAAATTGCCAGCATCAAGAAGCAATTACAGAAATTGAACGCTTACACACAAAACTAGATAATCAAATTCAAAAACAAAATGTCATTCGTAACTGGTTAATGGCTGTTTCTTTTGGTTTTGGTTTAACATTAATTATTGCGATCGCTCGATAAGTATAAATAAATATTATACAAAATACAATCCCAAAAAAGACAAACAAATATAATTATTTCATCCCATTTTAATCAAAAAAATATGGGTGTAAAGTTATGAGGAAAACATTCTTAAATCACTCCATCTTTTGATTATTTGCTAATTTTATAATTAGACTCTTGACACGAGAAGATTACTGGTACAAACTGGAGCAATTTACTAGAGAAGAAAAAGATATACTCGGAATTTTCTCCGGAGTTCTATCATTTTTCTTATCGATATAAATAGGGTTGCATCAAGGAGAATCAGGGTTGAATAAAACAAATTCGTTTGTAATTAGTTTCTCAATACTTATGCCAGTAGCAAATGCGATTATTGGCATTATTATCGCCAAAATCCTGGGTATGTCTCAGGGTAATGCACTCTTATTTGCCATACTATCAGCCAGCGCATCTTATATTGCATTTCCGACTGCAATGCGAATGACTGTACCCGAAGCAAATCTGAGTCTATATGTGTCGATGGTATTAGCTTTCACTTTTCCCTTTAACATTATTGTGGGAATACCTTTGTACATGAATATTGTCAAAGCTATCGGAATCGGTGTCTAGTTACAAGTTACATACATGGTTATAAGCAAATTCAAGATTGGGATTGTGAAATATATAAAACAGCAATAATTTCACAATCTCAAATTTAAATTAAAGCCTAAAAATCTAATTTCTATATTTATATAATTTCTCCAAAAATCGCGATCGCAAAAAATTGAAATCATTCCTAACAAAGTTTGCAAATAACCAAAATATAGCCAAAATTGAATAATAAGTTAATATTTTCCAACAATATACGTAAATACAAAAACGACACTTTTCAAGCTCATCATTTACATCTAGAAGAGATTCTACATAAGAAAAATAAGTAGGTTGGTGTTGAAAATTGTCGTTATGACAAGGCAGGTAGCAGAAGGCAGGAGGGAAGAGATTTTTGGACAACTTTACTTTCCGTTACATACTTCTGTTTTTTAGTGCCGTTCTACTTAATAGTATCCCCTCTTTAGGATAAATTAACCTTAAGGAACATGCATCCTAGGAGGAGAAAATGAAAGCAGTATTAATGACAGGAGCAGGAAACCCAGAGGTATTGCAACTACAAGAAGTACCAAAACCTTTTCCCCAAGCAACAGAAATCTTAGTTAAATTAAAAGCCGCAGGTGTTAACCCCATTGATACAAAACTCCGCAAACGTGGGACTTTTTACCCCGATAAAATGCCAGCAATTATTGGTTGTGACGGCGCAGGAGTTGTCGAAGCCATCGGTGCAGGAGTGACAAAATTCCGTGTTGGTGATGAGGTATATTTCTGCAATGGTGGATTGGGTTTCCATCAAGGCAACTATGCCGAATATACAACCATTGATGAGAAATTTGCTGCCCAAAAACCTGCTTCTATCTCCTTTGCAGAGGCTGCTGCCGCTCCCTTGGTACTTATCACTGCCTGGGAAGCACTGTATGACAGAGGAAGACTGGCACCTGGAGACAAGGTATTAATCCATGCAGGTGCTGGTGGTGTTGGACATGTGGCAATACAATTAGCAAAGCTTAAGGGGGCAATAGTAGTTACAACTGTGCGATCGCCTGATAAAATTAGTTTTGTCGGAGAATTAGGAACTGACAAAGTAATCAATTCTCAGGAAAGCGATTTTGTCCAAGCTGCATTAAATTGGACAAATGGGGAAGGTGTAGATTTGCTTTTTGATACCATCGGTGGGGAAATATTTTCTCAGTCTTTCCCAGCAGTACGGGTATATGGCGATATTGTGACGATTTTGGAACCTGATGTCAATACTTCTTGGAAGGTTGCACGCAACCGCAATCTCCGCATTAGTTTGGAATTAATGTTGACTCCAATGTTGCAAGGAATTGTGGAAGCGCAGCAATATCAGGCGGAAATTCTTAAACAATGTGCGAGTTGGATGGATAAGGGTGAGCTAAAAATCCATGTTAGCCATGAGTTTCCATTACAAGATGCAGCAAAAGCTCATCAATTACTGGAAAATGGTTCAATGACAGGTAAAATTGTCTTGCTCATGGAAAGTTGATGACACACATTAAAGTTGGACGAATCATTTTTTAAACCTAGAGTCTCACCAAGACAAGTGCAGAATCTCGCAGAGAAATGTTGGCTTTCTAGCTGTATAAAGCTTTGTGTTTTAATCATTTCTCTTTTGATTCTCTTTTTCCCTCTTCCTCTACAAGCACAACCGCAACTGGAGCGGATTCCCCTCACACTGGAATTGTTGCAGGAAAGGTTGCATAATCCAATTTTGCGTGAGGGAAATTTGACAGTCGATTTGCGACAAATGACAATAGATTTACGTTCAGAAAATGCTAGTTTTAGTGACGAATTTTATCAAATTTTGCGAAAGGAATTACAAAAAGCTGGGACGAAATCTTTGGGTTTAGATTTGAGTAATTCCCTAATTCAAGGTGATTTTATTGGTAGTGATTTGGGCGTACGAACTACTATATATTCACAAGCGATTTCCCCGACATTTTCTCCCACAGAACAGGAACAAATTGAAGGATTACGAAGTGTTTGTTTAGAATCTTTAGGAATGGGTTTACCGAGTTCTAAAGACTGTCGATCGCTATTAAGAAGTCAGGCAAATTTATCGAGCGATATTAGCGTTTTTCGCGGCACATTAACGATGCAGCAAACACGTTTTAATGGTGCTGTTCAGTTTGCAAATACTTTTTTTCTTCAGCCTATTGATGCACAGGGAGCTATTTTTAATCAGGATGTGAATCTCGCGGAAACTAGGTTTAGTCGTGCCGTAAATTTTAATACTACTACTTTTCGTCGGGAAGTTCAGTTAGGAAGTAGTATATTTTTTGAGAAAGCGGATTTTAAACAAGCGCAATTTCAAGAGGCTGCTTATTTTCAAGATTGTATTTTTGAGGATAGCACTAATTTTACTCAAGCAACTTTTCGACAATTAGCTAAATTTAGTCGAGCGAGATGGCGGAAAAATGCTGATTTTTCCCAAATTCGTTTTGCTGGGCAAAGCCAATTTACCAGAAGCTCTTTTAATCAGTTTCTCCTATTTACAGAAACAACTTTTGAACAATCTGTCACATTTCGGGAAGCCAGTTTTCAATTACCTGTAACTTTGCGAAGTGCAAGTATTTTGAATTTAGCTGATTTTAGCGACGCGAATTTTGCTCAATCAGCCTATTTAAATGTATCAGGTTTAGGCTTTAACTCGAATCAAGCAAAGATTTTAGGAAATCCGGGTGAAATTGGTAAGGTACTTGTGGTTTCTGGCTTACAAGGAAATCAAAATGTCTTACGAAATTTGGTACAAAATTTCCGTTCCTTACAACAAATTACCGATATCAATCAACTCGAATATACCAAGCAGCAGTTACGCTTGATTGAATTTAGTCGCCAGTTATTTGGTACTAATATTAATAGTGTTTCTGAAAAAAGATTGATTGATTTGGGATTTTCTAATTCACAAGTAGAAGCAATTGTCAAGTATCGTCAAGAAGAACCATTTCGTAACCGCAGTGAATTACTTGCACTACCAGATATTGACTTTGAGACTTATATTCAAGTAAGCGATCGCATTATCGTTAGTAAACCTTTATTATTAGGTGGATGGCTGCTAACTGCTTGGAGTTGGTTAGCCCTATCTTTGTTACTACTACTATCAGGATACGGCACACAGGTGTGGTTAGTTTTTGGAGTCGGAGTAATTGCGATCGCATTTTTTGGTTTAATTTATTGGTTAATAGATCGATTTCGTCGTCTACATCCAGTGGCAATTATTCCTAATTATTACGAAACTTGTTGGATATTCGGAAGTTTCTGTATCTTCAATTTGATTGGTTTACTAGCAATTTTTCGTAATTCTGAACAACCTTGGTTAACTTTAACCTGTTTGTTAATTATTATTTTACCAATTCCTATCACCCTGATAATTCGACTTTACAAAATCGGGCGTTTCCATAATCAAATGGATGTTTCCTACTTTACTGAAGATGGCACATTACGACAATTGCGTTTACTAATTGGACGCTTACCAGTGATTCCCAGAAACCAAGCATTTCGCGATCGCTATATGCCCATATTGTGGGATAGACGCTGGAATTGGTTAAATTATTATGACTTTAGTTTAAATAATTTATTGCGTTTGGGTTTCAATGATATTCGCTTGCGTGATGAATATCTTCCCGGCATTATTTCTAGTTTGGCGTGGTATCAATGGAGCCTCGGAGTTTTATACATTACTTTACTCCTATGGACACTCTCCCGCACAATTCCTGGTTTGAATTTATTGATTTATTTGAAATAGATTAAGCAAACAATTTATCAACAGAAACATTCTTCATAATTTCCCATTTATATATCCACTCAATGAGTAGCAAACTCACTAAATTGACGCATGTAAGGAGAATGAAAAGCCAAAACAATATCATCTTAATGAAGCAACCATTCTAAAATGACAAAAAGCTTCTGCCTTCTGCCTTCTGCCTTCTGCCTTCTGCCTTCTGCCTTCACGTACTAGAAATTACCTAACTCCCAACTGTGGCAACTGCTGGATACTGCTTCAATACCTGTCGCAAATAATGCCCAGTATAAGACTTTTCATTTTTCGCCACATCTTCCGGTGTCCCCACTACTATTAATTCTCCACCTTTATCGCCACCTTCGGGACCTAAATCGACTACCCAGTCGGAACATCTAATTACATCTAAATTATGCTCGATTAATAAAACAGAATTACCTTTATCAACTAATCTTTGCAACACATCCAATAATTTATGCACATCATAAAATGAGAGTCCAGTTGTTGGCTCATCAATTAAATATAATGTCTTTCCCGTTGCACGTCTTGATAGTTCAGTCGCCAGTTTCACCCGTTGCGCTTCACCACCCGATAAGGTTGTGGCTGGCTGTCCAAGTCGCACATAACCGAGTCCAACATCAAATAATGTTTGCAATTTATTGACAGCTTTGGGAATATTTTGGAAAAATTCTAAGCTTTCTTCAACTGTCATATTCAGGACATCGGAAATTGATTTGCCTTTATATTTGACTTGTAATGTTTCGCGGTTGTATCTTGCGCCTTTACACACTTCGCATTGCACGTAAACATCAGGTAAAAAATTCATCTCAATGACGTTGACACCCTGCCCACTACAAGCTTCACAGCGTCCACCTTTAACATTAAATGAGAATTGTCCGGGTTTATAACCACGAGCTTTGGCTTCTACAGTTTGTGAGAAAACATCACGAATAATATCAAAAACCCCTGTATATGTAGCAGGATTAGAACGGGGTGTACGCCCAATTGGTGATTGATCGATGACTATAGCTTTATCGATCGCAGTTAATCCTTGAATGCCATCTACATCTTTAGGAAATGGGATTTTTTTGGTGATGTGGTGTTGTAGGGCAGGGTAAAGAATTTCGTTAATTAATGTTGATTTGCCGGAGCCAGATACGCCTGTGACGGAAACTAATTTACCTAAAGGAATATCAACGTTGATATTTCTCAGATTGTTGCGACGGGCATTTTTAATCATTAAATTTAAGCCATTTCCATCACGTCTTTGTACTGGTGTATGAATGACTCTTCGCCCAGATAAATATGCACCCGTCAGTGAATCTTCCGCATTTAATAGTGCTGCTAAATCCCCCTGAGCCACAATATTCCCACCATGCATTCCCGCACCAGGACCAATATCAACAACGTAGTCGGCGGCGCGAATGGTTTCTTCGTCATGTTCAACTACGATTAATGTATTCCCTAAGTCACGGAGCCGATTGAGGGTACGCAATAAACGTCCATTGTCGCGCTGATGTAAGCCAATGCTAGGTTCGTCAAGGACATATAATACACCAGTTAACCCGGAACCAATTTGCGTCGCGAGCCGGATGCGCTGTGCTTCCCCTCCAGAAAGGGTCATAGCCGGACGGTCTAGGGTAAGATAGTCCAATCCCACATCGAGGAGAAATTGCAACCTCGCTTTGATTTCCCGCAGGACTAAGTCTGCAATTTGTAACTGACGCGGATTTAATTTCAGATTGTCGATGCGTTCTTGGCAGTCGCGAATTGATACACTGGTTAAATCCAGGATTTTGTATTGCCCCAAGCGTACTGCTAAAGCTTCAGGTTTTAAGCGTTTTCCGTGGCAAACTGGGCAGGGTTGATCGATTAAAAATTGTTCGAGCTTTTGTTTGATGAGTTCGGAACCACCTTCATATTGACGCTGGAGGATGGGAAGGACACCACGAAATTGATTTTTTTGTCCTTTTTCCGGTTCTTCCCCCTCTAAAATGATATGACGTTGTTCGTTAGTGAGACTACTCCACTGGCTTTGTAACTCGAAACCGTGTTCTTGACCTAAACTGTAGAGAAGTTCAAGGTAGTAGGAATTTTCCTTTTCCGACCAAGGCGCGATCGCTGCATATACTGGTGCATCTGGATCGGGTACTACCAATTCCGTGGCAAATCTCCTTAAACTACCAATGCCATGACAGTGGGGACATGCACCATAGGGTGAGTTGAAGGAAAATAAACGTGGTGATAGTTCGTCCATGACTGCACCGTGTTCGGGACAGGCAAAGTTTTCGGAAAACACCATTTCTTGGTCTACTGGTGCTTCTAATGATTGTTCTCCTTCTGGCAATGAATCTACAGGGGTGTAAAGTATCACCGCTATCCCCTCGGAGAGCTTCAAACACGTAGACAAAGAATCAACTAGACGCTCTTGTAATCCGTCTTTTTTTATCAGACGGTCAATAACAACTTCTATTTTGTGTGTAAAATTTTTATCTAACTCGATGGAGTCGGAAAGTTCTCTGACTTCACCATCTATACGAACGCGGACAAAACCTTGGGAAGCTAAACTCGATAATAATTTTTTGTGAGTACCTTTTTTACCGCGAATTACTGGAGCGAGAATTTGGAATTTGGTGCGTTCGGGTAATTCTAGAATTCTATCAACCATCTCATCGATAGTTTGCGGAGCAATATTGCGATCGCATATTGGGCAATGGGGTTGTCCGGCTCTGCCGTAGAGCAATCGCATATAATCGTAAATCTCGGTAACAGTGCCCACAGTCGAGCGCGGGTTATGAGATGTTGACTTTTGATCGATGGAAATAGCTGGACTCAACCCTTCAATTGCTTCGACATCGGGTTTATTTAACTGTCCTAAAAATTGTCTAGCATAGGCACTGAGGGACTCGACATAGCGGCGCTGTCCCTCGGCAAAAATGGTATCAAATGCCAGGGACGACTTACCAGAACCGGAAACACCAGTAAAAACAATTAACTTATCTCTGGGAATTTCCAAGTCAACATTTTTCAGATTATGCTGTCTAGCACCCCGAATCCTAATTGTGTTTTGACTGCTTAACTGCAAGGGCAGGTTACTTTTTCCGTTCGCGGATGCGGCAATCTGAGTTTCAGACATATCGACAAGCTAAAGGTGTGCGAAGGAGGGCGAAACAGTCCTTAATAATATCACTGTTACATATCTTATGGTAGAACAATCGTACTGAGATTGAAAAATTCGGTACAGAATCAAAGATGTGGTTGGGAGATCATGTTCGGCTAATCACTTAAAATTAAAATTTCTCCGCGTCTTGAAGTCTCCGTGTCAGTCTTAATAATAAGTATTCAACCGGACATGATATGAGATGGGGAGACATGAAAATAATTCCGTCTCCCTCTTTCTAAGTCCTACAGTGTACGCACAAGTCTCTTCAGAGAACCCGTTCCCCCTTGCATAAGCATTTTCATAACTACAAACAAACATCAATCTCCAAAGTGAGAATACCTTGCGGGTAGAAATTTACAAAATTCAGAATCCATAATTCTGTGAAGTTTATAAAGACAGATGAAATCAGGTATCTGTACAGTGCATCTGTTGAGACAGAGCGAAATTGCTTCAAACCCTGAGATAGTCAGTTTCTGCACGCAAAATGTTTAAGTTGTATTCCGACTCCTGACAAATGACGACTGTATTCTTTCGTGATTAAGCTATAGCAATTAATCCAACTCTGTTAATTTTCATTGAGGGAAACGCTAACAAAGGAATCTTGCAAGCGGAATCAAGGAGTTGCCCAAGAGTAATTGCGATTGAGTGGTAGTGCTTTTATTGATTCATGGTTCACAATATTATTTGGCAGAAGAGGCTTTTTTCGTTTTTGTGGTTCTCGCTGCCGACACTCGCGACTGTTTAGCTGGGGGCTTTCTCTTCGTAGTTTTCGCTTTGACTACTGCGTCAGATGATGGTTTATCGACTTTTTGTTTTGGCGGTCGGCATATTTCGCAATAGAGTGGTTGTGAAGGGAAACAGATGCGTTCAGATACGGAATTGCATTGTTTGCATACGAAGCGATAGACTTTTTGGCGAATAATACGAACGTGAGCCTTAACAAAAATTTCCTTGCTTTCCACTTGTTTCTTCCTTTGTTGATTTGGTAATTACTATGAACGTGAATGATTCACCTGAGATTCTCAGAATGTTGTCAGCAGAACGCGATCGCTATGTTTTAGAGGTACTAGATTTAGAACGTCGCCTATCTTTCATCCGACATCAGATTAATTCTATAGAAGCTCTCATCTCAGGTTATGCCCAAGAAGACAGGATGTATCATCCTTTAGGGCAATTATCTAATTTATCTTCTACACAAGCATTCCTTCAGGAAAGTCCCAGTCAGATTAACCGACATCCGGAAAACCAACATGTAGAAGTAGCAGCACAGCCAGTTGTCGAAACAACACCTCCACCAGCCACAAATAATGTAACAACCAATGCAAAACCAAATATTTCTGACATACCTAAACTTAACATTACGAGAAAACCTGGAACCTTACTCCTCTTGCCACCATATCAAGAATACTCTGTTCAAAATGCCATTTTGATCCTATTTCGCCACAATCCTACAACTCATTTTCATGTCGATGCGATCGTTCGCGATTTGTATGGTGATGGATTAGACGAAGACCAATTTAAAATCGCTAAAGCCACTGTGAGTAAAATGCTTTCTACTGGTACACAAGCGGGAATGTGGTTCCGAGTTTTACATACTCAAGGGGTCTACACACTAACTTATGAAAAAGGTACTACTAGTAAACCGCCTAAAGGTAGAAGGTAGAAGGTAGAAAGTAATTAAGTCCTAGAACTAGTAGTTCGCCAAGCTAAAATTTACGGGTTGAAATTGACTCGGAGAGAAGCAGATGCGGAGATTTTTATCCCTGCAACATCGCTTTGGCAGACTACTAGGAAAAAGAGAAGCAGAGAGACACGGAGAAGTTGCTGTAAGGATAAATAATTCATCTTCTGGCACTTCTGGTACTTCTCGCCAATTTTGGAAGGAAGGGGATAGGAGGATATTTTCTTGACTATATTCCCATCTTCCGAATCTCCTACTCCAAAATCCAAAACCCAAAATCCAAAATCCAAAACCCAAAATCGAATGACTGAACCAACTTGGCAATCTCCACCGGCTCCAATAAACGATATTCTCAATGCAGCAGCACCTCCAACGGTATTACTTTCTCCTAATCATAAATATTTAGTGGAATTAGAACAGCCTTTGATGTCTGACATCGCCGAAATGGCTGAACCAGAAGTTCCTCTGGCGGGATTTTTACTCAATCCTCAGACAAATGCACCTGCTCGTTACAATAAATACCATAGTTTAAAGATACGAGATATTAAATCGCATACTATTGTATCTGTAGACTTACCCCAACTTGACCAGAAAGATTCTCAAATTAGTTATTTAAAATGGTCCCCAGATAGTGAACGATTAGCATTTACATTAACTCAAACAAATGGTTTGGAATTGTGGGTTGTCGAATTAGCAACAGCAAATGCCCAGCGTTTAACCGAACCAATTTTAAATGCTGCCTACGGTATTCCCCACCGTTGGTTAACAAATGACAGCTTAATTTGTAAATTTATTCCCGCAGAACGGGGTGAAGCTCCAGTCAAATCGCCAATTCCTACAGGGGCAATTGTTGAGGAAAATTTAGGGCGAAAAACACCCAGTCGTACCTACACAAATTTATTAGAAAATCCTCACGATGAGGCATTATTTGAATATTATTTATCCTCTAGCTTAGAAATAGTTAACTTAAATGGTCAGCGTACTGCTTTAATTGCACCATGTCTAATTGATGAAGCGCGACCTTCCCCAGATGGTAACTTTATTCTCTTAATGACGCTACACCGTCCCTTTTCCTACCAATTACCAGCTTCCTATTTTCCCAAACGCACACAAATACTCGCCGCCAACGGCACAATTATTCGCGAACTCGAAGACTTACCGCTTGCAGATAATCTTTCAATTAAATTTGATGCTGTACGAACTGGCAAACGACGGATTTTTTGGAGATGCGATCGCCCTGCAACTATATACTGGGTGGAAGCGCTTGATGATGGCAACCCCAGCAACCCAGCCACCAAAAGAGATGCATTATTTGAGTTAGAGCCACCATTCTCCTCAGAACCACGGCTACTTTGGCAATCAGAGTATCGATTCCAACATGTTCTTTGGGGACGGCAAGATATCGCCTTGGTTTGGGAAAGATGGTTTGATAGCCGCCGACAGCGAGTTTGGCAAATTAATCCCCAAAGTCCAGAAACCTCTCCCCAGCTATTATTTGACCGCAGCACGGAAGATAAATACAACGAACCTGGCGCACCAATGACGGTGTTAGGGCAGTATGGCAGAGATATTATGCGGCTGACTCCAGAAGGTGACGGAATATACTTGAATGGACGAGGCGCATCACCCCAAGGTGTATATCCATTCCTCGATAAATTCAATCTGGAAACTAAGGAAAAACAACGGTTGTGGCAATGCCAAGACCCATATTTTGAGGGAGTTGTCGAACTTCTCGACGAACAAGCAGAGATACTTCTCACCCGTCGTCAATCTCAAACTGAGCCACCAAATTATTACCTGAAAAACGGCAGCAACGAGCCTGTTTTATTAACAGATTATCAAGACCCGGCACCACAGCTAGCAGGAATTCAAAAACAACTGATTCAGTACCAACGTGCTGATGGTGTGGGTTTATCAGCGACACTGTATTTACCTCCGGGTTATGATGTTAACCGAGATGGTGCTTTACCCATGTTATTTTGGGTTTATCCAGAGGAATTTAAAGACCGTGAATTTGCCGGACAGGTGACAACGGCAACAAATACCTTCAGTCGCCCCCTGCGGGACTCGGTATTATTTTTACTCACCCAAGGCTACGCAATTCTTTCTGGTCCCTCCATCCCCATCGTCGGCGAAGGTGACGCAGAACCGAATGATACTTATGTTGAACAATTGGTGGCGGGGACTCAAGCTGCTGTTGATTATGTTGTGGGTTTAGGAATTGCCGATCGCGATCGCATTGGGATTGGTGGACATTCCTATGGTGCTTTTACAACGGTGAATCTTTTAGCACATACTGATTTGTTTAAAGTTGGGATTGCTAAGAGTGGCGCATACAATAGAACGCTTACGCCATTTGGATTTCAGGGCGAACAGCGTAGCTACTGGGAAGCTCCAGATACGTATAATAATATGTCTCCGTTTACCCATTTAGCCAAAGTCAAAGCACCCTTATTACTCATACATGGAGAAAAAGATAGTAATCCCGGCACATATCCACTACAAACAGAACGTTTGTATGAAGCATTAAAAGGATTGGGGGCAACGGTGCGTTGGGTAGTGTTACCCTACGAAGACCACGGCTATCGATCGCGGGAAGCTATTGGTCATGTACTCTGGGAAATCGTCAATTGGTGCGATCGCTATTTGAAGTAATATTATTTCAGTCTGGTTCAGCACTGACGCGGGGATGAGGGGACGCGGGGATGAGGGGATGAGGAGAAATTTTAATTGTCAGTGATTAGCCGAACATCATATCAGCATCTCTCATCCTTACTTGACTCTACCTCGGAAACGAATAAAACCGTAGGAATTAGTGGGTGTACCAGGTGTTTGTGCATTGGGTACATCGCCCAAATCAATAATAATTGCCCCATTTGTGTTGGGTTGACCACAGTCTACTAACTTTTTACTCGGATTATTCGGGTCAAAATAAATTGTTTGTGGTTCCACACCTGGTGGTAAATAACGCATTTTGCCGTTAATATCGTAATTCGTTAGTGATTCCACCTGTCCGTTATATTGCCAGAGAATACCTCTGTCACCAACATTACCAGGTGCTTTATCGGGATAATTATTAAATGCTGTGGGGATAAAAGTGACATGATTAGGAATGCGATCGCAAATTAAAACATTTTTGGCAGTCGCATCACCAGCAGAGAGATAGTAGATTGTATATTCTAATTCATCCTGGGGACGTACTAAGCCACCATTGATTGCTCCCGTGAGAAAATTAGCTAGCCATTGAGAATTATTATCGTCGGTGCTGTTATTGTCATCAACAAGTTGAGTTAACTGTACTGCGTTAATCGCTGTAATCCGCTTGACTAAAAGGATTTTGGGAGTACCGTTAACAACAGGAATAGTCTCTACAGTAAATAAAGTTGGGTCATCATCTGCGGCGTTGCCAGGATCATTACCGATGTCTTCAGCATTGTCAACTTGGAAAAAAGAATTTCCCACTGTGGGAGGATTATTGCTGGCTCCGGCGGAATCCGCATCGGTTAAGACTGTACCTGTAGTTGCTAAATTATCAGGTGTATTAAAGGTGGCGATCGCTTGATTGCTGATGGGATTGCCGTTGTTAGCATTATTGATAGTAGCAGTAATCTTAATCGTAATTGTGTCGCCAACTCGCAGTGTTCCCAAATTTGTTAACGCGCCGGAACCACTATAACCAGAATTGAGCGTAATATTATTGCCCGAAGTTTGTGATGTAATTTGTGCTGCAACAAAGTTGATTTGGGAAGGTAAGGAATCATTAATCACAAAGTTGATAGCATTACTATTGCCAGGAGCTAAGTTAGAGTAGGTAATTGTATACTCGACGGTATCACCAACGGTAACTGTGTTGCTATTATCGTTATCCGTCAGAAAAGCTACAGATTTTTTTCCCTGTACATTTGCTCGTTGATTATTTGTGATCACTAATGGAGTGATTACAGGTTCGCTGGGAAAATAAGCCCAAGTATCAATTCCTTTAAAATCACCATAGTTACCACTGAAGCGATGTACTCCAGGGGAGCTATCAATTCCAGTTGCTGCATTGCGAGGATTTGTCGGTGTTCCAAAGGTTCCTAAGTCAATTGATGTACCATTTTTAGCTGTGTAATTGTCATCATTGTAATAAACGGTGTATGTATTAACTCCAGATGGGAAAGGCGCAGGAGGATTCTCCATTTCAATCACAAATCCATTGGGATTGTTTTCTGCATCCAGCATGGGAAAGTGATATTCTCCTGTTCTTAAAGTGACTTTGGTATTATAGGGAGCATTCCCAGGGAGAGGATTTAAATTTACACCATTGCGATCTTTTCCATCCCAAACAACCACATTACTGCCGACATTAGCAATATTTTGCAGGACTCTATCTTGGCTGGGATTATACACACCATCGTTATTTGTATCAATAATGATTTCATAGCTGCCATTGCTGGTACTATCAAAACTAAATTTTCCCCCCACTCCAACATAGGTTTGGTTGCCACTGCCGCCATTACCACCAGTAAATTTGAAGTTTGTGGGGATTGAGGGAATAATTGGTGTAGTGGGAATACCCAAATGAATTAAAGTGTTAGGGTCGGGTCGATTAAAAAATACTAAGTGAGTAATATCGGTGGGTGTATCAGGAACATCAGGACGCTGCACTTCAATGTTTCCTAAAAATGGACTGAGTGTATTGTCACCATCTGCAGCTCGTGCGGAATGGTACAAAGTTGAATTATCAGTCTTGTCAATAAATCCCCGACTATTACCAAAGAAAATAAAAGCAAAAGGGTCTACGCCATTCATTTCCGTCCGATAGCGAAACCCATCTTTGGTTTGGATATAAAAAGCAGAATTCAGGGAACGATTAGTGTTCCCCATATTCATGGCGACATAATTTGTAAATACTCGACCGGTTTTAGTATTGCCTTGAGTATCTCTCACGGTAATATCCCAAGCTGAAACAGCCATTCTCTGGGTATTACCTGTGGGAAATGCAATATTAACATTTTGTGCTGGTGGGTCTCCAGAAGTCGCGGGAGCATGAAATTCTACTTCATAAATACCTGTTTGAGTGGCGGTAAATTGACATGGTGTATATCCACCAACATTGGGTAAGGGACCAGCAGCTTCTTTGGCTAAGGTGTCAATAAAACCTGCACCCCCTTCAGCTACTATTTTCACATCACAGATACTTTCAATTCCCGATGGAGTACGCAGAACAATATCTTTACTATCAAAACTAGTATGTACACTGGAACCAAGGTTGATAATCTCTCCAGACTGAACATAAACCTTCAACAATGTCTTACGAGGGATATTTGCAGTTGTACCGGCAGACCATTCTAAATAAGGTCGGGAACCACCCTTGGAAACTAACTCCTTAGAACCTTCTGCTTTCGCAGGCTCATGCATAAAGAGAAAAGTAGCTTGGCTAGTCAGTAAAGTGAGCAGAATAGAACTACTGAACCAAACTGACGATCGCAGCAATTGATGATTCCTTGTATTTAAATTATTTAAATGGGCGATCGCTTGTAAATGTTTAAATATAAATTTCATAATTTAGTGCCAATAAAAATATATCAAGTTCTTCCCAAATGTATTCCCAGCTATCCCCCATCGTCTCCAAATCAACGCTTTCATCTCAAAGTTCAGCTAAAAATTTCAGCTAATTAGTTATCATCTCCCCGTCCTCCCATCTCCCCATCTCCGCGTCCCCCCATCTCCCCATCTCCGCGTCCCCCCATCTCCCCATCTCCCCATCTCCCCATCTCCCCATCTCCCCATCTCCGCGTCCATTTAATTCCTCCGCTTTAAATCTACGCAGTTTGACGGCTAATGATTCCTGTTGTTGAGGTGGTGCGACTTTTTGTCTGCCAAACCCGTTAAATAGTTCATCGATTTTCACGCTTAATCCTAAATATGCTCCACCTGCCGAACGTGTACCCGAAAAATCGCGATCGTCTACTTTCCCAAATACGTAACCTGCCGCGAACCGCAGGGTGGGAGTTAGATAATAACCAGCTTCGACAACAAATCCTGTTTCTGTAAAACCTGCTTGATTAATCCAACGAGCTTCACCGACAATATCGGTACTGTATCCGGTGCGGTAGGTTAACCTCGCTTGGGTAAGATTAGTATTACTGGTTCCGGCTAAATCACTGGCTAAATAGGAAGTTGTGTGGCGTAATGCATACTTCCCGTAAAATTCCCAGCGCCAATTCGGTGTATAAATTGTTTCCAGGGCAAAGGTATGGTCTTCGACACCTGTACCACTACCGACTAATAAGGTTTCTGGAATTGATGAGGGGTTTTGACGATATTCATACCGTAGGAGGGCGTTAAATTTATCGTTGTTGGGGTTACGGTATGCTAAACCAAGTTTGAGGTTGGCAGTATCACTTAATCCAATCAGTTTTTGATTGGAAGCTCCTGCTTGTTGATACCGCAATAATGCTGTAATTTCTGGTGTAATTTTTCCAATCGCTCCGGCGGTAATTACTGTATTAGAGCCAACGGAGGATGTCCGATGTTCGTAACGGGCACTGGCTTGGAAGTTGGGATTGTCAGTATATTCCAAACCAATATTGTAACTATCACCACCATTAAAGCCAACTGCATAGGCGGTTTGAGCGATCGCAAAGGGCTGGGCAAATTGGTTTCCGGCGGCTGTTCTACCAAAGAAATCACCAAAAACACGTTCGTATCCCAAATTTAAGCGTAATCCAGGGGCAATTCGCCAACGGTTGTTAATACCGATCGCACCTTGGGTAGTCATTTCATTGGCTGCACCTAAAATGGAGTAGCGTCCGGTAATCGTTGTATCAGCACCGAGTTTATGTTCACCGCTAATTCCTAAGCTGGTAATCGCTTGCCCATCAAATTGACCCTGTGTATAAAATTGTTGAGAAAGGGTGAGATTTACTCCTGGTGTCAGTGCCCAGTTTAAACCCAATGCTGTCCGGTCGGGATAAACTGCATCAACTTGGGAAGATAGGGTTAATTCATTTTGGGCGAGGAAGGTGAGTCTTTTGGTGATGGGAAAACTCAAACGCGATCGCAATTGCTGGGAACTGCCAGTAAAGGTATCACTAATCCGGTCTTCGCGATCGCGATGTACCCAATCAAAGTCTAGATTGGTTTGACCAAAACGCTGTTGAATCCCCGCCGAAATTGTGGTGAGGGAGTTATCTACGCGACCACCGGGTAAGGCTGTGGTGCGAGGTGCAAATAGTTCTTCAAAGCTGTCGAGGGGTTGGGGTGCAATCCCAAAGTTATCTTCGTGGTCATACTGAAAACGCAGATTTGTGGTGTGAGTAACTTTACCTGTCACCTGTGCGCCGTAACGAGTTTGTCCAGGCACAAAACTAATAGTGGCATTATTGGCAAAGCCTGTATCGGCAAAACGATAGTAAGCACGGGCTTGAATTCCCGGAAAAACTTGACCTTCGGCTTCCACACGTAAAGCTTCACCACTCACCGCACCCACAATATCGGATGTGTTCTGAGAGCGGGCATATTCGGCGATAAAACGACCATTATTACCCCAGGAAAAGATTGCATCCGCCCCATACAGTTCAAAGTCGCGGGTTCCTTGGCTTTCTTGCAAGTAACTTGCAGCTATCCAACTATCTTGATTTGCTCCGCGAGCAATATTGTACTGTAAACGTCCAGCGTAGATATCCCCCTCGGAATCCTCGGATTTTTGTTGATAGGTGACAATAATTCGCCGCACTAAAACTTCACCATTTTCACCAATATCAGTACGTTGTTGCGGTTCGGTAAATAATATTGTGCCTCGATCATAATCAATTTGGTAATCTTGACCGATATTTAAACGTTGGCGCTGAATAATGGTTCCAGGACGATTTAATTCTTCGCTTTCAATAAAAACAACTTCGCTTCCCGGTTGCACCAGACGACGGGAAAGGAAATAAAATCCACTAGTGCCATCAGGTGGGATGGTATCCCGTTGAAAACCTTCGACGTTGTTACCATATAAGCCTGTAAACTGGAGATTGCCCAGGTTATAGTTGAGTTTTAATCCGTGTAACTGTCGGGTAAAAGATGTAAACTGCTGGGATGTACGGGCAAATTCTTCAGTGTTGTAATCACCCCACATAATATAGTCGGGGGCTGCACCAGGGATTTTACTAGAGCGTTCCAACCGCGCAAAAACACTATCAATCGATGGGGTAATTACGTCAATCCGGGAACTATCGCCGTAAACAGGATAGTTTTGTTCATCAAATTGATAATTGCGGAACAAACGAGTATCACAATTACAATCTTCATTCAAATTGCGATCGCTATTATAAGCTCCTGTAAATAACCATTCACCGATTGCACCTGTCGTAAACACCGATGAACGCACATCAAAGCGGGTGCTACGATCAACTTTGTTAGTGGTTTCTGGACGTGGACGCAGAAAATCCCGTAAACTGCCAAAATAATCGGTACTGCGTGCCCCTAAGCGGATATCAATTACCCCCGTCACCAAACTGGGACGCAACGCAGTTGCAAATTGTACTTGGGTAAAAGCTTCTAAATTACCTGTGTAGGCACGAATTCGTACTGTTTGCGCGTTCAATCCCGACTTGAGTTGAGCCTTAAATTCCCCTTTTTGCGCCTGCACTTGAAAACCAGGGACATCGGGTTGAAAGTCATTGCCGACAAATTCTCCAGCAGTTGCGGCTAGAGTCACAATCAAATCACGATGGGAACGGTTGCCATTTCCATCAAGTAATTGTCCGGTAATATTTACTAAAGAACGTCCATCTGCTGGAACTCGCGCTTCCCTTGTCTCCAACGACATTTTTTCCGGCGCACCCCGCAACCTTACTTTCACACTGCTGGCGCTGGCAGTTATACCTTGAATCTGCGCTGTAATCTGATTTTCACCATCTTTGAGGGGGACACCATACCATGTTTGTGTCACCACATCCCCATCGGTTTCCGTCCGTCCAATTAAGGATTGATCAACTAATTCACCATTAACTCGTAACTCAATCTCACTTCCCGTTGTGAACTGTAAAACTACGGTTGTTGCGGGGATATCAATTACTCTTCCCTGAGTCGGAGTTAATATTTTAACTGATGTTTGGGTTGGAGTTACTGGGGAAGTGGGAGGTTGGGTATTGGACGTAGAATTATTCTCTGTAACAACTGGTGATGTTGTTGGAGAGTCGAGGATATCCTGATTTTGGGAAAGTTTTTCTAAAGCAGTAGGTAATTTTATCTTGGTATCTGGTTGAAAAGGCTGTATTGATGAATTTATTTGTTCTGTTTGTTCTATGGTTATAGTAGTGCGATCGCTAACTGTATAAGTGTTTGTGTCATAAGTTTTCGTATCTAAAAAGTCTGGCGCTGCTGATTTTAAATTTGATTGTGTATTATTTTTCTTTAATTTATTTAAATTCTGAGTAATTATACTAGCTTCATCAATGGCAGGTTGATACTCATTGAAAATATTTACAACCTTGACAACTTCCTCTGGCTGTATATTATTTGTCTCTAGAAATGAGACAGGAACATCAATATTTTCTCTATTTTCTCTACTCTCTCCCTTACTTATCCCCTCCGCATGGCATGTCAAGGGCGAAAAAATTACACTCCAAATTCCCGCCACCATCCCCAGTAACATCAAATTCGGATCGGAAAGGATCAATTTGCGAGTTAAGTCTACTCGAACTTGATATTTTTCTAAGTGCAACCTGCGGTTCATTTCTTAACATCCTCCTGGAAGGTGGGGGTGACAGCAAAATTCATGCGTACCGTCCCACCTGGCGCGATACGGACGAGGCGAGATTGACTATTACGTTCTTTAAAGTAGCGATTGGGGGCGAGGGTATAACCGGGTAAACTACTTAGGTCTAATACACCCGTATGACTTCCTGGTAAAACATTAGCCACTGAGAATAAACCATTAACATCCGTGGTAACACGGTTGCCATTTTCCATGTAAATTACCGCATTCGGAATTCCTGGCTCATTTGCTTGTTGTTCGCCATCAAAGTTTTTATCCACAAAGACGCGACCAATAATAGTTCCACAATCCGAAATAATACCAGGGCGCAATTGTAGCTTATGATTGGCTGGACCATCCTGAGTACGGAAGCGATTATCTACCCTTTCAGCGCTGACAACCGCACTATTTATACCGCTACCCCGCAATGCATCTGGTGTAATTTGTGCGCCGTAGACAATATTTAATACTGAAGCTGGTGGTAAGGTTGCATTGGCGCGGAAAATAATATTACGTCCATTGATTTCTGAAGTAATTTCTACTACTTCTCCATTGATTTCTCCGCGTACTATTTTGGGTTGAAAGCGAAAACCTAAGGGTAAAGTATCAGTTGCAATCACATTATTTAAACCGACTTCAACTAAGTTTCGCAGCGAGAGACGATAAATCGCCGTATCACCAGGTTCCGCAGTTGCCCTATCCCCTGCTTTAATAATTTGAACTTGATTCGGTTGACAAAGATTAGTAGTAAATTCAAATGCTAATAAATCTAAACCTTGTAATTCTGCATCGGCAACTGCAACTACTGTACCGACAAATTCTGTTTCCCCAGTTAAACGAATTGGTTGCCCATCTAAGGAAGTTGCCAGATATCTTAAAACTCGGTTTTGAGCATTACCAACTCCAGTTTCTTCTCCTGTTGACTCGCCAATTCTAATGCGAATGCGGCGTTGTTGATAAACTGAGTTTGCTGGTGGATTGACAACTAAAATATAGGTTTTACCAGGTTGAGTTTGCCCTTTATTCGGGTCAAGTAAAAAATTATAAGTTCCCCGCAAATTTGGTGATGAAGGATTATTTTGTAAGAAATAAGGATTTAAGTTTTCGGTATTTGGTGCTTTTCCTCCAGGAATGCGATTACTGGCAACATCAGGAAACTCTGTCCGGGTTAAATCAACTAATCGTCCTAATTCTGTTCCCGTTGCATCATTGGGATTAGTTTCATAAACACCAATCGAAAATCCTGTATAGTCAGGCAAAAGTTCGCCACCACAACCTAAAATTCGTCCTAAAGGATCAAATAATCCCCTCTCGGTACTGAGAATTTCTGAAAATCCTCGAAAAATTTTTCCTGTGCCATCACTATATTGATAGCTCGCTTGGTTAACAATTGGAATTCGTGAATTTTGACTAGTTGTTAATTGAGCTTGAGTAGGTAGTGACATTGGCAAATAACTACCTAATAAAAAAGTGACTGTAGCTCGTCTTAACCATCTCCATTTATTATTTTGAGGGGATACAGATATTTTGTAATAATCAAAAAACCTCACTGTACATATCTCCTGTGGGGAAAATTTATGAATAACTAGTATTGATGGAAAAATACTTATAGTGTGGTTTGTGTTTTATAGTTAAGAATAGACAATTTTTGATTAAAAATTAAAATTCATATTTTGCCGTTGATTTTAATAGTAAGAACCATTATTTTTGCTAAAAAATGCAAATCAAATTCAAAATTAAATTGGATATTGAAAATAACTATTAGCTGCGATCGCCTCATCTTCAATATTTCTAAAAATATGCAATTCAGACAACAGCTAATAGCTCAATCCCATCCCTCTGCATTACAAATTAGCGAACTCGAAGTTGATAAATTCCATTCACTGCACTTTTAGCTGCGATCGCATTGGGGAAATTCCAGCGAATATGGGTGTATACTTCTGCGGGTGCGGGTTTTTCTTCCACTTTCCCATTGGGAAGAGTAACTTTCACTCTCGGATTTTCCACAAACGAACGCCCACCATCGATACTGTAGGTAATTTTGGCGTTGGTATTGGCATTCGCAGATTTGAGTATATATACCATTCCTCTGGGAATTGGTTGATTAAAAGTCAAATTTTTAACTGGGCGATCGCTTTGGTTGGCTCCAGTTAAGGTATAACGTAATACATCTCCAGGTTGTACCGTGACTTGACCTTGTAATGCTTGCCAAGTAGTTTTGGTTTTGCCTTGGATATCTTTGCTTAAAACCTGTTTCTCTGCCCCCAATTGTAATTTCACCATTGGTTGCTTTTGAATATTCTGGGCGTTAGCAGAACTTAAGGCAGTTATCGCACTAGTCATTTCTCCCCAATTAGGGACTCCAGGAATGACACCAAAAAATGGAATTAATAATGCTGCTGTGCTTAATGTCGCAATTGTCAATCTTTTCGTCAATATTTTCATTGATTAAACCTCAACATCTAGAAAATCGGGATGGGAAACTTTTATGTTTGTAGAGACGTAGCAGTGTTACGTCTCTATGGATTGATATGTATTACTAGTTCACTTTGCGTTGGAATGTAAATTGACGTTGTTCACCTGGTGCGACAGGGTTGGTAACGGTATTTACGTATTTACTCACGTCAGTCTCTGCGGTTGTACCTGTTTGGTCAATCGATAGATTTGCTCCAGTTGCACCACTGTAAAATTGAATCGTGGAAGCACCAGAATCCCTCGCAGAACCAACAACATTACTAGTATCAATTTGACCATTAACATCATTGTCCTTTGCCCAATTATTCTTCCCATCTCCAGGTGTAGTGCTGAGAGTCCCATTCTCCACAATTGTGACTTTGTCAGCCCGGAGAATTCTGTTGCCGGTTCCCGATTCTGCTTCGGAGATGTTTGTATATCGGATGCGATATTCAATGATGTTGCCAGGAGCCGGAATCTTTGTACTACTGCTGAAGTCACTATCTTCTGCACGTACCGCCGGTCCATTACCGGGGAGTACACGCGATTCTTTCAGCATCCGCAAAAAGCCAGTATAGACCCGGTCAATTGTCGTGTTGCTTGGCTCGCCATTGAAACCGGGAGTTGCATCATCAACGAATGCTGTAATTGGCACAGGGAAACCACCAACTAAATCATTCGGGTCTGGTGTCGTTTCGTCCAGATTAGTCGAAAGTGGTGTTCCCGGAGGTAAGTTGACTTCCACACCATAGTTAATTTGACTACCAGGTGCCATATTGGGAATCGTGATGTAGTCATCAGTTCCATCTACTGGCAAACCACCAATGGTAAACTGAGTTCCATTCCATGTATAGGCTTTAGATTGTTGCTCGTAACTAATAGTAACCGTTGTTCCGGCAGGTAAATCTGCGGGATTGGCAGGTGGTGTCGGTAAGAGTGAAATATTATTGGGACTTGTCCCACTGTTTTTGACAGTATTCGTAAATGTTACGGGCGGTGGATCCAAGGTGTCACCAGGTTTTTTGTCTTCGGGAACCAGTGAAGACTTGTTAGTAAAGTCATCATTATTGTCGGTTGGTCCAACTGCGTCGGGAGTCCGTTCAGGTCCATTCAATACTGCATTCGCTTGGGGAACGTCAATCACAAAAGAGTTGGCTTCACCACCTTCCCCTGTACCACTGTTGTTATTTCCTGCGTCTATTCCAGTGTTATTTAGCTCGGCGGGATTATCAATATAACCATCAGTAACGGTGGGAGTTACATCGGGAATGCCATCGTTGTTGGCATCAATCGAACCAGGAGGAAGATTGCTACCATCATAGTTACTGGGATTCTGGTCTCCGGATTCATCATACACTTGATTATCTGGGATACCATCATTGTTATTATCTACGGATGGTACACCTGCGGTTTGACCAAATAATTGAGCAATATTATTAATGGTTAATGGTGCTGGGGTACCTGTTTTGACTTGAACTTGCACATTGAAACCACTCACAGTTTGACCAGGTGCAACTGAAGTCACAATTGCGGGGTCGTTGACAAAACCAATTCGCCTGACATTCACAAGTGGCGTTGCAGCAGTTAAAGGTTGCCAAGTTGCAAGATTTGCATTGATGTTGGTTGCATCTGTAGTATAAACAACTTGCCAGCCTGGAGGTGGGGTGGGAATTGCGGCTAATTCTGTTCCCAAAGGAATGGCATCAGAAACCAAGATACGATTTCCTGTTAATCCTCTGACTGTTGTACCTGCTAAAGGTGCAGGAGTAATCCCGTTTCCAGTCGGGTCATTTAGTTCCACCCGCAGACTTAAACCGTAGGTTAACTTATCATCATCAATAGCGGGTGTACCGTTGTTATTGTAATCATTACGAACTTTGAGAACCGTTGCTAGTGCATAGGTTTTCACCGCTTGGTCTACAGTGACTTTTTGGGTTGCACTCGCTTCCCGGACTCCGTTGACAGGGGAACCATTGACCTCATCTGGAGGAGAACCATCGGCGTTATCTACGGTGTAAACGTCACCACCATTGGGGTCACGAAGTTGGTTTTGAGCATCACCAGGAGTATCACCCAAGGTAACGTTAATGACATCGTTGGTTTGCGCGCCAGCTGCAACTGTAACTGGTACACGCACTTGAATCGAACCATTAACAGGAATGGAACCAGAAATATACTCAGTACCAGGAATTTCTGTCCAAGTTACACCACCATCAAGGCTATATTCTGGTTTCCCAGCTTGACCGGGACCTGTTACTTTCACTGCTTCGGGAATTCGGAATCTAGTAGGATCATTACCAACGTTGGTAACTGTGTAATTGTAGAAAACAGTATCACCAACGTTAGCTTGACTATTATTATTTAAATCTTGTTTAAATGTAGTTCCACTTGCGGTAACAGTGATACCCGCAACTTCCGCGACTGTAATCACAACTGTATTTGAAGTTGTATTAATTTTAGTGTTGGGGTCAAGAGGGTCTTCATAAGTTGCAGTTGCAGTGTTACTAATAGATTCACCCGCTTTAGTTCCTTCCGCAATTACAGGGGCAACAAACTGAAAAATACCATTAGTAATCAATGCAGTGGCTACCAACGAACGATAGAAATTCGATGGTAATTTGATACATTTATTCGGATTTAGCATAAATAAAGAGAATGTTTGTTTAGTTTTGTATAAATGTGCAGCTCATGCCTGGACAGTTTATCCAAGTTCCATAGGGAGTTTTAATTTTTACTTCCCTTCCCTTGCTCTTAAAGGGTGATAAATTTGATTTGAGAGCAAGTTGCCCACTGCGTTTTTACTTAATAATCAATCTCATACCTCAATGTCACATTTTTTTTGTTTTTAGTTTTTGACTGAGCCCCAAATAGCTTTGCACCGAATTTATCTTAGAAATTTGATAAAAACTAATATTTACCAATATTTACCAATATTTATAACTAGGAGGCTAAAACTTAGTATCTAAGCGCTTTTACCTTCTAAGCAGATTGGACTTTATTAGTTAGACCCTCTAAGCACTTTGTCTCCTAATTTATACTAGTAGTATTACTGTTACTTGAGTATTAATTACTTAGGCATTGGCTTGTACTGAGGAACCAAGAATCCCTTGAGAATCGATCATGAATGTAACATTTCAATTTTTGTCTCTCCTCGGTAAAAATACTTAAAAATATTATCAGTACGTAGCTTTACGTGCAGTATTGATATAAGGTTCGCCGAAAGAATGACAATAAAACCGACACTAGAGGTGGGGAACGCCAAGAAAAATTAATGATAACTTTTTTATCCCGGCAAAATTGCCTCCTAGGTTGTCCCATCTCCGCTATAGTTTTCCTAAATGACCAAATATATCTAAGATTTGAGATAGCCTTTCTAGGACGAAGTTAATTAATTAGAAATTTATGGCAAAGCCGCGCATTTTATCTGGAGTACAACCAACTGGCAATTTACATTTAGGTAATTATTTGGGAGCAATTCGCAACTGGGTAGAAATGCAAAGCCAGTACGATAATTACTTTTGCGTGGTCGATTTACACGCCATTACAGTGCCGCACAACCCGGCAACACTGGCACAAGATACCTATGCGATCGCGGCATTATATCTCGCTTGCGGTATTGATTTACAGTATTCGACAATCTTTGTCCAATCACATGTTTCTGCCCATGCGGAGTTAGCTTGGTTACTAAATTGCATCACTCCCATGAACTGGTTGACAGATATGATTCAGTTCAAGGAAAAAGCCCTGAAACAAGGGGAAAATGTTGGTGTTGGCTTACTCGATTATCCCGTATTGATGGCGGCTGATATTTTACTTTATCAAGCTGATAAAGTCCCTGTGGGTGAAGACCAAAAACAACACCTTGAACTCACAAGGGATATTGTTGATCGTTTTAACCATCAATTTGGCAAAGGCAAAAAAGTCCTCAAATCACCGGAACCACTAATTCGCAAGGAAGGGGCACGGGTAATGAGTTTGACCGATGGTACTAAGAAAATGTCCAAGTCAGACCCATCCGAACAAAGCCGCATTAACCTCCTCGACTCGCCAGCAGAAATTACCAAAAAAATCAGAAAGTGTAAAACTGATACCATCTCTGGTTTAACTTTCGATGACCCAGAGCGTCCCGAATGTCACAATTTGCTGACATTGTATATGGTGCTATCTGGCAAAAACAAAGATGACGTAGCGACGGAATGTGCTGATATGCGTTGGGGTGACTTTAAGAAGTTGTTAACGGAAACAACTATTAATGCCCTCAAGCCGATTCAAGATAAGTATCACGAAGTCATGGCTGACAAAGGTTATTTAGAATCGGTTTTGCGAGATGGACGGCAAAAAGCAGAAACAGTAGCACAACAAACATTAAAAGATGTGAAGACAGCGTTGGGATATTCCCTACCTTTGTAAGCGTTGCGTTAATCACTTTCCACTGAGGGACAAATTGTGCTACAGCTGTTCCCAGAGTTGAAATGCTCAACGTTATGCTTGATACTTTAAATCCAGTTTCATTCAGTTCTTTTCGCACAGCCGCCCGAAATGGTGAATTTCTGGTTACGGCTGAGGTTTGCCCACCGAAAGGAGGTAATCCAGAACACATGCTCAAAATGGCAGCGACCCTTAAGGGAAGGGTTCATGCTGTCAATATTACCGATGGTAGCCGTGCAGTGCTGCGGATGAGTCCGTTAATTGCGTCGGCTATTTTACTACAACATGGGATTGAACCAATATGTCAACTAGCATGTCGCGATCGCAATCGCATTGGCTTACAGGCTGATTTAATGGGGGCACATGCCTTAGGAATTCAAAATATCCTAGCGCTGACGGGTGATCCGGTAAAAGCGGGCGATCATCCAGACTGTAAAGGGGTTTTTGATTTGGAAGCAGTACGATTGCTACAAGTAATTAAAAAGCTGAATTTGGGTGTAGATTATAACGACAAACCCCTAACAGATGGGGCGTTAAATTTATTTCCGGGCGCAGCAGTTGACCCCCAATGTCCAAGTTGGTCGGGATTACAAAGTCGGTTTGAAAAAAAATTAGCAGCCGGGGCACAATTTTTCCAAAGTCAATTGATTACTGATTTTGACAGGTTGGAAAAATTTATGGATGGCATTGCGACTGGTTCTAACAAGCCAATATTAGCAGGAATTTTTCTGTTGAAGTCTGCAAAAAATGCTGAATTTATCAACCGCATGGTTCCCGGTGTGAATATTCCTCAGCATATTATTAATCGTTTGGCAAAGGCAAAAGACCCTTTAGAAGAGGGGATAAAAATCGCTGCGGAACAGGTGCAAACGGCAAGGCAACTGTGCCAGGGTGTGCATATGATGGCAGTCAAGCGGGAAGACTTAATTGCACCAATTTTAGATATGGCTGGAGTCAAGCCCGTGGGTTTGGTTGCCACTCATTAATGAATTGGCTCAAAAACTGGAGTTATCAGTATATTCTCTAAAGCTGGTACTCCATATACCTGACCTAAATACTATTTGCCCTATACCTCACAACTAACCCCTGACAGCTGGTTGATTCCGGCTGTCTTTTTGTTTATTTTTGGCAATATTAGCACTACTAACTCAAGACCTATGAACCCAGAGATGTTGGCACATTTACGGTCTGTTTGTGGAGATGAAACTGTCTTAGAGGAGATTGAGCGGGTTTTAGCAGATGAATTTCAACATTTGCAAGCAGAAATTGCACAAGCCAATTTTCGCCTAGAACAACAACAAACATTATTTCATGTCATTACTCGATTGCGGGAACCTCTCGATTTAGAAACGATTTTTCACACAACCGCCACGGAAGTTCGACAACTTCTCCAAGCGGATAGGGTGGGAATGTTTCGCTTCTACCCAAATTCTAATTGGGATGATGGGGAATTTGTTTCTGAAGATGTCAATCCAGCATTTACATCAGCGATGGCACACAAAATCCACGACCATTGTTTTGGGGAACAGTTTGCCAGCCACTACCAGCAAGGACGAGTACAAGCAGTTGCAGATATTTTGAATTGTGGCTTGAGTGACTGTCACATTCAAGTATTATCTCAATTTCAGGTGCGAGCTAACCTAGTAGTACCCCTATTACAGGGTGAAAACCTTTGGGGATTACTCTGCATCCACCAGTGTGATGCCCCACGAGAGTGGCAAACAAGAGAAATTGAGTTTGTGTGCCAAATTGCCAACCATTTGGGGGTAGCCCTAAAGCACGCAGAACTGATGGCAGAACTACAAGCAGAAATAATCGTGCGACAACAAGCAGAACAAGCGGTGCAAACTCTCAATCAGGGCTTGCAACGTGCCATGATTGAAATGAACGCCGTCAACAAAGAACTCGAAGCCTTTAGTTACTCGGTTTCCCATGACTTACGCGCACCGTTACGCAGTATTGATGGTTTTAGTCAAGCACTGCTCGAAGACTACCTTGAACATTTAGATGCCGACGGAAAGGACTATTTGCGGCGAATCCGGGCAGCGACGCAACGTATGGGACAATTAATTGATGACCTGCTTAACCTGTCGCGGGTGACACGCAGCGAAATGCATGTGGGAACTGTAGATATGAGCCTGTTAGCGAATCATATCTGTAGTGAGTTAGAGGAGAGTCAGCCACAACGTCGGGTAGAATTTCTGATCCAAACTGGGTTAATAGTCCAAGGAGATACCCGTTTGCTACAAGTGCTGTTAGAGAATTTACTCAATAATGCCTGGAAATTTACTAGCAAAATTGCGATCGCTAAAATTGAGTTGGGGATGATGCTCTCTGCCACTGGTATCCCTACCTATTTTGTCAAGGATAATGGTGCGGGTTTTAATATGGCATACATCAATAAGCTATTTGCACCATTTCAAAGATTGCATAGTTTCCAAGAATTTCCCGGCAATGGCATTGGACTAGCGACGGTGCAGCGAATTGTCCATCGACATGGCGGTAAGGTGTGGGCAGAAGCAGCAGTGGATCGAGGCGCGACTTTTTACTTTACATTGGTAGCAGAGGAGGAAAAAGTATGAGTGCCCCAAATAAAATTATTTTGCTGGTGGAGGATAATCCCGATGACGAAACTTTGGCAATTCGTGCCTTGAAACGCAATCACATTGGTAACGATATCATTGTTGCCCATGATGGGGTTGAAGCCCTCGATTTCCTATTTGGTACTGGTATGTATGTTGGGCGAGATACAAGTATTAAGCCAGCAGTAGTTTTACTTGATCTCAAATTGCCTCGCTTTGATGGGATTGAAGTATTGCGCCGTTTGCGCGGAGACGATCGCACAAAACTTTTGCCTGTGGTTATCCTTACCACCTCCAACGAAGAACAGGATATGCTAGATAGTTACAGTCTAGGGTGCAATAGCTATATCCGCAAACCCGTGGATTTTATCCAGTTTTCCGAGGCGATTCGGCAATTGGGAATGTACTGGTTATTAATGAATGAGCCACCACCGATTTAAGGAGGTAGTCAAAGTGACACCTTGCCTGCGCGTACTGATTGTTGAGGATTCCGAAGATGATACGTTGCTTACTTTACGGGAGTTGCGTCGGAGTGGCTATACTTTAGATTATGTAAGAGTTGATACAGCTTTGTCCATGCAAGCGGCTCTGGAACAGCAGTCTTGGGATATTGTTATCGCCGATTATACTCTACCTAATTTTAGTGCCCCCGCAGCCCTAGAATTACTGCAACAGTTCAATTTGGATTTACCATTTATTATTGTCTCTGGCACAATTGGCGAGGATATTGCCGTTGCGGCGATGAAAGCTGGAGCTAATGACTACATCATTAAAGGCAATCTTACCCGTCTTGTGCCTGCGGTGGAGCGGGAATTGCGAGAAGCCAAAGAACGCCGCAAACGCCACAGTGCGGAGCAAGCTTTACGGGATTCGGAAGCACGTTATCGCTTACTATTTGAAAGTAATCCCCATCCCATGTGGGTATTTGATTCGGAAACCCTGGCTTTTTTGGCGGTAAATCAAGCGGCAATCAAGCATTATGGTTATTCGGAGGCGGAATTTTTACAAATGCAAATCATAGATATTCACCCTCCTGAAGATGTTCCGGCACTAAATCAAGGATTATCGACGATAATTAATGGTTCTAAACAGGTTGGTATTGGGAGGCATCAGAAAAAAGACGGTAGTTTGATTGATGTTGAGATTGTCAGTCACGCACTCACATTTGCTGGTAGAAGTGCATACCTAGTGTTAGTAGACGATATCACTGAAAGTCGGCAAGCTGAACAAAAAATTCGTGAACAAGCAGCCTTGCTTGATATCGCCACCGATGCCATTTTTGTGCGGGATATGAAACACCACATCCTCTTTTGGAATAAAGGAGCCGAACGTTTATATGGATGGGAAGCAGCAGAAGTTGTCGGCAAAAATGCGATCGAACTTTTAAACAAATCAGAGGAAAATTTACCTCAATTCACAGCAATTCAAACAACTCTCAAAAAAGAGGGAAAATGGCAGGGAGAATTATACCAAGTTACCAAAAGCGGTGGCAAAATTACCGTTGAAAGTCGTTGGACATTGGTACGAGATGAAGCAGGTAATCCCAAATCGATTTTAACAGTTAGTACCGACATTACTGAGAAAAAACAACTAGAGCAACAATTTCTCCGCACCCAACGGCTAGAAAGTCTGGGTACTCTGGCAAGCGGTATTGCCCACGACTTTAATAATATCCTGACTCCAATTTTAGCTGTTGCTCAATTACTACCCCTGAAATTACCCGACATTGATGACGGTAGCAAGCAACTATTGAAAATGTTAGAAAGTAGCGCCAGACGCGGTGCAGATTTAGTCCAGCAAATCCTCTCTTTTACACGGGGAGGGGGAGAAGGTAGCCGTACCATCGTTCAGGTTCGTCACTTAATTGCAGATGTGGCACAAGTAGCCCGTCGCACCTTCCCCAAATCCATCGAAACCCAAATGAATATAGCACCGGAATTGTGGACAATCTCTGCCGATGCCACACAAATCCATCAAGTGTTAATGAATCTAATTGTCAATGCCCGCGATGCCATGCCTGATGGTGGTGATTTGAGCATTAGTGCCGAAAATCTCTGGATTGATGAAAATTATGCCCGTATGTACGTCGATGCCAAAGTCGGTTCCTACATTGCAATTACAATTACCGACACAGGAGTCGGTATCCCACCAGAAACAATCGATCGCATTTTTGACCCATTTTTTACTACCAAAGATATAGGTAAAGGTACTGGATTAGGACTTTCTACTGTGATGGGGATTGTCAAAAATCATGGTGGCTTTATTAATGTATACAGTGAAGTTGGCAAAGGAAGTCGGTTTAAAGTATTTTTACCGAGTCGGCAAGTTACAGAAAACCCAGTACCTAACAATGCAGAATTACTCAATGGAAATAACGAATTGATTTTAGTTGTCGATGATGAAATTGCCATTTGTGAAATCGCCAAAACAACTCTCGAAAGTCATAATTATCAAGTTTTAACCGCCAGCGATGGCATTGAGGCACTGGCGCTCTATGCTCAACACAGAAATAACATTAGTGTGGTGTTGATAGACATGATGATGCCAGGTATGAACGGTTCTACAACAATTCTCACATTACAACGCATGAACCCACAGGTGAAAATTCTTGCCATGAGTGGACTCATGCTCAATTGGACAAATGCTCAAAAGATGAGTCTGGGTATTGACACATTTTTAGCAAAACCCTTCACTGCTCAACTATTACTCAGCACCCTCAAGTCATTACTGGTTGGTTAAAGTCGGAATCAAAAAATCAAAAGTACCGGTTGAATAGTTTTGGTTAATACTGATGGGGAGATGGGGAGATGGGGAGATGGGGAGACGCGGAGATGGGGAGATGGGGAGACGCGGAGACGCGGAGATGGGGAGATGGGGAGAAATTTTAATTGGATTAGCCGAACATGATGTAATTATTGCTTCCCTGGTGGTTGCAGATGCCAATCTCGCGCTAATTTGCGAATAGTAGCTAATTCCTCAAGAGACATTTTATCGAGATGCTTCAACATAAAACTCATTCGTCCTTGCATTGCTAGTTTATCGCGATCGCGGTCTAGAAAATCCCAGTAAAAGAAATTGAAAGGACAAGCATTTTCTCCGGTGCGTGCTTTATAGTTATAAGCACAACTCCGACAATAATTACTCATTTTATTAATATAGTTAGCCGACGCAGCATAGGGCTTTGAGGCAACAATTCCCCCATCCGCAAAAAGTCCCATACCAATCACATTTGTTTGCATCACCCAGTCATAAGCATCAATAAAGGCGGCATGAAACCAATTCTCGACTGCCTGGGGTGATAATCCAGCAATTAACGAAAAATTACTTAATATCATCAATCTCTGAATATGATGTACGTATCCCGTATTTAGTAATTGAGAAATCACTTGATGCAAACAATTCATCTTTGTGTCACCTGTCCAGAAAAATTCAGGTACAGCTTGCTGGTGATGAAAATAATTTTGGTCAGCATATAAACCCTGTTCAGGAAGTTCATAAAAATAGTGATATAACCCATACATATATTCTCGCCAACCCATAACTTGACGAATAAATCCTTCGACACTATTTAAAGGAATTTGCTGTTCGTGGTAAGCTTTTTCGGCAGCTTTGATAACCTCCAGAGGATGTAATAAACCAATATTTAAATATGGCGAAATCAGCGAATGCCACATAGTCTCTTCTCCCATGAGCATGGCATCTTGATATGTACCAAAACCAGCTAATCGTACATGAATAAACCAATTTAAAACTTCCAGTGCTTGTGTACGATTTACACCCCAATTGAATTTATTCAGCTTACTATCTAACTTCCCAAAAGTCGGAATTTTCAAAGAATTAACATGGGCGATTACTTCCTGAGTTATGTTATCTGGCTCAAACCACTTTGCTGCCGGAGTCTGCAAATTTGTCTTTGGAGGTTGACGATTTTCTTGATCGTAATTCCATTGCCCACCCATGGGTTTATCACCTACCATTAAAACTTGCGATCGCTTTCGACTTTCACGGTAAAAATATTCCATCAAAAGACTTTTGCGACCTTTTGCCCAATTAGAAAACTCTTCTTTTGTCCACAAAAAATGATTATTTGGCATCAGCTTAATTGAACATTTGAGAGAGGAAAAGTGTTGCTTCTCTATATCTTGAATTAGTTTTAGAAATGGTCTATCTGCGGGTGTCATCACGCGCACTTCGGTAATGTTATTCGTTTTTACCCATTGTTCCAAAGGCGCAACAAAATTCTCAGCAATTTCATAAGTAACACTATATCCATCTTGGCTTAATTCCTCAGCGAAATGACGCATTGCTGACCAAATTAGAACTAGTTTTTGTTTGTGATAAGGACGAGCTTGAACATGGCTTAAAGATTCGATCAGAATCACGGGTATTTTTTTACTTTTGCAGGAAGCCAGGGCTGCTTGCGTGGTGGAAAGTTGATCACCTAATATCCAAATGCCAATAGTCATTATTTATCTGTGTATAGGGTATTTATATAAATAAACAAAGCCAAATTCATGACATGAGAGGAAACCATAGATAACTCTATCGCGTCTTGTGGTTGAACATCACACTTTCTATCTTTTTAAGATAGTATTGCTGTTGCATCTGTACCAAATCACCCTATCATTTACCAGTAGAAGTTGATTCTACAATTTATGCATATCAAATTGAGTCAAAAATTTTACCTGTCCCTGAGTTCCACTGTGTTATCGCTGGCTGCTTTAACCAGTTGTTCTCACTTGTTGCAATCAAAAGCCGAATCTACAAGTCAGCCCAGAATTTCCCAGTTATCTTCACAGCAAATTACTTCTCCAGCAAAAATAGCCCAGACATCAACTTCCTACCCAGTAATTGATGAAGCTAGAAAATTTCGATATACGGTTCAACCTAATAAAATTCTCAGTGCGGGAAATCTACCAAAGACGAAAGTTAGTTTTAATCAAGCTGATTTATTAACAACTCTTGTGAATACCCGTCAATATTTCCAAGAACATTCCCAAAATGATCCGGATGTATTGCGCTCTGGATTGCTGGGTTCGCAAGGTATTACTGTTAATGATACTATCAAAACTCTTGATTTTATGATTACAGTTTTACAGGAAGATATTGCGAAAAAAAGACCAACTCGACTGCAAGATGCTAATTTCATTAATCAAAATTTTCGTGTAATTAAATGGACTGCAAATAACCCCAAAAAAGTTAATCAAAAACAGGTTCGCATGACCAAATATGCGGTTTTTATCCATCCAGGTTCACGTCAAAAAACTTCTACCTATAACATTCCCATCTACAGCTTAAAAGACGATTTAGCTGCCGATAAATTCTACACAAAATATACCAAACAAGATGTTTTGTCTGGGATTTATGAGCCTGGAGGTAAGGAATATGGTAAAGTTCAACCTCTTGCTTATCTAACCAGACAAGGACTAGAAGAAGCATTGATGGAAGGAACAATTTTAATTAACTTTCCTGATGGTACTAGTGAATATTTTAATGTCGATCGCAGTAATGAAATACCTTTTGTGAAAGGAGTAAATCCACGCAACCAAAAACGCTATTGGTATTTTAGAAAAGTCAACGCCATTAAAGGTTATGGTTATAAAATAGATGCCAAAATTTCGATTAAACCTGGTGTCACCTTTGCTGGAGATGTCTTAAATATCGGTTTAGGCAAAATGATTGTTTTAGAATCAGGGCAAGGCAAAAATAAACGCTTGCGGATGGGTGTTATTGCCGATACCGGTGGAGCCTTTTTACCAAGTCTTTATCAACTTGATTTCCTGGCGGGAATTTTCAAAAATAAGAAAGATTTTCAAAATGTTGTGCGCCAATTACCTGAATACGCTAATGCATATATTTTGGTGAAAAAGTAGTCAACAATCCACAAGCTACAATTAAGGCTTTCAGTCAATCAATTGCTTGAGAACCAAGATTTGGGAGAAGTTGGGGTGAAGGAAAAAAATCTTCCCCCAAACCTAATTGTGGAGCTAAAATTGCAGATAGAATCTCAATCTTTGGCAATTCACTGATTTAGAAACGCAATATCTTACACTTCCAAAGTGATTAAATTTCTACTGGTTGTTTGTGTAAAACTTGATTTAATTTCCCGCTACGATAACCTTCTAAATCGAGGGTTACAAACATAAATCCTAATTCTTGAAATGCAGATACCAGAACAGATAAATCAGTATTGGCGACAAAATTTTTGATATCTTCGGCTGCTAATTCAATCCTAGCAGTTTCACCATGCGATCGCACTCGTAAATTTTGCCAGCCTAATTTTCGCAAATATATCTCTGCCCTGCCTACCCGTTGCAATTTCGCCACAGTGATTTCTTCGCCATAGGGAAAGCGGGAACTCAAACAAGGTTGTGCGGGTTTATCCCACCAAGGTAAACCCAGTTCCTGGGAAAGTTGACGAACTTCGAGTTTGCTCACCCCAACTTCTGCCAGGGGAGAAATTGCACCTCGTTCCTTTGCTGCTTGGATACCGGGGCGATAATCTTGTAAGTCGTCGGCATTTACCCCATCCACCACAAACGGATAACCCAATTTTTTTGCTAAGGGTTTTAAAGTATCGTGTAATTCGCTTTTACAAAAATAGCAACGATTGACAGGGTTTGATGTGTAATTGGGGTTTTCCATCTCCTTGGTTTCGACTATTTCATGTCTAATTCCCATCGTCGCCGCTTGAATTTTGGCATCCTCCAACTCTTCCGGTAGCAGGGAAGGAGACATTGCAGTCACAGCTAAGGCTTTTTCCCCCAAGACATCGTAAGCAATTTTGGCGACTAAAGCACTATCAACACCTCCAGAATAAGCAATTAAAGCCTGTTCCATTCCGACAAATAGCGCTTTGAGCTTATCTAATTTTTCATTTAATCGCATTTTTAATCCACCCTAAACCCGATACCACTATTTTAATGAGATGTGCTTACCCTGGATACATTATAGGGCGACATTTTTAGCTGTGTGATATTACTGCGCCTAGATTTTTTGAATCAATGGTTATGGAGAGCAATATTTTTGGGAATCCTATAAATATAATCTCTTTTACTTTAGGTTAGCTATATATGTTTTATGCAAAGTCTATGTATCGAGGAGGAATAATTATTCGTGCAGATGATAGTTCTTATTCTTCTTATAAAAATGATGGTATATGTTGCTTAATATGTAATGAAGAGGTTATTTTAAAAGGCGGCTCAAAAAAAAGGAAGCATTTTGCTCATCGTAAATCTTGTCCTGACAGTAAATGTGAACTTAGATTTACTTCACAAGGCTTTACTAATATTTGGAATAGCTTCAGTTCTGGGGGTAAAGGACAAAAACAAAAATTATTCAAAGATTATTTTTTAAGTATCATCCAAGGTAAAGATCAAAATTCCAAAAATAATATAGAAATTCTCAAACAAACTATTTTACCTGATATTTTAAAAAACATCGAAGACAAATGTGTTAACTATTTTTATGATAAAAAATCAAATTTGATCGAAGAGTATTTATCTTTATCTGAGGATAATAATTCGCAGTTGATATTACACAAAATAATTGCTAGTGAAGCTCTAAAATACTTATCATCTCCATCTGCTAAACGTCCATTAAAAGAAGTAATTAGCTATACTATTTACAACTATATTATTAAAAAGTATTCTGATTTACAAGAATTACCTAATAAATGGAATCATTGTCCCGAAACTATGACTTTAGGTATATTGCGTGAATTTAAAGAAACTATATTAAATGCAGATTGGCTATCAGCTTTTGAAAAGTCCTATCAAACTTCTTTCAATGAAAAAATTGATCTGGCAGTGAACTGCGATTTCTATAAATATTTAAAATGTAGACAATCATCTTCTACTTGGCTTTTAAAAAAAAATATAGTATTTCTCAAGTTAGAATCTTCAGTAGTTTATTTAATGGAATATCCTGATGATAAAACTTTAACTGCTAAAAATTTAACTAAATTAGCCAATATTACAAAAGTACAAGAGAGCGGAAATGAGTTAATTATTGAGTTGGTATTCTTAGATGATAAAAGTTGGCTATACTCTTGTAATAATAATAATCTTAATTCTATTTGGTCAGAAATATTAAAACAAATTGATTTGTCAGAAATATTAAAACAAATTAAAGATTTAATCAAATTTGCATTAAAAAAAGATACATCCGTGAATCTAAAGTTAGACAAAAAAGAATTATGCAAAAGAATTATTAAGTATTGTAATCTTAACCAAGACGAGAAAATTAGTAAAAATAAGAAGAAGATAATATTTAGATGCATTGATGATTGGATAAAGGAGATTTAATTGTGTTGGTATCACATAACGCACTTCCTCATCAAAATTATTTCTCCTTTTCCCAATTAGGTTTACATCCTTTTCTCCGCTCATTTTAATTTATTCCACCGTAGTAAAATATCTACACAACTGTGTACACATGGCAAAAGTCGAGTGGGAATTCATCAACTTCAAACTGCCCAAACCCTTAGCAGATGTAATTCGAGCTAAAGCTATCGAGTTAGAAAACACTGCCACTAGTCTTAAGGTACTAGGTTGGGTGAAGACGCACAAGAAACTGTAAATTTCATGAATAATCTTCAATGTCTCATAACCCCAAATTTTACTTACAACTACTTAACTGATTGCTGCCAATAAAAATTTACCTAGATAGAGACGTAGCACTACTACGCCTCTATATTCAATTCAAATTACGCTGGATAAATCCGCAATCTCCGGTTTGGTTCCTCACCGAAACTATCAGACTTTAAGCGATAATGCTCAACTAATTCATGTTGCATTTTCCGCACCTGAGCCGATCGCGGTAATAATTCCACGGGTTGCCCTTTGGGAATGACAATTTGTTCAACAGCTAACCGCGCTTCCTCTAAGGCATCCATTTCATCCTCGCTACCATTGTGCATCAACAGTTGCAACTCGCGTTCGTCGCTAAAATCTGGATCATCCATATTCAGCATTCGTCGCAAGCCACGAGTAATCTGCGGTATGGTACTCGATTTGATCATGTGCAATGGCAAGTGTCTCGACTTCGCCAATTGCCTTAACTTGGCGTGGTTTTTCACATGCGATCGCAATGCTAAAATTGAGTCAGCATTATCGAGGTCTTTTGTCAAGACCACAGGTAAATTAAGTACCTTAACTACCTGTTCCAGTTGATGGCGACTGACACCGTAGGGGTAAATGTGCAAAGGCAAATCTTCGCCGTTTGGTCCTGAGTGATGTGGGCGATCGTCAAAACCAAAACTACGATCATCCAGTCCCCATGCTTCCTCATTCAGTAAGCGGTCAAACTCACCACGTCCAGATAAATTGATGGGTTCATTGGGTACTGCCTGCAATGGTGCCATTTTTCCAGAGGAACGCCAGCCATTAACTTGCCGTGCCGGAGCAAATGCTTCTTCTACATGTGCCACCTGTCCGTGACTGCGAGCATTTCCGTTACCATTAATTGCCGTCAAATGACGAGCGATCGCAACTTTACCATGATCATCAAGGGTTCGAGTTTGCGGATTCGGTTGACGACCACGTAATAATGTATCAACGGTATCAGCCACACTTTCATGAACCACCCAGCGCTGGCGCTCGTGCATTTCCACTGCAATATCAAAAGTCGGTAGTGCTTTTCTTTCCAATACCGTCTTCTGACTGCCGCGTCGTCTGGCTTCATCGTCTCCCAATGTCACAGCTTGGATGCCACCGACTAAATCTGATAAAGTTGGGTTTTTAATCAGATTCTCAATTTGGTTCCCATGTGCCGTACCCACTAACTGCACTCCACGCTCAGCAATGGTACGCGCCGCTAAAGCTTCCAGTTCTGTACCAATTTCATCAATAACGATGACTTCCGGCATGTGGTTTTCCACAGCCTCAATCATGACTTGATGTTGCTCGCTTGGATGGGCAACTTGCATTCTGCGGGCTTTGCCGATCGCCGGATGGGGGACATCGCCATCACCAGCAATTTCATTTGAGGAATCAATTATGACCACGCGCTTGTTGAGTTCATCTGCCAAAACGCGGGCAATCTCGCGCAGAGCAGTAGTTTTACCTACCCCTGGGCGACCTAGCATGAGGATCGATTTACCAGTTTCTACCAAATCGCGAATCATGCCAATGGTTCCGTAAATAGCCCTACCAACACGACAAGTTAAACCAATTATCTTGCCAGTACGGTTACGGATGGCGCTGATGCGATGCAGGGTTTGCTCTATTCCCGCACGGTTATCTCCACCAAAAATTCCCACTCGTTGAATGCAATCATCAATTTGAGCTTGATTTATCGGGACTTCGCTCAGATATTCTGCTCCTTGGGGAAAGCGAGCTTCTGGGCGGCGACCTAAATCCAAGACCACTTCTACTAAACTATCTCGTTGCGGGTGATTCTCAAGAACTTGCCGCAGGTCTTGGGGCAAAATATCTAATAACTTTTGGAGATCTTCTGTAATCGTCATGCTTTTTATGGTGACGTTTATTAGAGATAGTGGGCGGCTTCCACACCCGTTTACCCGCCGACGTAGGTAGGTGTGCGAGTGGGCAATATTTAGCTGATTTGCTGTGATTTAATCTGGGAAACGAGAGAATGAGCGAGATTAACTGCTTGCCAAAGCAATTCTTTGTCATCCTCTAAACGGACAGTGGTTGTTGCACTGGTGAGTTTCACCTCCTTTGCTTCTAATTGTTCGAGAACAGGTGACAGCAATACACGGGCATAGCTACCGTAGGCTACCCCAGAAATTGCAGACACGGGAAATGGAGACTGTAACGATGTGGAGAGATTTTGTAAGGAAATATTCTTTGTATCATCCTTCCTCAACAATCCCATTGCCTTTAATTTGGCAACGGTGTAACTGTTGGTTCCTCCTGCTAGTTGCACATAACCCGGTATCTTGGCTGCCAAAACTTTTTGCCCTAGTTTCACGGTTGCTACCGTAGTCCCATCGCCAATATCACCACTCATGGGACGACCATCGGTTTGCCACACTAATGTACTCTCAAGGGGAGCGATTAGATCGTGTAGGGCATGTAAATAATCAATTAAACCTTCACCATCGGGACAACTGATGGCTATCAACTTTAGCTGCTCTACATGCGGTTCTATTGCCTGCCACAATCGCTTAAACTCTGCCAAACGCCCAACTTGCGTATGAATTTCGACAGCATCGACTCCTGTTGATAGTACCAATGGCGCGATCGCTCCTGGTGTTGATACATATGAACTTGTATAAACAATATCATAAGGACAGATGGGGACACAACGACCGCAGCCATAACATTTATCAGATGTGACACCTGAGAAATTATCTTGTTGGTTAAAAACGATCGCTTGGGCGGGACAGATTTTTTCGCAAGGACGGGTACAGTTTGGAGGACACAAGGCTGGGTTAAATTCAGCTTTGCGGAAGTGGGGGTCTTCTCCATCGTTCAAACTCACCATTAAATAGGGCAGTTTGGCATTTTTACCGTAGCCAAGTTTGCGAGAATCTGGTATAAGAGTTGAGGCAACTGTCAAAGCCTCGCGGGCAGATGCAATTACAGCTGGATCGGCAGCAACATCTATGCAGTCAGCGCCCGCCAATGTGTAGGCTAGAGTTAAACTTCTGACCGCAGGCAGATGTTGGAAGCTGGCTCCACAAATTAGCTTGAACCAGTGTCCTTGTTTGAGTGAAAGTAAAGGGTTTAACAGATCGGTCACATTTCTATTATGCTATTTGTGACAGAAAATTGTAGCTGCCAAGTAAGAAAAAGTTTTGAATTTTAAATGTATTTTGTCTTTTGTCACTGATTGAGTAAATTTACCACCTATGGGTTATTGCTGAATTGGGATTTCGATGATAAAATTACTGCCTTCTCCTCTGGTTGAGTTACAAGTCAAGGTTCCTTGATGTTTCTGGACTATTATTTGGTAGCTAATTGACAACCCAAGTCCAGTACCTTTACCTACGGGCTTGGTTGTAAAAAATGGGTCAAATACGCGCGATCGCACAGATTCGTCAATACCAGGACCATTATCGGAAATGGAAATTTTGATGGTGTTCATATCGGTGACTCGTGTCTGAATATGAATTTGCGGAATCAGGGATTGGGTATAGGTTAAGGGCGATTGTGCAGTTCTGGAGTAATTTTTCCCATAATCAGGGGATTGGTTGCGGGAATATTGGGGGTAGTTATCATTATTCCTAGTGTTATTACTATCCAAGTTTGTGTCTAGATTCTCTTTGGTAAAGTCATCTGGGATTGGATTGGATTTGATGTTATTGTTGCCCATTCGCCATGCTCCATTTCCCATTTCTAAAGCATCAATGGCATTATTTAAAATATGCATAAATACTTGATTGAGTTCGCCAGGGAAACAAGTAACTAAGGGCAAGGTATCATAATTTTTGACAACTGCGATCGCGGGACGATGGGCTGTCGAATTAAGTCTATGTTCTAACATGATTAATGTATTATCAATACCTTGGTGAATATTGACTGACTTCATTTTTGCTTCATCAAATCGCGAAAAGTTTTGCAGGGAGATGACAATTTCGCGAATGCGATCGGCTCCGCGATACATGGCATTCATTAGGTTTTGCAAGTCATTCACAACAAAATTTAAGTCAATTTCTTGAATTTTGGCTTGAACTTTAGGTGTTGGTTCTGGATATTCCTGCTGATATATATTAATTAAATTTAATAAATCTTGAACGTATTGATTAGCGTATTGAAGATTACCATAGATAAAGCTGACGGGATTATTAATTTCATGAGCTACTCCTGCCACCAATTGTCCCAAGGCAATCATCTTTTCATTCTGAATTTGTTGCACTTGGGCTATCTTTAAATCATCAAACGCTTTTTGCAATAAAAAGTTTTTTTCTTGTAGTCTAATCTGCAACAAGCGTAAATTTATTTGATTTTCGATTCGCAGCACAACCTCCGCACCATGAAAAGGTTTCGTGATATAGTCCACTCCACCCACATCAAAAGCTTTGACTTTATCTAAAACATCATCTAAAGCACTGATAAAAATAACGGGAATACCGCAGGTTTGTTCATTGGCTTTGAGTTGTTGGCAAACTTCATAACCATCCATACCCGGCATATTAATGTCTAGCAAAATCACATCAGGAAGAAGCATTTGACAGGCTGTAAGCGCCATCTTCCCATTTAAGGCTTTACGAACTTCATACCCTTGTCCTGTCAGCATTGCGGATAAAAGTCGCAGGTTGTCAGGTGTATCATCGACAACCAAAATATTTGCTTTATAGTTGTTGTTTCGCTCTAAAAGCATTTTGAGTCAAACTCTATCTTTTATTAATATTACAGTTTATTTTATGTATTTAATAGAGTTTCTGTAATTCTGTATAATTGATATTTCCACTATTCCGTAAAATGGTGCAAACATACCCAACTATCTCAAACCCAACTATGTAGCCGGATATGCAGCTAATATATTTTTATTACCATTTTGGTTTAGTATCCAGAAATTCTAGGACTAATTCTGCTTTAATGGGTTTTGAGAATAAATAACCTTGCCCAAGGTCACAATTAAGACTTCTGAGTTGAGCCAGTTGTTCTGGGGTTTCAATCCCTTCTGCGATCGCTCGCATACCCATTGAGTGGGAAATACCAATCATTGCAGGTACAAGCCCCATATTCTCCTGATTTTCTTGCATAATTTTCACAAAAGATTTATCAATTTTCAGAGAATTGAGGGGAAAACTATGAAGATAGCTTAATGAAGAATAACCAGTACCAAAATCATCAATTACAAGCTGAAAATTTCTTTGTTTTAACTCCTGAAGAATATTTTTAACAGCATCACTATTTTCCATGATGACACTTTCTGTAATTTCGAGTTCTATATGATCTGGATTAATTTTAGTTTGCTCAATAATATTGTCAATAATTGAGACTAAATTATGATTGGAAAATAATCTGGCAGAAAGATTGATGCTAATTGTAATATCTTGAGGAAATTTAGTATCCTGTTGCCAAATATAAAGTTGCTGGCAAACAGTTTGAAATATCCAAGTATTAATGGGATAAATTAAACCCATTTCTTCAGCCGCAGGAATAAAATCTGTGGGTAGAATCAGTCCGCGAGTTGGATGCTGCCAGCGAACCAGAGCTTCAAATCCAGAGATTTTACCAGTTTTCAGTGACACAATTGGCTGATAGTAAATA
>NZ_JAYGHN010000020.1:0-11039 GCF_034931845.1 Calothrix sp. UHCC 0171
TTAAGATATATTTGTTTAGCGAAGTCGCATTTTGTAAACCATTTATTGTTTGTTTTGGTTTCGTTTGCTGCGGTTCGTTTCGCTTCATGTGTTCATAGTATTCAATTCGCCAACTGTTGTGCATCAGGAGAAAGTTCGGATTGAAAACAGCTTTTTCTCCATCGAAGCGACTCCAACTTTAGTTGGAGACAGGAAATAATACCAATTCTCCAAAAGAAAGTAACAGATGATGACGCGGGGACACGGAGATGGAGAGACACGGAGATTTATTTTATGTGTTGCCAGATTTGGGAGAAGCGATATAAATAGGAGGAGAAACAGGGAGGAAGACGGGAGAACGCAGTGATGGCAGGACATTTGACCAAAATTGCACGAGTTAACTATTCCCAGATATATAGATGTAAAGAGCGTTGATAGAGACTGGGAAATGTTACATCGTCTTAAAATTGCTAATTTTAATATTGATAAATGGAAACTAGGCTCTCAATTTACATTGCTTTTATCAATAATCTTTGTGGCTGGGATAATTCTTGGTGGTATATCCTTATCAAAAGCTTTAGAAAATAAGGCTCAAGAGGAAATGAGCGATCGCGGACAGATGGCGATGCAACTAGTTAATGCTGTTAAAAGCTATACAACAAACGATATTGCACCTTTACTTGCAGAAATTGCTCACCCGGAAACTCGTTTTATCCCCGAAACTATACCCAGTTTGTCAGCCAAACAAGTAGTTAAGAAGCTGAGACAAAATTGGAACTACAAAGATTTTATTTATAAAGATGCAACACTGAATCCCACAAATATGGAGGATCAAGCCAATTTATTTGAGGCTAGATTAATTGAGCGATTTATAGGCGATCGCAATCTCAAATCCCTTTCTGGTTTCCGCTCCCAAACTGGTACAGAACTATTTTATATTGCTCAACCTCTGGCTGTGACAGATGCGAGTTGTTTGCAGTGTCATAGTTCCCCAAAAGTTGCTCCTCAAAGCCACATCAAAAAATATGGTACGCAAAATGGTTATGGTTGGAAGTTAAATCAAATTATTGGTACTCAGATAATTTATATTCCTGCGAGTAAAGTTTTTCAGGACGCTCGTCAAGCTACTTATTTATTTATTGGTATCTTTATTGGCATTTTTGCATTAGTGATTGTTTCTATTAACTATTTACTGAAATGGAGAGTGATTCAACCTCTGAAACCAATGGCAAAACTTGCTCAACGTATTAGTTTAGAAAATGTCAGTGCTAACGAGGTGAGAGCTTTAGAACGTCAAGGACTAAATCAAATCGCCCAACGTAACGATGAATTGGGACAACTAGGAAAAGTCTTTCAAAAAATGGTGCATGAAATATATACACGTGAACAACAATTAGCCGAGCAATTACAACAACTACAGGTAGAGATTGACCAATCTAAAATTATCAAAGAAGTTGCGGAAATAGCCGAAAGTGATTATTTTAAAAAGCTCCAGCAAACTGCAAAGTCTATTCGGAATGAATGGAATAAATAATTCGTAATTGGTCAATTCTCACTCTCCCCCATAATAATTAATTAGGACTTAAAATCATGGCGAAAATTATATCAATTCATTCCTTTCGAGGTGGTACTGGTAAATCTAACGTTACAGCGAATCTGGCGACTGTTATTGCCCGCACAGGATGCAGAGTTGGGATTGTGGATACAGATATTCAATCTCCAGGAATTCATGTTCCTTTTGGTTTAGATGAATCAAAAGTTAAATATACATTGAATGATTACCTTTGGGGACGTTGTGCGATCGAAGCGGCAACTTATGATGTCAGTTCTGTGTTTACAAGCCGACAAAAACAGAATTGGTTTAATAAAAACCCAGGTAAAATCTATCTAATCCCCTCAAGTATTAAAACTGGTGAAATTTCTCGGATTTTACGTGAGGGTTATGATGCTCGTTTACTTAATGATGGATTTCGTAATTTAATGCAGCGTCTAAAATTAGATTATTTATTCATTGATACTCACCCTGGTATTAATGAAGAAACACTACTGTCGGCGATAATTTCTGATGTTCTTGTGGTAATTTTACGTCCTGATAAGCAAGATTATCAAGGAACAGCCGTCACAATTGATGTGGCGCGTAAATTGGATGTTCAGAAAATGCTTTTGGTTGTCAATAAAGCTTTACCCAGTCTCAATCCCGAAGCCTTAAAACAGCAAGTTCAAGCAACTTATAGCGTTCCTGTTGCTGGCATTTTACCTGTATGTGAGGAGATGTTTCATTTAGCCAGTAGCGATATTTTCTGTTTACGTTATCCAGAACACCCTTGGACTAACGTAGTCAGTGGTATTGCTAAACAATTGATTGATAATCATAAACTTTTAAATCCATCATTTTCATTGGGAAGAATGAGGAGTTAAAACTTTTTTAATGCGAGTAAGCTGATGTGCAGCTAAATCATATAAGTCAAAAACCCAAAATAATTGTAGTGCGGAGAGGAGTTTCCGGGGAGATGTTCTTCACGGAAAACTCCGGGGCATCTTGCCCGCGTCTCATATACAAATTAAATACGCAACAGCTTATGAGGAATCCAGTTTGACTGATGAAAAAAATTAAGTAACGCATCATTGATAAGTATTTGCTGCGTTATGCTGTCACTAAAGTAACTACGTATTTATTCAAATATCAAATTGGATTTCTGCATAATCTTTACATAACCTTTATGCAACCTAATTTTAACCGGAGTTAGATAAAGTAATAGGGATATTTATCAAGATGCTGGTTTTTTAATCACAAATTACTCAACAATTTGCTTTGGAAATTTGTTTTTGAGAAGCTTAAATCTTTATGTAGCAATTGGTATGGAATAGTGGCAGAGTTTAATCAGAGTGATAAAGATAATTTTTTATACCCTCGCCGTCCTTACCACGGTGACTTTACGCCGGAAAACCTAGCATTTAATGCGAATCTCCAGGAATTTGCACAAAGGGTTGGCTACATTACTGACTTAGAGACAGCCGGAAAAATTCCCTCGGAAGAAGCTTACAGACAGATAAAAGAACTGTGGACACAATTCAATAGTAGTAAAGAAGAACTGGGAATTGGCAACAACACTCCTCCAGAAGCAACCTAATTCTCTTTTACCACTTTGAATAACAAAAACTCAAACACTTTTCACTATGGTTGCAGATGCATATTCTGGTAATTTAACAACAAGTGGTAGCAATTTGGCTATACATCTGCAAAGAAGCGAAATTAATGGAAACACTGCATGGAACCTGTTTTTGTTTACGTCACTTGTAAAGATCGTGCTGAAGCCATTCAGGTGGGTAAATCTTTGGTAGAAACTCGTCTCGCTGCCTGTGCCAATGTAATTGATGGGATGGACAGCATTTATTGGTGGAAAGATCAATTGGAGGTAGCTAAGGAAGCGATTTTGATTTTGAAATCACGCCGTGATTTACTGGAAGAGCTAACGAAAAAAGTCAAATTGGAGCATAGCTACGAAGTGCCTTGTGTGGTAGCTTTGCCAATCACAGGAGGAAATCAGGATTATCTGGATTGGCTCCTCGCGGAAACATCATAAATCAGTTTTGATATTCTTACGTAAAGACACTCTCTGTTGAATTATTCTACCTACGATCGCATTCGTTAGATAAATAAATATAAAATAATAAAAAATATAAATGCCCTTGATATAATTCACGAATCAACCAAGGGCGATTTATTCAAAGTAAATTTAGCTAAATACCAAGGCTGGCTCTTCACAGAAATTGAACACAGCAGAATCAGATTCTGTTTCATCTTCATATGTGCAGCAAATATACCATTCGCATGGCGATTCATTTGTATATTCTGCCCAAGCAATTGTGATTGTTTCTCCTGGTGGGATACCTTCATCTCCCAAGGTGAACTCTTTCCAGTCTTCGTCGTCTACAGATGCCCAAAGCTCTGTAATTGCTAAGTCTGTTTCATTTGTAACAGTAAAAGTGAATTGGTCTGACATAATTAACCTTTCGGTGATAAATCAAGTGTCAATTTACAGTCATACATTATACTCATGACTTTTCGGTGGTGTCAGGCTGTAGTAGTCAAAGTCATTGCTATGGTTTGACTTAAAACTTTTATTTCTAAGGATTACCGTAATTTTTTAGAAATATTATACTTTTATTAAGTGCGATCGCTTGTTTGTAAAGGCTTCTCTTTGTCTGTAATATCACTGACTAAGTTTTATTTTTAAATACTTAAGATTTTATTTTCCCACTGATAAAATCGCATCAAAAATCCATCATGCAGAAATCCCCAAATTTTGCATAAGCTGCCAAGTTGCAGAAATAGAGGAATAGTAGCACCACAGAAATGCTGTCACCCCGAAAATTGCATTTATACGAAGGAGGTGGAAGAATAAAAGTGATTGGCATTGAGTAAATTTACTGTGGCTCTAGTATCAAAGTATTGTGAATTTGTCAAGCTAGACTCTAATAGTAATCGCCGGGTTGAAATGATTGCCGTAGCTCAAAACTATTTACAAAAGCATTTTTCAGGGTTATCAGATATTGCCGATGCCGCAGTTCAACGCAATTTGTGGCAGCAAATGCAATCTAAAAATGCTAATAGTGAGGATGCTTACTTAGCAGAAATCTGTCTGCGTTGCTACATTTCTCACCAGGTATATCAAGTGTGTTTAGACTTGGGGATGAAATTCGGAAGCTCGAATGGCTTTGATTATAAGGATTTACTGCCGTTTGTGTTGGATGATGAAGTTTTGGCAATGGTGCAGCGAAGCTCAAGAAGGACTCAAGTTAATTCTTATCAATCTTTGGCGACAACGGTTTTAAAGACTTTCGATCCAGTTAGGGGTTCGTTGAATACTTGGGTTAATCGTTATGTCAAACAGCAGCCGGAACTGAAGCGCTTTTTGCTTCAGCATGGTGTGTTTTTAGTTAGCGATTGGGCTTTATTAAACGATACAAATTCTAAAGAAATCCATAGAATTCTGACGAGTATGTATGGTTTAACTGCTTTGGAGATTGAGCAAACCTGCGAACTTTTGGTAAGTTATCACGCGATTTACCGGGAAGAACGTTTGCAGCAGCGTCTTCATGGTTCAACTTTGCCTTGCCAAGTGCCAACATCGGCACAGCTGACTCGAATTGCCAAGCATCTGCAAGGGGCAACTGGGAGGGTTTTGAGTGGGGATGCGGTTTTGAGACAATTACAAGCGATCGCAGCTAAACTCAGACGTTACCGGATTGCAGCCCAGGGGGGTGCAGTGAGTTCGGTTTCTTTAGATCGTCCAGAAATTCAACCGTTAGTGGAAAGTTCTGTGTCTACGCAGGAGGATGGAGAAGAGATTGAGTTTTTGCGGCTGTATCAAAAGCAGTTTGTGGCTTCTTTAGATGAAGCGATCGCGGTTGTTGTGGAAGATTTTATCATCAGGTTACAACGCAAACGCCAATCTGTGGAAGAATCTTTTGTGACGGCTTTACATCTTTTTCACTGTCAAGGGCGATCGATGAATCAAATTGCTCCGCAAATTGGTTTGAAGAAGCAGTATGAAGTCACTCGATTTTTAAAATTAAATGAGTTGCGTGCAGATATTCGCCAAAAGTTACTGATAATTTTACGTTCGCAAGTGTTGGAAATAGCTAAATCATTTACAGATTCACAAAGTTTGCAAAATTTGGAACAAAAGGTAGATGCAATTTTAGATGAGCAAATTTCTAGCATTATGGAAGAAGCCCAATCTGAGGTGAGAAATCCAGTTCGCGATCAACCTTTAAAGGGTATGTTATCCCGTCGATTATGTCATTATCTCGATTTGAGAAAGTCAAGGCATAAATTTTCCAGTTAAGTTTTTCAATTGTAGCTAGCAGTAAAAAAGTAGAAAAAGTAAAAATTAAATAAATAGGAATAAATATGTATGATTTACCAACCTCCTCCAACACCTGATTCTCATGATTTTGATTTACTTGATTGGTATTGTTTTAACGATACGAGAATAGAATTGCAACCAGCAGATTTACAACAAGCTGCAAATTTGAGTCAATCAATACATCAACCTGAACAACGCTGGCAAGTTTACCTTTGTGCTTTAGGTGTTTTGGGTTTTGCACAATGGTTACAAGAACGGGACAGTAATTTAATAATTAATATTAATCAAGCTTCAATTTGGCAACCTCCACATGCAAATTTAGTAGCAGCAGCTTGTAAAATTCAAGTTGGTAATTTCCAAGTTTGTCTTGTCACTGCGAACAAATTTAGCAACCAACATAGCTTTCCCTTTGCAGTTTTTGATGTTCCTGAACTGGCAGCACATTTCTATGTGTTGATGCAAGTTGATGAAGAACAAAATCAAGTTGCTATCTCTGGATTTATTAACTACGAACAATATCTTCAATATCAACATTCTGCCCATCCAGAAATAGAATCAGATTGGACTTACACATTGCCAGAAAGCATCTTTAACCAAGATGTCGATAAATTACTGTTGAATCTTCGTTGTTTGGATGCAGAGGCAATTCTATTACCAATCACTGCCACAATTCCAACTGAGAAAGTAATCGCCCTACAGCAAAAATTAGAATCAGTAAAATCCCAACTCCAAACCAAAAAACTTTGGGAATTAATCACCCCAGCAGAAGCTCAAGTGTTGTTGAATAATCCAGAATTAATTAACTGGGTATATAAAGCAACAACCCCATCAATTATTCAACCTCTAATTAACGTCGGACTCTGGTTACAAAATCAAATTGATAATGTTGCTCAAGAACTAGGCTGGATGCTGATGCCTTCAGTGGCATTATCGCAAATGCGCGATTTTAGTGAAGGTTTTGATGCCATTCGCTCTACTTTAGAAACCAAAGGAGTTTATATTCCCCTAACAGCAGGTGGTGCTTTCCGGGACTTGGATTCTGAATGTGGAAGTTTGCGCCTTTACGCAATTATGTGGATATTGGATGAAACTTCCGATACCCAGGAATGGGTGCTATTAATTGCCTTGGGTTCCCAACCACATACAGCAATGCCACAAAATATTAAGTTGGAAATTCACGACGACACTCAAATATTAGTTTCCGAATTTTTTGCAGACTCTAGTAAAGGTATACCTTACGGGAGAGTCATTGGCGATGTCAACGAAAGATTTCAAGTAACAGTAACTATCGAAGATGCAGTATTTGAAATTCCACCTTTTGGTATGGGTTGGGAATAGAGAGTAAAGAATGCAAGATATTAAGAAAAATTAATGGAATTATGATTGGCGCAAAAAATAATAATATTTAATTATATAGATGTAGCCGTTTTCCATAGTTTCTAAAAGTTGATATTTTTGAGATGATTTTTGTATTAATTAGAGGTTATGTATAAAGTAAACCTTAAGACCAAAGGAACCCGGTTTATTGGATTTAAGTATCGAGCATCATCTGAATTTTTGATGAGAAAGCAGGTTCCTCCCTGCACGACTATCCTTAATATTTACTTTATAAATGCTTTTTAATAAATCAAATATAAAAAAATAAATCAAAAAATAAATCAAATATAAAAAAATTAAGTTCTCTTTAGTTCTCGCCTACCAAAAATATTAACTGCTAGATGAAAACCATGAAAACCAATACCCAAATATTCAATCTCAAGGTGCAAAAAATCGAGCAAATATGTTTATTTGAATTGTCCTGGGGACAAGGGCAAGTGCTGAGGAATCAAGTAAGCTATCCAGCGAATTTAACGCAGTTTTATCAAGATTGGCGACATGCATATCTCAATTTTTATAAATCAGAAATGCAGGAAATAGTTGCAGACAGTGGCATCTTTTTCCAACCGGATAATCTGCGGGGACGAGCTTTAGATGCTGGGATTGCTCCAGTCAGTATCGACTGGCACGCAGAACTAGTTAAAACAGAAAGTAAATTAATCTATGAGTTTAATCGCTGGTTGAGAAGTGCGGAGCTTTATGAAATTCGCGCTCAAATTGCCCGAGGAAGTCAAGAATCAGCAAAAGAAGATATCACCATCAATCAAACAGTACAAATTTTTCTCACTTGTGCCCCAATTGAAATAGAACGTTTTCCTTGGGAAGCTTGGGAAATTGGGACAGAATTTGGCAGTATGAGAACGATTGAATTAATTCGTGCGCCCTTAAATGTTAATGTTGAAGCCACAACCTCGCAACTCAAGCAAACTAATCGCAAGACAAGAATTTTAGCGATTTTGGGAGATGATACAGGACAAAATTTTCAAATCGAAAAAGTAGCTTTAAAAGAATTACGAAAAATAGCAGATGTCACATTTGTAGGTTGGCAACCGAATAAAAATGCTAACGAAGTCAGACAGGAAATTGTTGATGCGATCGCAGATATTAAAGGTTGGGATTTACTATTTTTTGCGGGACATAGTGACGAAGCGGAAATAATTGGGGGAGAGTTAGGAATTGCTCCAGGAAAATCAATTTCTATTAATGAAATTGCCCCTCAATTAAGTGCAGCCAAAAAACGTGGTTTAAAGGTGGCAATTTTTAATTCCTGTAGTGGATTAAGCATCGCCAACAGTTTAATTGATTTAGGTTTTAGTCAAGTAGTTGTCATGCGCGAACGCATTCATAACCGCGTCGCCCAAGAATTTTTAGTCAGGTTTCTGCAAAGTTTAGGCAAACATCTCGATTTGTACGAATCCCTGGCAGAAGCAAGGCAATTTCTGCACTTAGAGAAGAAACACACTTACCCATCTTCTTATTTAGTTCCCTCACTTTTCTGCCATCCCGGAGCAAAATTATTTCGCATCCCCGCCTATGGTTGGAAACATCGACTCAAACAATCTCTACCAAATTATACTGAAGCGATCGCCATCACTGCGACTCTGATTTTGAGTTCCCTTTATCCTGTGCAAGATTTTCTCCTTGATGGCAGATTATTTCTCCAAGCTGCTTACCGTCACACTACCAATCAAATTCCCAGCGAAGAAGCTCCCCCAGTTGCCTTAGTCCAAATAGATACTCAATCTATTAATCGCCGTAAGCTTTCCGCTCCGGAACTATCCCCGCTCAATCGCAGTTACATTGCCCAATTGATGGAGCGAGTGAGAAAATTAAATGCATCTGTCGTTACTTTAGATATCTTTGTCGATACACCCCAAAAAGAAATACCATTAGCCGATAAAGAATTGGGAACCGCAGTCAAGCGAGCAGTCGATCAGAATATTTGGACTATCTTTGCTACAAATCTTGATCAAGACAAAACCAAAGAACTAGAAATCAATCAAGCTAACGGAATTCGCGATCGCAATTGGACTATACAGGGTTATAGTGACGCAAATCCTTACTTCGTTGAAGTACCCGATAAAAATCAACGTTGTCGTCAAAAATGTCCAATTTCCTACTTGATGGCACTAGTACATACTGCCAAGCAAGAAATCACCGACTTACCCCAACCAAAAACAAGTGGAAAAGTTGATTTACGCACTCAATTGCTAGATGCGATCGAACAAAAGCGATCGCCCAAAGGTGACTTAAACAGACTTTTGCAATGGCAACCATCTTTAGGATTGCAGCCAATTGTTGATTTTTCTATTCCACCCAATCGAGTCTATACCAAAATTCCCGCTTGGGAATTGCTAGAAACTCCTGATATCAATAACAAGTATCCATTAATTAAAAACCAAGTCGTTTTAATCGCAGTTGGGGACGATGAACGTTTGGGAATGTCAGCCAAAGAACCAGATCGCTCCCCAACACCTTCGGCAATGAGCTACTGGACTCAACAGCCTTGGTTAACAGGGGGTGAATCGTTGGCATACATGACGCACCATTTCTTATACCCCCAGCGTTTGGTGACACCCATACCAGATTTGTGGGTTGTTGGAGTTGCCCTAATTCTCGGAAAAATTGCGGCAATTTTACTCAGACAACAGTCTCCATTACATCCACAACTACGGCTCAAAATTCTAATTAGCACTCTCGGTTTCGTGGCTTTTTACTTATTGGCAACATTGCAAATATATATATCTGCGGCAATTTTATTACCGTGGTTTTTACCATCATCAGCATTTTTAGCTTATGTAATTCCCGCGATTAGGAGCAAAAGATATGTTTAATTTCAAGTTTAATTTGAAAAGTACAGGCAAAATTACAGGCAAGACCGACACAAATAAAATACAAACTGCATTTAATTCCCAGATAAAGTCATCTCAAATTAAAATTCTCACCTTAACTTTTCTGGTGACAGCTTTTAGCAGTATCAGTAATCAAAGTTGGGCAAAATCAACAATAACCCTAAATTATAAATCTCAAGATTACAAATCTCAAAATATACTAATTGCTCAACAATTTACAGGTTGGGTTTCCAAACTTTTTGGGAAGCGTCCGACCAAAACAAATAGCGCCAGAAGTCTGATTTGTCCTGTTTCTCCAGGTTTAGTAGATAACCTAATTATTTGGCATGACAAACCATTATTTTTGTGGCATGGGCAATTAGAGCCAGAGAAATTACCAGAAGCAAAGTTAATTGTTCGCGAATTTGAAACTCAAAAAGTTGTTTGGGAAACTGACATTAATATTACACAGCAAAAAATCTTATATAAAGGAACCAAACAACTCCAACCTGGTAAATTATATCAATGGCTAATTACCCAAGAACTAATTACTCAAGAACTAAGTACCCAAAAAGCCGAGGAAATTATCAAGCCTACACTCTTTAGAATTATGTCAGCCGCAGAACGTGATAAAATAAATCTAGATTTGCAAGAAATGGAAGTAAAACTAAAAGCAAATAAAGCTTCTTCAGAGGAAATTGCATTAAGAAAAGCCGAATATTTCCTCAATTACGAAGTTCCGAATCAAAACACAAATAAATCTACTCATCTTTGGTCGGATGCGATTTTATTATTTTATAGTGTGGAAAATCCCTCCCCATTATTGCAGCAAGAACGCGAAAAGTTACTGAAAGATATTTGTGAACCATCAGTTTCCACAAATAGACCAATATCATTGTAGCTTCCACTATAGCTAAAACTTCCGGGAGCATCCCAAATGTGTAAATTGTTTTTTTTTGTAGTGCGGGCTTCTAGCCCG